>CALMGN010000001.1 GCA_937863605.1 uncultured Anaerolineaceae bacterium
GCTGACATTCGCTTCTTGTTGAAAGAAAAATGAGATGAGCCCCATGGTGCGCGCCGCATTAATCCGCCTGGGAATAACTTTTCTGGTTTGCATGGTTTTCGCCTACCTGGTGGCGGAGGTCTCATACCAGATGGTCAAAAACCAGTCTGAGCGCGCGCCGCGACAAATCGAAATTCTGATTCCTCCCGGCACAGCCGCGGAAATTGCCCAGGGGAAGCCCGGGCCGGCGCTGCCCGATATGCGTTTTGCCGAGGATGATCAAATTATCGTGCGCAATATGGATTCAGTCAGTCACCAGCTGGGTCCGCTGTGGATTCCAGCCGAATCGTCCAGCGTGCTCACGCTCGACCGGCCGAGCAGTTACAGCCTGTCCTGCACCTTCCAGGCGTCGCAAAGCATCGATATCGAGGTGGTTGCCAGAGCAAAAGCCTCAGACCGGGTGTTGGGAATCCTCTCCATTGGCTTGCCGACCTGGATGCTGGTTTGGTTGTACACGCTGATCGCCATCCCCATGCCGCCCAATCCGCCTCAGCCCGCTCCGGAGCGGTAAATAAGCCTATGTTGAAACGTCTGCTTACTTTTCGCTGGATCCTTACGACTGTACTAGTCATTGCTGGTGTGGGCGTATTAATCCGCCTGGGCATCTGGCAGTTGGACCGGCTGGAGTGGCGGCGAGCCTTCAATGCGCGCGTAACCAGTCAGATGACTGCACCGACCCTGGATTTAAACGCCAGCCAACCGGTGAACGGACTGTTTGACATGGAATATAGGCGCGTGGCGGTGACAGGCAGCTACGATTTTAGCCAGGAAGTGCTGCTGCGCAACCAGGTGTGGGACAACCGCCTTGGTTTTCATGTGTTGACGCCGCTGAGGGTGGCCGGGACCGACTGGTACGTGCTGGTTGACCGCGGCTGGATCCCTTTTGAGGATGCGGCTGCCAGAGTTAAATATTATGAACCCGGCACGGTGACCGTGCAGGGGATGATTCGACGGTCGTTGGAAAAACCGGATTTCGGCGGAGTGCCTGATCCGACTTTAGCTCCGGGTGAGACGCGTCTGGACGCCTGGAACGTGGTCAATGTACCGCGCATCACTGCGCAATCCGGCTTGAAGATGCTGCCAGTTTACATCGACCAGGCGCCTGACGCGGCCTGGGTAAGTCTGCCTTACCGCAGCCTGCCGGAAATTGAAATCAGCGAAGGTCCGCACCAGGGTTATGCGCTGCAATGGTTCACGTTTGCAACCATTCTCGGGCTGGGTTATCCCTTTTTCGTGCGCCGGCAGATCGGAAAACAATCCCGCCAGGCGGAAGAGGCGGTTGGACAGCCCGTGGTTGATCAGGGAGGAGTATCCTAAATGGAAAATGTGAAGAAACATAAGGATGGGTTCCAGCGGGTATTGATCGCTGTTGCGGTCCTTACCTTTTTACTGGTGATGGCAGGCTATCTGGTTCGATTTGACGGAACCGAAGGCGCTTGCCCGGATTGGCCAACCTGTTATGGTCAGTGGGGCATTCCTGCGGGTCTGGCTGCCCAGCTTGAGATGGCTCACCGCGTGCTGGCAGCGGCGGCGGCCGCCGCCGTGCTCGGGATTGCAATCTGGGCGTTCACCCGCCGGACAACGCGCCGCAGCGTGCAAATCTTGCTGGCATCCGCTTTGGTAGGCATTCTCGCTGAAACGGTGGTTGGTGCGGACATCGTAGGCAGCCTGAATGCCGCCTGGTTGTCCAACCTTCATCTTGGCCTGGCGCTGATTGTCATGGCTTTGGTCACCGCGGCTGCTGTGCTCGGGAATGTAACCGGTGAAACCCATACGTCAATTACCTTCCGCTCGGGATTCTCGCGACTGGCAGCAGCAACGCTGCTGGCTGTCTTTGTGTTGATGGTATCCGGGGCATGGCTGGCAGCTGCGGGTGGTGGGCAAGCCTGCGCTGGTTGGCCGCTGTGCTCCGGCGGACTACCGGACAGTCCGTCAGGTTGGCTGGCCTTCTCTCATCGCATCCTGACCGTGGCAGCCGGCGTTCTGGCCGCAGCCCTGTTTTACACTGCCTGGCGCAAGCATTACCGCCAGCCGGTCGTTCTCACCAGCGCAACGGCGGTCGGGCTGTTGTTTACCGGGCAGGTGCTGATCAGCGCGCTCAAGGTGAGCCGCGGTTACCCGCTAGACCTGGTAGCGCTGCATGCCGCTGCCACGGCTGCTTTGTGGGCAGCGCTGGTGGTGACACTCACCGCTGCGTCCGTGGAGAAAGAAGCAGTCGCAGTAGTAGAGGAAGCTGCCCGTCCAGCGGGCGTCAAACGGTTCAAAGCTTTCCTGATGCTCAATAAACCGATTATTGTCGTGCTGCTGCTGGTCACCACCTTTGCCGGCATGGTGGTCGGCGGCAAAGAAATGCCCGACTTTTGGCTAGCGTTTTGGACCATGCTGGGCGGCGCGCTGGCGGCTGGGGGAGCATCCGCGCTGAACCAGGTGATCGACCGCGAGATCGACGGTCAGATGCAGCGCACTGCCCAGCGGCCGCTGCCGTCTGGAGCGCTGACTCCTGCCGAGGGGCTGGCTTACGGGCTGGGCGCCTGCCTGGCGGCATTTTTCATCCTGGCAGGCTTTGTCAACTTGCTGGCAGCGGTGCTCTCGCTGGCTGGCATGGTGTATTACGTGCTGTTGTACAGTGTCTGGTTGAAGTATGCGACGGTGCAAAATATTGTCATCGGCGGTGGTGCGGGCGCTATCCCGCCGCTGGTTGGCTGGGCGGCGGCGGCTGGTTCGCTGAACGTGCCGTCGTTGTTCCTGTTCGCCATCGTCTTCATGTGGACGCCGCCGCATTTCTGGGCGCTCGCCATTGTGCGCAAGAATGATTACGCCCGGGCTGGCGTGCCGATGCTACCGGTGGTCAAGGGGGAGCAGCAAACCCGCACGCAGATCTTTATTTACACGCTTGAACTGGTCGCCCTTACCTTGCTGATGCCGCTTTTCAAAATGACCGGCAGCCTGTTCCTGGTTTCAGCGGTTGTGCTTGGCCTGTGGTTGATCTATACCGCCTGGAACGTGCTGCGCAAGCCGGGCAACAAGGTGGCGTGGACGATGTACCGTTATTCGAGCATGTACCTGGCGTTCATATTCCTGGCGCTGGTTTTAGACGTGCTGGTTTAATGAATAACCTGCCTACTTCCCTTTAACAAACTGACTGGCAATGACCACGGGAATGTTTTGCAGATTATCGGCATAACCATAAAACTCCGCTCCTTCCGGGTTGTCCTCGTCCCGGAATTTTTCGGCCCAGCGGTAACCGATCGACTGGTAGAGTAGTTCAACCTCGATCGTATATTCACCGGATGCGGCTGGAACGCGGTAGATCACCAGGTCTCCGCCGCCGATGAAATCCTCGTCATCCACCGCCTCTCCGTAAACGCCTATGTAAGCGCTGGCAGTAGCTTTATCGAAGCCGGTTGGCAGCAGGCGGTTGTCCTTCAGGTAAGACTTGGCGCGCAGCAAGGCAGTGGTCACCTTTCCGTCCGGGTCGCCGATAATCGTTTCATAGATCTGAACTTGATCCGGTTGGTTAATTTCGCTGTAATGCGGCTCGAACAGGCTCGCATCGCGGTCATTGTCATTTTCCAGGATCATGCCATCCGCCTGCCAGGCGCCGGATTCAAATAGGACAGCACCTGCGCTGTCTTTGACGGTCACATGCAGCCAGGCGCGGCGGGATGGAAAGCTGGTGGGCAGCTTATGCCCGGTCTGCACGGCCACTTTGACCACAACCACCAGCGTTTCGGCTTCAGTCTTAGTCGTTACGGTCAGGGCAGCGCTGCGCTGTTGCAGCAAATCCAGGATGGCGGTGCGGGTATCCGTCAACTGTTCCTGGGTGGCAGTGACCTCCAGAGCTTCGGCGTTGGCTGAGAGGATATTCAGCATGTAGGCGTTACCGCCAGCAAAGGTGTGCTGCATGAAGGGGGTGCGCAGCGGGCTGCCGGTGTTTGCCAGGGCAACATCGCCCACGGCTGCTGGCATGTGGCACACCTGGCAGGAAGCGCCAGTCTGGTAAACCGAGTGCTGCCATTCCAGATGCGGGGTTTGTTCCGGGAACAATTCGGTGCTCAATTCTCCGGCATTGGTAATATACGGTGTGAACAGGTTGTGGCACACCGCGCAAATCTCCGACTGTTTGACAAAGTCGGTCTGCTGCGGCTGAAAGCCGCTGGCGCTTTTCATCACCGCAGCCATGGCGTCCGCCACGGCAAAATGACCGAACACAAAACGCTCCCCGGCTGGAGTCTGGCTGTCAACCTCATAGCCGCCGCTGTAGCTTTCCACCGAGCCGAATCCGCCCGCTTGAATTTGATGACATAAGGAGCAGGAGACCCCGTCGGCTGCCAGCGGGTAGAGGGCATTTGACGGGTCAAGGAATCCCTGGCCGGGAAGCATTTGGATGGATTGCCCGCTGTTTTCAGCGGTGTGGTAGGCCATGCCAATATGGCAGATGGAACATTTCTTTTCGATCGCGGTCTGATGCTCGGGGTAAGCCAGTGTTTCAGACCGCACCGATGCGCGGTAATACGGGTCGCGGGTGGAATTGGCCATCATCGAGGAACGCCAGGCGCTGTCAATCGAAACGTCTGTACCGGCAGCATCGGACATTCCGGTGTGGCAATATGCGCACTCGCCGGAGGTGGAGAAAAAATCACCCCGGAAACGGATCAAGGCGTTGGGTGGTGCGGTAGCGGTTGGGGTCGATGCAGTGGTTGGGATGGCGGGCGAGCAGCCCGTCAGAATCACCACCAAAACCCCCAGGATAACGGCAATTTGCCACAAGCCCTTGTTTTTCATTTCCCCTCCCGAAAATGGTTTGAAGGCTGGTCATTGCAGCTTCCCAATACCGGTATTATGAATTATTGCAATCTGACCAGTACTTTACCCTTTTCCCACAATTCTTCTAATCGATAATAATCACGCTGTTCCGGTGAAAATAAATGAACCACCACATCCCCCAGGTCGACTACCATCCAGCCTGATCTGGGGCCGCCTTCGATGCGGCCGATGATTTGAAAATTCTTTTTAGCGTTCTGTGACGCCTCATCCGCCAGTGCATCCAGCATCCGATCACTGGTGCCGGAGCAAATAACGAAATAATCGGCGAATGAAGAGATTTCTTGGATATCCAGGAGCAAAATATCTTCCCCCTTTTTGTCTTCCAATGCATTTATGACACTGCGTGCGACTTCCAATGTGTTCAGTTGGCACCTCTTTCTAAAAATTTTGTTATAGGGTCGATTTTAACATAGATCGTATGGGAAAAGCAACGCGTCACTCGAGCGATCCGGCGAGCGGAAAATGCGCCAGAGGCGTGTACAACGGCCCCTGCGGTCGCAGGTCGCTGCGGAACAGCGTGAAGGCATCCGCGGTCATGGAACCGAAGTTGCCAGCCTGTAGGCTGCCCAGGGCGCTGCTCAAGGCCTGAAGCTCGACCGGGGTAACGTCATTTTTGACCCGGCCAAGCGTCAGATGCGGAGAAAATCCGCGCTCCTCCGTTGGAATTCCAATTTGGAAAGCCGCGTCTTCGATAGCAGTAAACAAGTCATTCAATGCCGCCGGCCCCTGGAACCCCACCCAGATTACCCGCGGCTTGCGGTTGTTCGGGAACGCGCCAACCCCGCTCACCTGGAATGGAAACGGGGAATGCCCGACAGCCGTAGTCTGTAAAATTTTCGATAACCTACTCAGGTTGGCCGAATTCGTATTGCCGAGAAATTTAAGGGTCAAATGTATGTTCTCGACCGCCACCCAGCGTACCCCGGTGATGTGCAGCGTCTTGAATTTTTGAATTAGCTCGCCTAGCTGAGAGCGAATTTCAGGGCTGAGTTCGATGGCGATAAAAGCGCGAATGTCATCCAAGGGCAGGGACAGCTCCATTTTCCATTTTGACCAGTATAGGATGCGGGCGAAGGCCTGTCAAGATGAAGGGCGCTGAACACGGATTCACGAATTAACCCATGCCATCCTTGACTCGATCATCCTACCCAGTCATTTCATTATGTGATATAAATTGATTAGCCCTGCTGTGTTCGTGATGCAGCACGACCGGTTTTGAGCCAACACCCCCTTAAAGGGACCCACATCACTCCTGTGAAGCGATAGGCTTCGGCCAAGGCTGATCAGGGTTGGAGGGCCCCGCCTGCGAAAGCAGGTTCAAAACTATGCGGCACACGGCACGGCGGGGTTTTATTTAAGGGAAACACTCATGGGGACAGAGTTTCAGCCTTTATTCACGTTGACACACATGCGGTATTTCGCTAAACTAATAGAGAAATTGTGAGCAAGGAGGATTCGATGAACCCCACCTTCAAGCTGGTATTGAAATCTGGGCCCAATAGTGGGCAGGTATTCCCGCTCGAAACCAGCGAAATTATCATCGGGCGCGACATTAACGCAACTTTTGTAATCAACGACCCCGAAGTATCCCGCCGGCACGCCCGGTTGTCTCTGCAGGGCGTGAATTACATCATCGAGGATCTCGGGTCTACGAACGGCACCATGGTAAGCGGTCAGCGGTTGGCTGGCCCTTATATTTTGCGGCCAGGTGAGATGATCACCCTTGGCGAGCATACCAATGTGCTGTTTGAGAGCCTTGACCCGAATGCGACGGTCGCTTCCCTGCGTCCCATGGATGCCCCGGCACAGCCTTCCTTTGACGTGTATGCTGCGCCAGCCGAAGGTGTGGTGAGCGATTTTGGCGAAGAGCCCATTCCCGCTGTTGCTCCAGTCCGGGAATACGCGGGGAAAGTCCCTTCTCAGCCGCGCCCGACAGTTCGCCCGCGGAAAAAGAAAAAAGTATCTCTGGTCGTTATTCTGATCATTCTGGTCGCCGTATTAGCCTGCGGATGCATCGCTTTTGCCATCTTTGATGCGCTGAACCTCTATTGCGAAATTCCGGGGGTCATGAATTTCCTGATCCCGGGTGCGTGCCCGCCATAGAAAACACCTTTCCTAAAATGATTTTATGCATTGCCCCTCCCATTTACCAGCGGAGGGGCAATGTTTTCCCCGCTCAACGCACTAAATCGGCAGCCGGTTAGCGGAATATGTCGGTGGGACTATTGCACTCGTCCAGCCTTTAGGTAAAATAGGGTATAACGAAATTCATTCGGATGTGTGCATGTCAGACGAGATCGTCTCGAGTAGTCCAAAAGGAACAAGCAACTCGCCGCGCTGGAGCAGCACGACCAAATTGGTCGTAGCCTTAACGCTGATCGCGCTCATGGCGGGTCTCCTAATTCGTTTCCGGCAGATTGTTGCTCCGCTGTTTATCGCTTTTCTGCTGGCTTACGTGCTCTATCCGGTCGCCATGTTCTTGCACCGCCGGGTCAAAATATCCTGGCGATTAGCCTCTGCCATTATTCTCCTGATCCTGTTGGTCATCATCATCGGTCTGCTGACCCTGGGCGGCCTGGCCATATTCAACCAGATTCAGAGTCTTATCAATTTCTTGCAAGAACAGATTCGCAACATTCCGACTTTTGTTGAGAATATTACCAACGAGCCGATTGAATTTGGACCTTTCTCACTCGATTTGACTACCCTGGACGCCACGAACCTGGCCAACCAGTTGCTTGGATTGATTCAACCAATCCTTAGCAACACGGCCACCATTCTCGGAAATATCGCCACTGGCGCTGCTACAACCATCGGCTGGATATTTTTTACTGTGCTGGTTGCGTACTTTATCCTCTCCGATTCCGGCGGCGCACGCACCCGGTTGATTAATCTCAGAATCCCCGGGTATTCGGAGGACATGGCGCACCTGGGGCATGAACTTGGCAATATTTGGAACGCTTTTGCCCGCGGGCAGATGATACTTTTGGTGATCACGGTAATCGTTTATGTGATCATCCTTGGCGGTCTGGGGGTCAATTTCTATTTTGGCCTGGCGCTGCTGGCCGGGCTGGCTCGCTTCGTTCCATATGTTGGTCCGTGGGTCGCCTGGATCACGTATGGCTTGGTGACTTTCTTCCAGGTAAACAATTATTTTGGGCTTCAGCCGATTGGATATGTGTTCCTGGTCGTTGGCATCGCGATCATCATTGACGTGGTGATGGATAACGTGGTCGTCCCGCGGATGATGGGGGATACCTTGAAAGTGCATCCCGCAGCCGTGATGGTGGCAGCCATCGTGTTCGCCAGTCTTTTTGGTATTCTCGGGGTACTGCTGGCCGCCCCGGTCATGGCAACCCTGACGCTGGTCTTAACCTATGTGGTCAGGAAACTATTCGACATTGACCCCTGGCAGGGGTTTGAGACGCGGAAGGTCAAACCACTGCCGCCGGTTTTCCACACTATAGGAGCTATGTTCGTAAGATTCTGGCATTGGCTGAAAGCGAAATACGATGCCCAATGGCCACAAGGCATTCCATTCTTCCGCAAGGTCGGATCGTTTTTTGGAGGGTTAGAACAGAAAATGAGCCGAAAACCGCAACCGCCAACAACCACAACCAATGGAGGAAAAGATGAGCAGCTCGATGGAACCCAAAACTGACACAATTGCTGAAACTGAAAGCTACATGGCCTGGCGTGCCGAAGAACCCGATGGCGAGACCACCTTCCATCTGGAACTGAACAACATCACCATCCACTTTTTCAACGAGGAATGGGATGAATTCCTGACGCTGGTGCGCGCAGTGGTAAAGGAAGCTGACGGGAAGTAACCCGGCTGTAAATTAATACCGGCCGCGCGGCTGGGCCGGGACTGCGCCGGTCATCTCCTGCTCGAAGGCTGGGGCAATGCGGACCACGCCGGCTTTATATTCCGGGATCTTTGCCTGCGGATCGACGGCATCGGTCGTCAGAATGTTCGCAGCTGCTTCCCAGAAATGGAACGGGATAAATACCACACCCGGGTTGGCCTTGGGTGTCACCCGCGCTCGCAAGACTATCGACCCGCGGCGCGAAGTCACGCGCACCGGGCCGCCGTCGTTGATGCCTAATCTCGCGGCGTCTGCCGGGTTGATTTCCATCAAAGCTTCAGGGAAAAGATCGTCCATCCATGAGTGGCGCGTCATTGTTCCGCCGTGCCAGTGTTCCAGAACGCGCCCGGTGCTGAGGACGAACGGGTATTCCTCGTCCGGCATTTCAGCGTTCGGCACGTATTCCAGCGGGTGGAACTTACCCCGCCCACGTGGGAAATCGTTCGTGTAGAGGTAAGCCGTTCCCGGATGGTCTTCGGTTGGGACCGGGGTCTGCAGGCCAACTTTATCGATGTTGGCATAGCGTACACCGGCATAGTCTGGGACGTTGCTGCCCATTTCCGCCAGGATTTCGGACGGGTGAGTGTAGTCCCAGTAAGCGGATTGTGGCCTCCCCAGTCGTTTTTCGATGCGTTTTGCGATGTCACAGATGATCTGCCAGTCTGCGCGAGCTTCCCCGCGTGGCGGGAACGCCTGGCGCACGCGCTGAACGCGTCGGTCCGTGTTGGTGAAGGTGCCGTCTTTTTCGGCAAATGCGGCTGCCGGCAGGAAAACATCGGCAAAGGCGCCGGATTCATTGATGAACAGGTCCTGCGCGACCACAAATTCCAATTCTTCCATCTTCTTACGGGTATGATTCAGGTTCGGTTCAGACATCATCGGATTTTCACCCATGATGTACAGCGCTTGCACCCCGCCGGGGTGGACAGCCGAGAGGATTTCGGTGGTGGTTAAGCCGCGCTGGCGGTTCAAACCGCCGGGTTCGATATTCCAGGTTTTTTCCCAGCGCTGGGCGTTTTGCTCGTTGTCCACCGTCTGATAACCTGGGTAGTGCCAGGGCATGGCGCCGGAATCGGATGAGCCTTGGACGTTATTCTGCCCGCGCAGCGGGTTCAAGCCGGTGCCGCGGCGGCCGATTTGTCCGGTCACCAGCGCCAGATTAATCAGACTGAGGGCGTTGGCGGTGCCGTGAGTCGATTCAGGGATGCCAAGCGCCCAGTAGATAGCGCTTTTGCCGGCTGTGGCGTACATGCGAGCTGCGTCGATGATCAACTGCCGGTCAACGCCGGAAATAGTTTCGGCATATTCCGGGGTGAACTTCTCCATCGAAGCAGCAAAGGCTTCGAAGTTTTCTGTCCGCTCAGAGATGAACTGCGTATTTTGTAAATTCTCTTTCAAAATTACATGCGCCATGGCTGAAAACACGGGCACGTCGCTGCCGGGTTTGATCGGCAGGTAGAGCGCCGCGTAATTGACCATCTCAATGCGCCGCGGATCCACCACGATGAGCCTGGCGCCGTGTTTCTGCACCGCTTTTTTCATTTGCAGCGCAATAATCGGATGGTTTTCGGACACATTCGAGCCGGTCAACATGAACACGTCACTCTCGACTACCTCGGCAGCCGTGTTGCTCATGGCAGCCGATCCGACTGCCATTTGCAGCGCTATTACGCTGGCAGCATGACATAACCGGGTGCAGTGATCGACATTGTTGGTGCGGAAGAGAGCCCGGTACATCTTCTGCAGCAGGTAGTTATCTTCGTTGGTGGCTTTTGCGCAGCAGTATACCGCCATCGCCTGCGAGCCGTCGCGCTGGTAGATTTCGACCAGACGGTCGGCGGCATAATCCAGCGCCTCATCCCAGGTCGCATCGCGCCATTCGGAGCGGTCAAATGCCTGGGTGCGCGAGCCAGGAGCTTGCCGAGTTTTGCGAATCAGGGGCGTGGTAACGCGCTGCTTATTATAGATATAGTCGTAACCAAAACGGCCTTTGACGCATAAATTCCCATGGTTAACCACGGAATCAAAGGGCGAGGTCACCCGGTAAATAAAATCATCCTGGATGTGCAACTGCAAGTTACAACCAACACCGCAGTATGGGCAGGTCGTTGAAACGATTTTTTCAGCTTTTAACATGATTCCTCCGGTCAGGCCTGCTCGTTTGAGGGGACTTCGACGCGGCGCCGGCGGTTGCGGCGTTCCGAACGGGTCAGGTCCATAATCTCATCAGGGGTGCGGCCAAGTTCCATCAACCACTGGCGTTTGGGTTTCAGTGCTCCGGTTGGGCAGACCCCCACGCATTGCCCGCAAAAGACGCAGGTGGATTCGGGCATGGGAATTTCATAAAAGGTGCTGATTTGGGTATCGTAGCCACGGCCGGAGAAATTAATGGCGTAGGTGTACTGGGCATCTTCCGCGCACACTTGCACGCAGCGCCAGCATAAAATGCACTTGGCATAGTCGCGCAGGTACATGGGGTTATCGTCGATAGGCGTTGAAATCCGGCTTTTCGCCTGAGGGTAACGGTCAGGTTCAGCCTTATATTCGGTGATCATGGATTGAATCTCAGGCGCGTCGGAGAGGTCAACCGTGGATTCCAGCATCTCTAAAATTGTCCGGCGGGAGCGCATGACGCGTTCCGATTGGGTCTGGACTTTCATGCCTTCGCTGACATTTGCCACGCAGGACGGCACTAATACCCGTGATCCTTCGACTTCCACCACGCAAATACGGCACAGCGCATTGGAGGTGGTTGCTTCGTGAAAACAGATGGTTGGAATTTCAATGCCGGCTTCACGCGCAGCGGCCAGGATGGTGGTGCCAGGCGGAACGAATACTTGCTTCCCGTCAATGATCAGGTTGATGGTATCGCTCATCACGGTTCCTCTCGGTTATTGTGCCAGTGCTTCGGGAGTCTGAAACAGGTGGGGCCAGTGCTTCATGGCGCTCAGCACCGCGCTGGCGGCGGTTTGACCCAACCCGCACAAAGACGCATCGGTCATGGTCCAACCAATGTCTTGCAGCCTGTCCCAGTCAGCGGGCAGGATTTGTCCATCCAAAACTCGCTGGATGATCTCAACCTGGCGCTGGGTGCCCATCTGGCAGGGGTAGCATTTACCACAAGACTCGTCGGCAAAGAATTGAGCCAGGCGCAGACAAATATCGCGCATATCGCGGGTTTCATCAAACACGGTGATTACGCCGGAGCCAAGGGGAAGGCCAGCAGCGCGTAAATCTTCGAAGGTCAGACGCACATCCAGGTGGGACTCCAGAGCAAATGCACCCGCTGCGCCACCAAAAAGCGCGGATTGTAAGCTATGCCCGCTGCGTACGCCGCCCGCCAGGTCGAAAAGTAATTCGCGGAAGGTGGTGCCAAACGGGACTTCGTACAAACCCGGATGCGCCACGTCACCCGAAAGGCAAAACAGCTTCGGGCCAGGTGATTTCTCTGTGCCAATCTTGCGGTACTCCTCGGCCCCCATGCGCAAAATCAGTGGCACGTTGGCCAGGGTTTCAACGTTGTTGATCGAGGTCGGTTTGCCGAATAATCCGTTTGTGGTTGGAAATGGCGGCTTGACGCGCGGGAAACCGCGTTTCCCTTCGATTGACTCGAACTGGGCAGTCTCCTCCCCGCAAATATAAGCTCCAGCCCCGCGGCGCAATTCGATGTCAAACTTGAAACCGCTGCCAAAGATATTCTCCCCAAGGAAACCGGCTTCACGGGCTTCCTGCACGGCTGCTTTCATCATCTGGTAGGGACGCAGGTATTCGCCGCGGACGTAAATGTAGCCTTTACTGGCGCCGACGGCAAAGGCTGCGATCATCAGACCTTCCAAAATGGTATGCGGGTCATCTTCCATCAATACCCGGTCTTTGAAGGTGCCGGGTTCCGCCTCATCGGCGTTGCACACCACATATTTTTCGGTACCTGGAGCGCGGGAGGTACCTTCCCACTTAACGCTGGTCGGGAAAGCTGCCCCGCCGCGGCCTACCAACCCCGCAGCCTTCACCACATCGATCACGGTTGTCGGGCTGCCTGTCAGGGCTTTGCGGTAAGCGGTGTAGCCGCCCCGGGCTTCATATTGACGCAGGGTGAGGGTATATCCCTGGCCGCAATTAGCGGTTAGAAGCCGGATCGTGCCGCCAACTTTGGCTTCTAGCTGGCGGGTTTCACCGTTCAACATTTCTTCCCAACTGCGCACATCTGAAAGTCCAACCGGTTTACCGCGCACAAGTGCCGTTGGTGCATGTTCACACAGGCCAAGGCAAGGGGCGCGTTCAATGGTGACCGTTTGATAGTTTGGATTCTCGGGTGAAAGGGATTCCAGGTGCTGCGTCAACCGCTTCAGAATCGGTTCCGAGCCGGCCATGGTGCAGGCCGGGTCATTACAGACGTGGATAACCGTTTTTCCGACCGGCTCGCGGTAAAACATGGTATAAAAATCGATGACGCCAAACACTTCCACCAGCGGCACGTTCAAGCTGCGGGCGACTTCGGCTGCCACCGGTTCCGGCAAATAGCCGTAAATCTCCTGTGCAGCGTAGAGGGCAGGCAGAAGCGCAGTTCTGCCCTGTGGAGCGTAATCACCCATTACCGCTTTAAGCGGAGTCAGGTCGAAATCGGTCATGCGGCCTCCTGGTAGAGATAAATTGACAATGGGAGTGGGGAAAGAGAATTTTACCTTGAAAGGTATAATTATATCCAATGTCGCTATCAGTTGTCATTCAAGCTGGCGGTGAATCGCAGCGAATGGGGTCCAATAAGGCCTTAATGCCCTTTTTGGACGTATTGTTGATCGAGCGGGTATTGGCCCGTGTCCGGCATCTGGCGGACGAATTGCTGGTAACCACCAATCAGCCAGCCGATTTCGGCTTTTTGAACTTGCCTCTGTTCCCAGATTCGGTACCGGGTCAGGGGGCGCTGGCCGGCTTGCAGACCGCGTTGGCGGCAGCCAGTCTTCCCTATGTGGCGGTCATTGCCTGTGATATGCCGTTTGCCAGTCCGGAACTGATCGCTTACCAATTGGATTGCCTGGTGACCGAAAAGGTGGATGTGGTTGTACCGCTCACGGATCAAGGCTACGAACCCTTTCATGCCGTTTACCACCGGGAAGTGTGCCTGTCCGCGGTTGCAAACGCGCTGCAAAGCGGGAAAAAACGCATGATATCCTGGTTCGACCAGGTCAAAGTCAGAGAATTAGGCACCGAAGAAATCCTCCGGTTCGATCCGCACGGTCGTGCGTTTTTGAATGTCAACACGCCGGAAGAATTCGCTGCTGCAGAGCAGATGGCTCAAGCCAGCGAGGTTTGAGCCGGAGTTTCGACCGGCTGTACAGCCCAATTTTCAGGAGAGTACAGCCGGTCGGGGTGGGTGTACACGTTGCACTGATTGCGGCGGGCATAGCCAACCAGCGTAATGCCAAAATCCTCAGCCAGCTGGATCGACATGGAACTGGGTGAGGTGCGGGACACCAGGATGGTCGCTCCCATACGCGCTGATTTCTGCAGCATTTCAGAGCTGATGCGCCCGGTAGTGACGATCATGCGCTGCCCGGGTGAAACGTGCTCGAGTAACAGCAGCCCGGCGATTTTATCAAGGGTATTATGCCGGCCTATATCTTCCGCCTGCGCCAGAATCTCAACACTGTCCGTCAGGATGGAGCAGTGGACGCCGCGCACTTCGCGGTAAAGCTCCTGGTTTTCCAGCAGCCGGTCCATCCAGCCGAGCAGTATATCCACTGACACCTGATCGCCGGAAACCAGCCGCTCCGTTTTTTCCTGCGCCGCATCCGAGGTCACTCCGCCGGTGCAACCTGAAGTACGCCGCCAGTGCGGCGGTTTTTCGACCGGATGGGTGAGCCAGACGTCCACATTGTCACCGTTATCGCACGGACGTATGACGTCAATTTCATCTAACGAGTGGATGATCGCCTCATTGTATAAGAACCCAACCGCCAACGCTTCCAATTGGGTGGGGGTGCACATAAAGGTCAACCACAACTGCCCGTTTACAGTTAAACCGACATTTGCTTCAGTGATGATCCCGCCAGTGGACGGTTCCCAGCCGCGGCTGGATATTTTTGTGTATTGAATGGGGGTAAAAGGAAGTGGTTTCATCCGATTTCCTTGGCCGTTTCTTCGAGATAAATGGAACCTAATTCTATCAAATTTAGCTAAATCCTGCCTTAAAGAGAAGGGTGCCCGGTTGATTGTGTTACAATCGGCCCGCTCTGTTGAAGTTCCAATCAGCGGTAGAATATATCAGTAATCATGAAATTTTACTCTACTCTTGCCATCAAACTGGTCATCCCAGGCGTAATTTGTTTTGCGCTGGTTTCCGCCTGTAATCTCCCTGGGGGAATAGATCTGGATTCGGTAAATATTACCGCGGTTTACCAGACAGCCAATGCGTTGGTCAACCAGGGAATTCAAACGCTCAAGCCCGGTGAACCTGCAACCGGGAACACCCCGACTCTGTTAGTCATCACCCCCACGCCGCTGCGGCGGACGGCAACCAAAATTCCCACGGAAGGCGCAACGACCGCCTTTGCGCAGCGCTGCGATCAAGCCGGTGCTGGCAGTCCGCTGGACGTTACCATTCCGGATGACACCCGCCTGGTACCCGGCGAAGAATTTACCAAGATCTGGCGGCTCATCAACCTTGGGACATGTGAATGGTCATCCGGCTATGCGATGGTTTGGTTTTCGGGTGACATTATGGGTGCGGTGCGCGAGCAGCCGTTCCTTTCAACTGTCCCGCCGGGTGAGACCATTGATTATGCCGTGGACATGACAGCCCCAGCTGTCCCTGGCTTGTATTCGGGTTACTGGATGCTGCGCAGCCCTTCCGGTGACCTGTTTGGAATTGGACCTAATGGAAATTCACCGGTCTGGGTGCGCATTCAGGTAGTAGCGGTGGAGACCGCGGTACCAACCAGTACGATAACGGTGGCGCCGACCTCTATTGTGTTGGCTGATGGTAAAGCCAGCCTGCTGGCCAGTCAGGCGTTTGACCTGGACACCGGGCAGAACGCGGCTGATAATCAGCTAGATATTCGACTGGAGGAAACTGACCCTGGCATCCTCCAATGGGCGCCGCTTAACAATGCACGGTTCGCAGTGTTCGGGTTAACTACCCCCGGCGAGTTAGAGTGCCAGTACGCCACCATGACCGACCAGCCGCTGGCTGTGAGTAGTTTTGAGTCCGGCATATTTCTTTGTTACCGTACCAGTCAAGGACTGCCCGGTAGGCTCCAGATCGAGAGCCTGCCCGTCGGCGGGTCACCGCTGAACCTGAATTTTACAACCTGGTCTGTTCCATAAAATATTTTATCCCTGTGGAGGTTGTCGCATGAACCTGGACGATTCCAGCCGGTTTACAGAATTAGATACGTTGAATATGCTGGGGGAGATCGAAGGTCTGCCAGATCAGTTGGAAAAAGCCTGGTCTCTCGGCAATCGCCTTGAACTGCCGACCTTACCTGAAATTAACCAGGTGCTAGTGGCCGGAATGGGCGGTTCAGCCATTGGAGCTGACCTGCTGGCAGCCTATATTGAGCCATTCTGCAAAGTTCCCCTTTTTATCCAGCGCGACTACACCCTGCCCGCCTGGGCCAGCGGCAGCCAGACGTTGGTGATAGCTTCCTCGCATTCCGGCAATACCGAAGAGACCCTGTCCGTATTCGAACAGGCCCGGCAGGCTGGATGCTCATTGTTTGTGGTTTCTACCGGCGGTAAGCTGATGCATCTGGCAGCCGAGAGCGGCATCCCGGTCTGGAAGTTTGAACATTCCGGTCAGCCGCGGGCTGCGGTGGGGTATTCCTTTGGGCTTTTATTGGCTTTGTTTGAGCGCCTGGGCTTGATCCCGGCCCAGGATGGCGAAATCGCGGACGCTTTGCAAGCGCTGCGCGAACAGCAGGCTGTCCTGCGCGCTGACGTTCCGGCGGTGCAAAACCCGGCCAAACGTCAGGCTGGTCAAATGATGGGGCGTTGGGTCGTGGTGCTCGGGGCTGGACTACTGGCTCCGGTAGCACGCCGCTGGAAAGGTCAGATCAGCGAATTGGCCAAAGCCTGGGGGCAGTTTGAAGCTTTGCCGGAGGCCGATCACAATACCCTGGCAGGCATCGGATTTCCGGAAGGCGCACTCACCAATACTCTGGTCATTTTCCTGCGCTCAGCGTCGGATCACCCGCGCAACCGCCTGCGCAGTGAACTGACCCTGCAATCCTTCATGGTGGCCGGTATGGGCACTGATTTTTACAAAGCCAAAGGCAGCACCCGCCTGGCGCAATTGTGGACCGCGCTGCATTACGGGGATTACACCGCTTACTACCTGGCCATGGCGTACAACGTCGATCCGACGCCCATTCCCGCCATCAGCGCGCTCAAAGAGGCCATGGCGTAATTTGTAGTTTCTCCTCACCATGAATTTCGACCGAAATTTGTTGAATACAGCGCGCCGGGAATGGCTGGCGCTGGCGTTGACAATCCTGCTGAGTCTGTTGGGCGGGCTGACTATCCTTCTCCAGGCCCGTCAATTGAGCGCCATCCTTTCAGCAGTATTTATCGATGGTCAAGCCCGCAGCGCCGTTACCTCGTTGTTGGTCCCGTTGTTGCTCATTCTGATCGTCCGGGCTTTGCTTGCCTGGCTGGCGGAAGCAAGTGCTGGAACGTTGGCAATTCAGGTGAAAGAGAGCTTGCGCAGCCAACTGGTAAACCATTTATTTCGATTAGGGCCAGCCTATACCCGGGGAGAAAACAGCGCAGAACTGGCCAATACGACTCTGCAGGGTATCGAGAATTTGGATGCGTATTTCAGCCAGTATCTGCCGCAGGCAGCGCTGGCCGGGTTAATCCCATTAGCTGTGCTGGCTGTAGTCTTCCCGCTGGACTGGCTTTCCGGGCTGATCCTGCTGCTGACAGCGCCGCTGATCCCGATCTTTATGATTCTGATCGGTAAAGCATCCGAGGCAGCCACCCGCCGCCAATGGAATGCACTCAGCCGGTTAAGCGCTTATTTCCTGGACACGCTGCAGGGGCTGCGTGAGTTAAAGCTGCTTGGGCAGAGTGAACGGCGCGCTGTCAAGGTGGGGGAGGCTGCCGATCAGTACCGCCTGACGACCATGAATGTGCTGCGGGTGACGTTTTTGTCTGCACTGGTGTTGGAAATGGTCGGCACCATCAGCACTGCGGTTGTTGCGGTACAAATCGGGCTGCGGTTGCTGCACGGCGGGCTGGGGTTCGAACAGGCATTTTTTATCCTGCTGCTGACGCCTGAGTTTTACCTGCCGCTGCGGCTGCTTGGTCAGCGCTTCCATGCCGGCGCCAGCGGGATCACTGCTGCGCGGCGGATCTACGCCATCCTGCAAACACCTGCCTTGCTCGAGCCGGCTGTGACTGTTGAAAACCAGGCAAATTTATCCATCCCTCCGCAAACGATCGCCTTTCAAAACGTCAGCTTTGCCTACCCTGGTCAGGCTGGCCTGGCGGTAGAGGATGTCAGTTTTAGCTTGCGACGCGGAGAACTTACTGCGTTGGTCGGCGCCACCGGGGCTGGCAAGAGTACTCTGGCGCACCTGCTGCTGCGCTTTGCGCTCCCGGTCAGCGGTCAGATTCTGGTTGACGGAGTCCCGCTGGAAACCATAACAACTGAATTATGGCGCAAACAGATCGCCTGGGTGCCGCAGCAGCCGGTTCTGTTTCAGGGGACGATTACTGAGAATATTGGGTTGGGCAAACCGCTGGCATCTCTGGCTGAAATTCAGAGGGCTGCCCAGCAGGCGTCCCTTGACCAGCGAATTGCTGCACTGCCGGCTGGCTACGATACAGTTCTTGGCGAGTTTGGCGCCCGATTGAGCGGCGGTGAGCTTCAGCGCCTGGCTTTGGCGCGCGCTTTCCTGATGGATGCGCCGATTCTGGTTTTAGATGAGCCCTCCGGCCACCTTGACCCGGCATCCGAGGCGCTGCTCGAAGAATCCGTGAGGCGCCTATGCGCCGGCCGCACGGTTTTGATCATCGCTCACCGCCTGCCAACGGTTTACCGCGCCGACCAGATTCTGGTACTGGATCATGGGCGGATTGTGGAAAGCGGCACGCATCCGACTTTGACCGCTGCCAACGGAGTATACGCCCGGCTGGTGAATGCTTACGGTGGGAGTCGCGCATGAGAACCACCGTGCGCTTGCTGCAATTCTTGAAACCTTTCACTGGCTGGGTAGCGCTTTCGGTTTTATTGTCCACTGCCACCATTGCCAGCGGGATTGGATTGTTGGGCACATCAGCCTACCTGATCTCGCGCGCAACATTGCAGCCTTCGATTGCAGTTCTGCAAGTCGCCATCGTCGGTGTGCGGTTTTTCGGCATTTCCCGCGGGGTTTTCCGCTATTTGGAACGGCTGACATCGCATTCGGTCAATTTCCGGCTGTTGGCGCGGCTGCGGTTATGGCTCTACCGCACCATCGAGCCGCTGGCGCCGGCCAAACTGCAAGATTTTTCCTCGGGCGACTTGCTCAATCGTGTCCTTGCCGACGTGGACACCCTGGAAAACTTTTATGTGCGCGTGGTAGCGCCTTACGCAGCGGCTGGGCTGACGATTATCGGGATGGGGTTATTTCTCGGCCGGTTTGACCTGAAGTTGGGGCTGGTTTTGGCAGGCGGATTAATTTTCAGCGGGGTTGGTATTCCACTGGCAGCCTATGCGATTGGTCGGGGACCGGGGAAGGCAGTAGTAGCGGTAAAAGCCCGGCTGAGTTCCACGCTGATCGAATCGATTCAGGGTATCGGTGATTTGACCGCATTCAACCGCAGCGAGGCAGCTGCCGCCCGCTTGAACAAGTTAGGTGGCAGTCTGGCGCAGGCGCAGCACCGCATGGTCTGGGGCAGCGCCTGGATCAATGCCGGCAATGGCCTGCTGGCCAACCTGACCATGGTCGCGATTTTGTGGCTGGCCATTCCGCTGGTCTCCAGCGGCCAGCTGGAGGGTTTCCTGCTGCCGGTGGTGGTTATGCTCTCTATGGCTTCCTTTGAAGCGGTCACCCCGTTGGCAGTCGCCGCCCAATACCACAGCGCCAGTTTGGAGTCTGGCGCGCGGTTGTTTGGAATGGAGAAAATTACCCCTGAAGTGAACGATCCAGCCGCACCGCTGCCCATCCCTCCGCTCCCACTCAGGCTGGAAGTGCGGGAAGTCAGCTTGCTATATGAGGATAATCCGGACAATGCGCTGACGAACATCACCTTGCGGCTGGATCCAGGAAAGAAAATAGCGCTGGTCGGCCCAAGCGGGGCAGGAAAAACCTCTTTGGTTAATGTTCTGTTGCGGTTGTGGGATTACGACCGCGGTGAAATCCTGTTGAACGGCACGGATTTGAGCCGCTTCCGTGCGGCGGATGTCCGAGCGCAATTTTCGGTCATCTCGCAAACCGCCTATCTTTTTAACGCCACCCTGCGCCAGAATCTGCGCCTGGCACGTCCGGGTGCTGGCGATGACGAGCTGCATACCACCCTGTTGCGGGCCGGGTTAGATAACTGGACCGCCGCACTCCCGAATGGATTGGACACCTGGGTCGGCGAGCATGGATTGCGGTTGAGCGGCGGCGAACGTCAACGTCTGGCTGTTGCCCGGACACTGCTGCGTGACACCCCGGTGGTTATTCTGGATGAACCGACCGCCAACCTGGATGCGGTCACCGAAGCTGCGCTGATCCAGCAGTTGCAATCTGCCCTGGCGGTAAAAAGCGTGCTGTGGATTACACACCGTCTGGTGGGTTTGGAGTGGATGGACGAGATCCTGGTGATGGATGGCGGGCAGATCGTAGAGCGCGGTACCGCCGCAGAATTAATAAAAACAGGCGGGCTTTACGCCCGCCTGTGGGAAATTCAACAGCGCATGCTCCCGTCTACTTTTTCAAAGCCGTCATCATCGTGATGCGCACCACGATGCGGTTGATCTCTTTGAGCTTATTGATCAACTCTTCGGGCTGATTTTGAGCTTCGGTTTGAGCGATCAAGCCGCTCAACATCTGCGTGAATTCGGGGGTCACCATTTCCGCTTTGGACTGCATCAGCTTCATACGGTCATCATAGGATTCAAGCTCTATGAGCTGCTCGATGAACGCGATTTCAGGCGGTGGAGCGGAAGCCTCTTCGATCACAGCAGTGATTTTTTGTAGTTTACCAATGCGGTTCAGATCGGCTGCGGTGCGGGCATTTTTTAATTCCTGGTCGACCAATTGCATGAAGTATTCGTCGATTTCTTCAAAATGCTCTTTTACCGCTTCGCCGGGGTTCGGCGCCGCCAGGATGGCATCCAGCAATTTGCGGGTTTGCTGCATCTGAACCTGACGCTGGTCATCGATCTCTTTGATGTAACCCAGCAGTTTTTCGCGCATCCCCTCGAGTTTGGCCTTCTTTTCATTCTCGAAGGTGTTGATTTTATCGGTGAGCAGCTGGAAGAAGGTGTAATCCAGACCGGTGCGGATCAGACTGACCAGGGTAGTCAGGCGTACATCGCTGTCAACCGAGTCGATGAAAATATCCACCAGCTTCTCGCGGGTGAGTCCATCCTTGCTGGCTTCTTGCAAAGTCTTGATGACTTCCTGAGCTTCCCGCGATTGTTCCTGTATTTTTTTGCCGGCTTCGGTGTTCTCCACCAATTCCTGGTGTACCGCCGCCAGGGCGCGGGCTGAACGCTCGTCCCCTTGCGCCATGGTGGCTTCCATCAACCGGGCAAACATGCTGAAGAAATTCTCGTCAATCAGCGCTTCTTCCTGTTTGATGACTTCCAACCGCGATTCGGCCGCCGGGATGGAAAGCAACCGCTGCAGCAGCGCCAGCCGTTTTTGTTGATCATCGATCATCTGGCGGCTGATGCCATCCCCCTCCAGGATCTTTTCGATCATGGTCTGGAAGGTGAGCATCGATTGCGGGCGCAGGATGTAGGCTTTGCGTTTTTCGAGAGGCAAGCGGTTTACGACCTGATTAATCAGCGGTCCGATCAGGCGTTCCTGCTCGTTCAGAGGCAGGCCCATCTCGGAGGGGAAGAAGGTGAGCAGTAATTCTTTTTCCGGGTCGTGATAAATGACGGGGGTACCCATCATTCCGTCGTAGCCGCAGTTGGGGCAGTGGATCACATTGACCTGGCCAGAAAGAAGCCGTTGTTTTGCCTGCGGATCCTGGTTCAGGTCAAAAACCTGCTCAACTTCAGCAACGACCGGTGATTTACAACGTGGACAACTGGTTTGGACTTTAGCCATGTATTCTTCTCGCGATTCTATTAAGTGTCTGTGGATTCAAACGCAATCGGATGCGTATTTCTCAACGTGATTAATTTACACAACCTGGAACAATGCGCGGTTGCAGGCACCCATGCAGGGCCTTAACTCGGTGCAATTCGCCCCAGCGGACGCAAAATTATACCATTTTTCGAGGAGGGGGTTGCCTCAGGTGCTGCTTTCCTGCCGGGGTAGCAGGAAACAGAAGCGCGCGCCTTTGCCAAACTCGGAATCGACCCAGATCCGGCCACCGTGGGCTTCAATGATGGAGCGGGTAAGGTATAAGCCCAGGCCAGCGCCCTTGGTATTGCGGGCAGCATCGGTTGAGCGGTAAAAACGGTCAAACACGTGCGGAATGTCTGCTTGCGCGATTCCAGGACCCTGGTCGCTAACGCAAACAATGACGATATCTGGACGTACCTGGCTGCTTACTTTAATTTCCCCACTGGGTGAATACTTGATCGCATTTCCAATCAAATTGGTCAGGACCTGGTTCATGCGGCTCTCATCTGCCAGAATCACCGGGAAATCAGTTGGAAAATCGCAAACGATCGTATGCTGCCCGGTTTGGGTCTGCATGCGCTCGGCCGTCCGGCGCGCTAGATCAGGCAGCAGGACATCGGAGTGTTTGATAGCCAGGCTGTTAGCTTGCAAGCGGGAGGCATCCAACAGATTTTCAACCAGCTCTGCCAGTCGGTCGGCTTCCTCTTCGATCACGGCCAGACTCTCTTTAACAATGGCGCGGTCCCAGCGGGCATCTTCGCGGCGCAGAGTGCTGACGTACCCCTTGATGAGCGCCAGCGGCGTTTTCAGCTCGTGGCTGATGACCGAGACGAAGGTGCTTTTTAGTTCGTCGGCCTGGCGGAAATGGGTGATGTCGCGCACGGTGGCGATAATATTGAGCAGGACATCGTCGCTAGACATGAGCGGGGAATACGTGATTCCTACCGGCAGTGGGGGCAAAGCGTCGTCCACCCTCAGGTCGCCCTCGACATACAAATGCGCATGCGGGGTGAGCGGCCAACCCCCGGCGACGGCCTGCTCCAACGTCATATCCGTCGTCCTTTTGGCCCAGCGGATGACCTCGTCGTGGGCTTTCCCTTGAATTTCATTGCAATGGATCGAAAGCAGCCGCTCCAGCGCCGGGTTGCAGCGTTCTACCTGTTGGCTGGGCGTTAGGATTAAAATGCCGTCCGCGACCGAATCCAGCAGACCGTCCATACGCTGCCGGCTGCGCACCGACTGCTGATACAACTGCGCATTTTGCACAGCGATCGCTGCCTGGTCGGCAAAACTGCGCAGCAAAGCGCGGTCATTGACCGAAAACGAATCAGCATAAGAGCGGAAGAGGAAAATAACACCCACTACGGATTTATGGGTCACCAGCGGCAGAACCACCCCGTTCAACAACCCGCGGGAGGCCTTGTGCGCCAATTCCACCAGCCGGCGGTTAATTTCGAGTAATTCAAACTGGTCGGCATCCACGGCTTTGGAAATTTCGGCCAGGTACGGCACCAGGTATTTCAGAAAAGCCTCGGGTAAGCCGTTGGAAACAGGAACGCTCCAGTTTTCCTGTTCATCACGCAAAGCGATCAAACCGGCCTGCCCGGCTAGCATTTCAATGGATATCGCCAGAATGCGCCCCAGCAGTTTTTCGAGGTCCAGTTCCTGGGTGATGGCGCGCGAAATTTCGAGCATGTAATCGCGCTGGCGGACACGAAAATCAGGGAGCAGCATGATTGGGCCTGATTAAGCTTTTTCTGTATCCGCCTGACTGACGAACAGCAGTTCTTCCTCGGCGCGGGTAATCACCCGGTCGAAGATCTCCAGCGCCTCTTCCATTTCACCGTAGGTGGTACACAGCGGCGGGGAAACGCGGATGACGCTGCGGCCGCAGCCTAGGGTGAGCAGTCCTTCTTCGAAGGCCAGATCGACTACCCGGTCGCGCAATTTGACCGCTGGTTCGCGGGTATCAGAATCCTGCACAAATTCTACTCCAATCATCAAGCCGATACCGCGGACCTCGCCGATAGAGGGGTGGCGCAACTGCATCTGGCGCAGCTTATCCAGCGCAAATGCGCCGACTGCAGCGGCATTATGCATGTATTCTTTTTCAATCAAATCCAACGTTGCCAGCGATGCTGCGCAGGAGATCGGATTTCCGCCAAAGGTATTGCCGTGCGACCCGCGTGGCCAGGTGACGACGCTCTTGCGGGCAACCATCATCCCCAGCGGCATGCCCGAAGCGATGCCTTTGGCTGCACAGAAGATATCGGGTTCCACGCCGAATTGTTCGATCGACCACCATTTTCCGGTACGGCCGGTGCCCGCCTGGACTTCGTCAGCAATTAATAAGATTCCATGACGGTCGCATAAAGCGCGCAGCGCCGGGAAGAAACCGGGTGGAGGCACGATGTAACCGCCTTCCCCTTGAATAGGTTCAACCAGGATGCCCGCAACCGAATCGGCCGGTACGGTACGGCCAAATATTTCAGTTTCGATATAGCGGACCACAGTCTCCCCGTAATCTTCGCCGTCGTTCCCCTTTAGAATGGGGTGGTAGGGATCCGGGAAGGGTGCATGGGTGACACCGTTCATCAAGGGGTAGAAGCCGCGGTGGTAAGCGGCTTTACTAGCGGTAAAAGTGACAGCTCCCATTGTGCGGCCGTGGAACCCGCCCAGGAAGCCGATAAACTCGGTGCGTTTGGTATGGTATCGTGCCAGCTTGATGGCTGATTCGACCGCCTCGGTGCCTGAATTAGTCATAAAACTGACCGCATCCTCTTTGAAGGGAGCAATGTGGTTGATTTTTTCAGCCAACTCGATCCACTTGGTGTGATAAAAATCGGAAGAAATATGGATGAATTTCTCTGCCTGTTCCTGGATGGCCTTGACGACCTGCGGATGGCTGTGACCGGTGGAAACCACTGCAATGCCAGCCGAAAAATCAAGGAATCGGTTTCCATCTACATCCCAGACTTCAACGCCGCGGCCGTGATCCATCACAAAAGGATATCCGCGAGGATAGGATGGTGAAATGACCGCTTGATCGCGTTCGATCAAGAGATTGGCATTTGGCCCGGGCAAGGTGGTTTTCCGCATATTTCCCTCCGTTGAATAATGTTGGATATCAGGTTGTTCGTTGAGCACCAGAAAATTAGCTGGTTGTTTCTTTAATATCGATTATAGCATCAGAAAAAATTGGGTCAGGGGACAGCGCCCCGGTATGCAATGCGCATAGTCAAAACACTTATAGGAGCGAATAAATCTCCCCCAATACAATGACTACCTTACCCAAAATCGGTGGTTTCGGCCAGCGCCAGCGCACCGATTAGACCGACATTGTCACCCAGCGAGGCGGTCACAATTTGGACCTGCTCAAGGTAGGAATGGCCAAGAATATATTCCGGCAGCGCTTTCTTAATCGGTTCCAGGATCAAGGAGCCAGCGGAAATTACACCGCCGCCCAATATGACAATGGAAGGGTTGAACAGATGCAGGTAATCGGCGAGCGTATGACCGATGTAAGTGCCCGCTGACGTAATGGCCTGAATGGCAAGCGCGTCTCCAGCTGCTGCTGCCTGGCTGACGTCCGCAGCGCTGGGGTTCGGCACACCGGCCAGCGACGATTCGACGCCAAGACTGATTCGTTCGACTACATATTTGGCAATCGCTGTTCCTGACGCTACCGCCTCCAGGTGCCCGCGGTGACCGCAGCCGCACAACGGCCCATTGGGGATAATAGTGATGTGGCCAAATTCGCCTGCCAGACCGCGATGGCCCACCATCAACTTGCCGTTGACGATGGCGCCGCCGCCAATGCCGGTGCTAATGGTCAGGAAAAGCAGGTTATCATGCCCTTTGCCGGCGCCGTAGCGCCACTCGCCAAGCGCCGCCAGGTTGGCGTCATTGCCAACCAGGACCGGCACGTGGAATTGTTCTTCCAGGAGGCGGCGAATTGGAAGGTTGATCCATCCCGGGACGTTGGGGGCTTCGAGGATGACCCCTTCATTTTTATCCAGGTAGCCAGGTACCGCCACCACAATTGCTGCCACCATGGTCGATGCTGGCCAAATCTCTTTGAAAAGCCCAATCATGCGCTCGATGGGCGTCTGCACTTTATCGCGCGTGCGAATTTTCTTGATTTGCAGCGGAATGGGGTTCCCCGATTGGAACACGGCTGCCCGAATTTGCGTCCCGCCAATATCCGCAACAACGTACGTTTCCATACTCGCGATTATAGCACAGAGGGCTTTACCCGGTCATAGGGAGCACATGGGTGGATGGCAAACAATGCATATGTCAGACATGTTTGGACATCCTGGCCGAATCGTTGACGTACAAATAAAAGAGAATTATAAATAGAGGTATATGCAGTCAAGGCAGAAATCCTGGTTAAGCCGCGTTTTCTCAGGCGCCCGGCCGCTCTTACGCTGGCTGGAACCGGGCATTGGTGTTAAACGGTACTTTTTCGTATTTCTAGCCGGCACAACCCTGCTCGGGGTTGGGTTGACTTTGTTAATTTTGGATGTTTACCGGACTGCGCCAAATACCTGGTGGCTGCCGATTTTTTCTTCGCTTTCTTTGCGGGGCTTGGAACGCCCGCTGCGGATTTTGATTTTTGGCGGAATCGGGATCGGACTGGTTTTATACAGCGTGATGGGAATCAACCGCTCGCTATTGAAACCGTTTGTCCGGCCGGGGAAACAACTGCTCGACACCGTCACCAATTACCGCCGGCGCGATCGCGGTCCGCGGGTGGTTGCTATTGGCGGCGGCAATGGGCTTTCCTCTTTATTGCGGGGGATCAAATTTTATACGCATAACATCACAGCGATCGTCACGGTAGCGGATGACGGCGGGTCATCGGGCGAGCTGCGCCAAAGATTAGGGGTGCTTCCTCCCGGCGACATCCGCAACTGTCTGGCGGCTTTGTCCGACGACGAGGAGCTGATCACACAGTTATTCAAGTACCGCTTCGGGGAATCGGCCGGGTTAACTGGCCACAGCCTTGGCAACCTGTTAATCACTGCGCTTTCGGATATCACTGGAAGTTTTGAATCGGCGGTGGCTGAATCCGGCAAGGTGTTGGCGGTGCGCGGGCGCGTGTTACCCTCCACCTTGCATGATGTTAAACTGGTCGCTGATCTGCATCAGGCGGGATCTGACCGTGAGGTGCGGGTGAAGGGCGAAAGCAACATCCCCACCACGCCGGGCAAGGTGCAGCGGGTTTGGCTGGACCCGAACAATCCCGAGGCCTACCCACCCGCTATTCAGGCGATCCTGGGCGCGGAGTTGATCATCATCGGCCCTGGGAGTTTGTTTACCAGCATTTTGCCCAATTTACTGGTCCCGGATATTGCCGCAGCTTTGAAAGCCAGCCGGGCTTACAAGTTTTTTGTCTGCAACGTGGCCACCCAACCTGGCGAAACAGATGGATTTTCCAGTTACGATCATGTCCGTGCCATAGAACAGCATCTGGGTGGAAGGGTATTTCACCTGGTATTGTGTAATTCAAAGGTAATGACCGGGCTGCCAGATGATGTCCAACAGGTGATGGCGGAGTTAAAATTGGAAGAGAATTATGCGGTTTACACTGCCAACCTGGTGGATGAAGAGCAGCCGTGGCGCCATGACGCGATCAAATTAGCGCGTTCCATCATGGATTTGTTCTTTGAGCGCACCGGACCGCAATCATTAAGAGAAGATAACCCTGTTCGGTAGGTTAACCCCCGCCGGATGGGATGATACTCATTTTTGTAAGGACCTAGGAGGTTTAGCATGACAGTAAAAGTTGGTATCAATGGGTTCGGCCGCATCGGCCGGCAGGTGTTAAAGGCCATTATCGAAAACTACCCCGATGAATTGGAAGTAGTTGCGGTTAACGACCTCTTCGATCCGAAAACAAATGCCCATCTGTTCAAATATGACTCGAACTACGGCATTTTCCCGGGCACAGTGGAAGTGGTAGAAAGCGATCTACTGATCAACGGCAAAAAGGTCAGAACGTTTGCTGAAAAAGATCCCGGCATGCTGCCCTGGAAGGAGCTTGGCGTCGAAATCGTGATTGAGTCTACCGGCGTTTTCACCGATGCGATTGGTGACCCAGCCAAAGGCAAGGCTGGCGCTCGTACGCACATTGATTCCGGCGGAGCGAAGAAGGTTATCATCAGCGCCCCTGCCAAAAACGAGGATTTGACGGTTGTGCTGGGTGTCAACGAAGACAAATATGACCCCGCCAAGCATCACGTCATTTCAAACGCGTCCTGCACCACCAACTGCCTGGCTCCGGCAGTGAAGGTTGTTCACCAAAACCTCGGCATTATCAACGCAGTAATGACCACCATTCACTCGTACACCAATGACCAGGTGATCCTGGACCAAGGTCACAAGAAGGAAATGCGCCGCTCCCGTGCTGCCGGGCTTAACATCATCCCGACCACCACCGGTGCTGCGAAGGCCATTGCATTGGTCATGCCCGAACTGAAGGGGAAATTCGACGGCTTCTCACTGCGCGTTCCGACTCCCACCGTTTCCATCGTCGATTTCGTCGCTACGGTCGAAAAATCGACTACCAAAGAAGACTTGAACAATTTGTTTATCGAAGCTTCCAAGGGCAAACTCAAGGGCATTCTGGGCGTTACTCACGGGGAATACGGCGATCCGCTGGTTTCGATGGACTTTAAGGGCGACCCGCGCTCCTCGATTGTCGATCTTCCTTTGAGCATGGTCATGGGCGGAAATTTGATCAAAGTGGTGACCTGGTACGACAATGAATGGGGTTATTCCTGCCGCACTGCCGACCTGGCTGCATTGATGGCAAAATCGCTCTAGACTTATACTTGACCTTACGGGCGCGGTTGCTTTATGCACCGCGCCCATTAATTAGATCGGGGAGACTTCCATGTTTAGCAAGAAAACGGTTCGCGATATTGACGTAAAAGGCAAAAAAGTATTCGTGCGGGTGGATTTCAATGTACCAGTCAAGGACGGCGTGGTGGGGGATGACACCCGTGTTCAGGCTGCGCTGCCCACCATCCGCTATTTGCTGGATAACGGAGCGGCGGTGATATTGGCCTCGCACCTCGGTCGCCCGAAGGGTGGTCCGGATCCCAAATTCACCCTCAAACCGGTTGCCGATCATCTGAGCAAGCTGCTGGGTATGCCGGTAGCCTTCGCGGAGGATTGCATCGGTCCGGTTGCCGAAAAAGCTGCTAAAGCCTTGAAACCCGGCCAGGTACTGGTTTTGGAAAATACCCGTTTCCATCCCGAAGAAGAGAAAAATGGCGTGGAAATGTCGGAAGCGCTGGCTGGATTGGCAGATGTTTTCGTCAACGACGCGTTTGGCACCGCGCACCGCGCACATGCCTCTACGGCTGGTATCGCTGCCTATTTGCCGTCGGTTGCCGGTTTCCTGCTCGAAAAAGAGATCCAATACCTGGGGCAGGCCATCGACGACCCGAAACGTCCATTTGTTGCCATACTTGGCGGGGCGAAGATCAGCGACAAGATTGGCGTCATCCGCAATCTGCTCCAGAAAGCTGACGCGATCCTGATCGGCGGTGGTATGGCCAATACGTTCTTCAAAGCCGAAGGTTACCCGGTGGCTGATTCTCTGGTGGAGAATGAAGCCCTCGAAACTGCTCGGGAATTGTTGGCGATTGGCAAAACCAGGCTGCGCTTGCCGGTAGATATGGTCATCGCCGATAAGTTTGATGCCGAGGCAGCCGCCAGGACCATGCCGGCCGGCCCGGTTCCCGACGGCTGGCGGATCTTGGACATTGGCCCTGAGACCATAGAAGCGTACTCTAAAGTGCTTAAAGGTGCTGGCACTGTGGTTTGGAACGGTCCGATGGGCGTGTTCGAATTCCCGCGCTTTGCGGCAGGGACGTTTGGCGTTGCCAAAGCGGTTTGTGAAAGTGGTGCGGTCAGCGTGGTCGGCGGCGGTGATTCGGTGGCAGCGATCAACGAGTCGGGGTTGGCAGATAAAATCACCCACATTTCGACCGGCGGCGGCGCTTCGTTGGAAATGCTGGAGGGTTTAACCTTGCCCGGAGTTGCTGTACTGTTAGACAAATAAGCCGGGGTCATATTGTTGTACAATGGGTTTCGGGAGATATTCCTCCCGAAACCTTTTTTTATCCAGGCTTGAGGGAAAAATACGAACGGTCGCTGACAAGCGGCAAAGGTAAATTACTCTTTGAAATCGAGAGAATGAGTTTTGCTTCCATGGAGTATCATCCAAAATTGATATATTCTGGCGTTTTAGTAAAATACGGCGAACTGCTCGACATCCCGGCGCATACGCAGCCGGTCACGCTGCTGGAAGGCAATACTCCGCTGATTCCCATGCCGCGCCTGGCGCAGGAACTTGGCGGCGGGTTTGAACTGTGGGTCAAATTCGAGGGCATGAACCCCACCGGGTCGTTCAAGGACCGCGGCATGACAGTTGCCATTAGTGAGGCGGTCGGGCGCGGCGTTCAGGCGGTGATTTGCGCCTCGACCGGCAATACGGCTGCGTCCGCAGCGGCTTATGCTGCCCGGGCTGGTCGGCGGGCAGTGGTGATCATCCCGCAGGGCAAGGTTGCAGCCGGAAAACTGGCAGGTGCCATTGCCTATGGCGCAGAAGTGATCCAGATTGACGGCTCGTTCGATGATGCGCTCAACCTGGTGCTGGAAATCAGTCAGCACTACCCGATCGCGCTGGTCAACTCGCTCAATCCTTATCGTCTGGAAGGACAAAAGACGGCAGCCTTCGAAATTTGCGATGTATTGGGCAGCGCCCCGGATTGGTTGTGCCTGCCGGTTGGCAACGCCGGGAATATCACATCCTATTGGATGGGATTTAAACAATACCAGGAGTTGCGCCAAACCGGGTTACCCCGCATCCTTGGCGTTCAGGCTGCCGGGTCAGCACCGCTGGTGCTGGGTTACCCGGTGGAACACCCGGAGACGGTGGCAACCGCCATCCGGATTGGCAAACCAGCCCGCGGTGAACAAGCCCTGCAGGCCGCTGAAGAATCTAATGGGCGCATTATGGCGGTTAGTGATGATGAAATATTGGCCATGCAGCGCCAGCTGGCTGCCAGCGGGGTGTGGGTGGAACCGGCGTCTGCTGCCGGGTTGGCCGGGTTGAAGCACGAACTGTTGGCTGGACACCTCAACCTGAAGGGTCAGCGCGTGGTAGCGGTTTGCACGGGTCATGGGTTGAAAGATCCGGATATCATCGTGAAGCAATTCACTGCCCCGAAAGTGCTGCCCGCCGAACTCTCAGCGTTGGAAGATGCAGTCATGGGTGAGGGGCGAAAATGACCCCCGGGGCTGTGACCGTCCGCGTTCCGGCGACTACCGCCAACCTGGGTCCTGGCTTTGACTGCCTGGGGCTGGCCCTTGACCTGTGGAATACCTGCACATTCACAGTCAAACCGGGCGAAGTGCGGGTGGAGGTTGAGGGAGAAGGCGCTGGTCATTTGCCGGTCAATGCGCATAACCTGATTGCCCGGGCGTTTTTTGAAGTATACCGCCGGCAAGGACAGTTGCTGCCGGTCGGGGTGCGTATTGGCTGCGAAAACCGCATTCCACTGGGTTCGGGTTTAGGCTCGAGTGCGGCAGCGGTGGTGGCAGGCATTGCCGGGGCGAATACGATTTTGGGAAGTCCGCTGACCCTGCTCGATATGTTGCGCATAGCCAATGAATTGGAAGGACATCCGGATAATGCTGCAGCGGCGTTGTTTGGCGGGTTGACGGTGGTCACAAGCGATTCAACCGGATTCCCTATGGTACAAAAAATGGATTGCCAACCCTGGCAGGTGACAGTAGTTTTGCCAGAATTTAAGCTCTCAACTATTCAAGCCCGACGGGCGCTGCCTGAACAGGTGTTTTTGCGGGATGCCATCTTCAATATCGGGCATTCGCTGTTGGCAGTAGAAGCGCTGCGAACCGGCGACCGCGAGCTGCTTTTTCGCGCGCTGGACGACCGGCTGCACCAACCTTACCGCCTAAAGCTGATTCCAGGGGCTGAATCCGCTCTCCAGGCTGCCAGATCCCTTGGGGCGCCGGCCGCGCTCTCCGGGGCGGGTCCGAGTATCATTGCCTTCCCGGCAGAAAATCCAGAAGCAGTTCAGTCCGCGATGCAGAACGCATTCCGGGAAGCCGGAGTGGCTTCCCGCGCATGGACCTTAAAACCATCCTTCATTGGATTAATAACTGAGTTTACCTAGCACACTGGACAAAACCGCTTGCATAGAGTAGAATTCGAGGTCGCAATTCGTTGAACGATTATCTGGAGGAAGTACTTTGGCAAACATTAAGTCTCAAATCAAGCGCAACAAGCAGAACGAAACCCGCCGCCTGCGCAACCGCTTTTACCTGGGCAACGCCCGCAAAGCCGTCAGCAAAGCCGTTGTGGCTTTAGGTGAAGGTGAACAGGCCGAATCGCGCGAAGCGGTTCTGCTGGCTGTCCGCGCGCTCGACAAGGCTGCTGAAAAAGGCATCATCCACAAGAACAATGCCGCGCGCCGCAAGAGCCGCCTGATGAAGCGCCTGGCTACGCTGGCTAAGTAAATCCAACCCGCTCAGCGGGTATTCCGAATGAACATTGCAGCGGGAGGACCTCCTCCCGCTTTTGCATCGGTTGTCAGTAATGGGGGAGAGCACTCGACGTAATAGCGCTGTGATATAATTTCAACGTTGGCAATAGGCGACCTGCCAATAATTTCACCTTAAGGCTCCGCGACCCATGTTTGACGCTGAACAACGGCAGATCGAAGAAAAAATCAATGCATTCTGCGCCGCTAACGGTCTGCCGGAAGCGGTATTGCAGTGGAAATGGATTCCGTTCAGCGGACATTGGGGAATTTCGATTGCATTCTTTCAATTAGCCGCCCTGGAAGCTCGCCAGGGCAAAAAAATTCAGGTCAACCAACGCGCACAGGAACTGGCTAGCCAAATCTCGGATCATCTTGGCATCCCGGTTGGATTTGAAAAATTAGAGGCCGTCAACGGCTACCTGAACCTTTATTTTGACCCGGCAGTGTACGCCCGACGGGTCATCGATACGGCTATTGAGCAGGGAACCGGCTTCGGGCGCGGGGCTGACCGCGGTGAGCGGGTGATGGTCGAATTTTCTCAACCCAACACCCACAAAGCCTTCCATGTAGGCCACCTGCGCTCCGCCATCCTGGGTGATGGACTCAGCCGATTGCTGGCGTTCGCCGGCTATGATGTGATCCGCGCCAACTACCCTGGCGACATAGGCCTGCACGTTATCAAATGGCTGTGGTGTTACCGAAATTACCATGCCGGTGAAAAACCGGATAAAGATATCACCCGCTGGATGGGCAGCATTTACGCTGAAGCCAGCCGCCGGTTGGAAGAAGCCCCGGAGTTGGAAGCGGAGATCCGTGAACTCTACGCCCGCTGGGACCGCCGCGAGTCGGAAATTGTGGACTTGTGGAAGGAAACCCGCGATTGGTCGTTGGACGGTTTTAAAGAGATCTATTCGAGGTTGGACATCCCGTTCGACCGCTATTACTTCAACAGCGAGGAAGAGCAGTCCGGCAAGGTGCTGGTCAATGACCTGATTGCCCGCGGGATCGCCAGCGATGAACGCCCGGACGGCGCGGTGGTCGTCAAGCTGGATAACCTGCTCGGCTTAAAGAACGACAAATACCGGGTGCTGGTGGTGCTGCGTTCTGATGGCACGGCATTATACGCTACCGAGGATCTATCTCTGGCGCGCCGCAAGTTTACCGATTACCCCGACCTGGCCAAATCCTACTATGTGGTGGACGTGCGCCAGTCGCTGCACTTTCAACAGGTGTTCAAAACGCTGGAGATTGCCGGTTACGAGTGGGCAAATCGCTGCCAGCATATCCCCTATGAACTGGTCACGCTTCCCGGTAACGTCGTGATGGCCTCCCGTGAAGGGACGGTGGTGCTGCTGGAAGATTTGATTACCGAAGCGACCGACCGTGCCTATGAGGTCGTCAAGCTGAAGAACCCGGATCTGACTGAGGCGCAAAAACGCGCAGTCGCACGGGCAGTAGGCATTGGCGCCATCAAATACCCCATGCTGGCGCGTGAAAACACTAAACTCGTTACCTTTGACTGGGAGACCGCGCTGGATTTCAATGGCCAGGCAGCCCCGTATATTCAATACGCTTTTGTCCGCGGCGGCAGCATTTTGCGCAAAGGCGGGGTGGAACCGGCTGAGTCGGTCTCTCCGGCCTTCGAGCTGACCGCCGCTGAACTGGAATTGATCGACCTGCTGGCGCGCCTGCCGAATGAAGTGCAGCGGGCAGCTGGCGAACTGCGTCCGTTGTGGATGGCGACTTACGCTTACGATTTAGCGCGCGCCTTCAACGATTTTTACACGCAGTGCCCGGTTCTTCAAGTTGAAGAACCGGTGCGCAGCTTCCGGCTGCGCCTGGTTATGGCAACCCGTCAGGCTTTAGCCAACAGCCTGGCTTTGCTGGGCATCACAGCCCCACAAGCGATGTGAAACAGATTTCTAATCTATATTCACATTAAAAGGAGATCCAAACGTATGACCATTCGAACCTTGATCATGGGCGCCGCGGGTAGAGACTTCCATAATTTCAACGTCTATTTCCGCGATAACCCCGGCTACCAGGTGGTAGCCTTTACCGCGACCCAGATTCCAAATATCGAAGGCCGGCGCTACCCGGAAGAGTTGGCAGGAAAACTCTACCCCGGCGGAATTCCGATCTTCCCGGAATCCGAACTGGTTCACCTTATCAAAGATTTAAAGGTTGAACAGGTTATCTTCGCTTACAGTGATGTCTCGCACGAGACTGTCATGCACAAAGCCTCGCAGGTGTTGGCAGCCGGCGCGGATTTCCGCCTGATGGGTCTTGAATCAACCCAGATTGCATCGACCAAACCGGTCATTTCGGTTTGCGCGGTACGCACCGGCTCCGGCAAGTCGCAAACCACCCGCCGCGTTTCACTCATCCTGCGCGACATGGGCCTGAAAGTGGCCGCCATTCGCCACCCGATGCCTTACGGCGACCTGGTAAAGCAGGCTGTGCAGCGCTTTGCCGATTACTCGGACCTCGACAAGAACGAATGCACTATCGAGGAGCGCGAGGAGTACGAACCGCACCTCGACAACGGCGTGATCGTGTACGCCGGCGTGGATTACGAGAAAATCCTCCGCGCTGCCGAGAAAGAGGTGGACGTAATCCTGTGGGACGGCGGCAACAACGATTTCTCGTTCTATAAAGAAGACCTGTCCATCGTTGTGGTTGACCCGCACCGACCGGGACATGAGCGCCGCTATCACCCCGGTGAGACCAATGTGCGCCATGCTGATGTATTCGTGATCAACAAGGTCGATACTGCCAACCCCGAATCCGTCATCGCTGTGCGCGAGAGCATCCGCGAACTCAACCCTGGCGCAACCGTGATCGAAGCTGCCTCACCATTGTTTGTTGACGACCCGGCTGCCATCCAGGGCAAGCGTGTGCTGGTGATCGAAGACGGCCCGACGCTGACCCACGGCGAAATGACCTACGGCGCCGGTTATGTGGCTGCCCGCCGCTTTGGTGCTGCTGAGATCGTTGACCCGCGCCCGTTCGCGGTGGGTTCGATCATCACCACCTACGAGAAGTACTCCGGCACTGGCCCGATCCTGCCCGCCATGGGTTACGGCGAAGAGCAAACCCGCGACCTGGAGCACACCATCGCCAATGCGGATGTTGACCTGGTCATCTCGGCAACCCCGATTGACTTGAACCGCGTTATCAAGGTCACCAAACCGATGCAGCGCGTTCGCTACGAACTGCAGGAAATCGGCCGACCGAACCTGGAGGACATCCTCAAGGCGAAGTTCGCCAAGTAAAATATTTACGGTTGGGGCAACTCGGGGGAGAATCCTCAAAGCCAAGTTGCCAGGTAAAGGTATTCTGGTAGGGGCGGCTCGCGAGCCGCCCCTACGCTTGCCAGAATTGTTGGCTGCCTGAGGGTATAATTGGTTAGAGACAAACCATTATGTTTTGATTGATACTCACCAGAAAGATGGATGGCGGTTTGAATGTTTATTGATGAAGCAGTAATTTTTGTACGGTCTGGCAAGGGTGGCGACGGCTTTGTCCATTTCCACCGTGAAAAATACGTCAATCGCGGCGGTCCGGACGGCGGCGATGGCGGGCGCGGCGGAGATGTGATCTTGCAGGTTGTGCCTACCCTGAACACACTGGTTAATTTCCGTTACCAGCGCAAGTTTATCGCCGAGGAAGGCAAAAAAGGCGGCATCAATGACATGACCGGGCGGTCGGCAGAAGATTTGATTGTGCCTGTGCCGCCGGGAACCATCATCTACGATAGTATCACCGGTGAATTGCTTGGTGACCTGACAGCCCCCGGGCAGCGGTTAGTGGTATGCAAAGGCGGTCGCGGCGGGCGCGGCAATCCGCATTTTGCCTCGTCCCGCAACCAGGCTCCGCGCACCGCAGAAAAAGGCTATCCTTCCGAAGAGCGCAACCTGCGCCTGGAACTCAAGTTAATCGCAGATGTGGGATTGGTGGGTGTGCCCAATGCCGGTAAATCCAGCTTCCTGGCGGCAGTGACCAACGCCCGACCAAAAATTGCCAATTATCCGTTCACCACCATCGAACCCAACCTGGGCGTGGCTGAACTCAATATGGAAACTACCCTGGTACTGGCAGATATCCCTGGCTTGATCGAAGGCGCACACGAGGGGGTTGGGTTGGGAGATGCTTTCCTGCGCCATATCCAGCGCACGCGGGTCCTTATTCATCTACTGGACGGTTTATCCGAAGATCCGATGGCGGATTACTCGCAGATCAATTCCGAGTTGGCGTTGTTCGATCCGGAATTGAGCAACAAGCCGGTGATTGTGGCCTTAAACAAAATTGATCTGCCGGAGGTTCAGGAACGCTGGCCTGCCATTAAAAAGCAGCTGAAGGCTCATGGGGTGACTGACCCGGTAGCTATTTCCGCCATGGCGCGTACCGGCCTGGACCCGATCCTGTGGAAATGCGTCGAACTGCTGCAAACCACGCCTGAGCCGGTTGTGGTCAGGGAACTGCCGGTTTATAAGCCTGCCGAGGACCCGCGCTCGTTCACTGTTACCCGCACGGATGACGGCGGCTATAAGGTCTCCGGCACAGCCATTGAGCGTGCTGCCAAGATGACGTACTGGGAGTTCGAGGGCTCGGTAAGACGTTTCCAGAAGCTAATTGAGGCGTTGGGGGTCGAGGACCGGCTGCGTGAAATGGGTATCGAAAACGGCGACACGGTTTACATTGGCGACGACCATGAACTGGAGTGGCAGGACTGACCGTATGCGCATCGGGATATTCGGCGGCACCTTCGATCCTCCCCACATCGGTCATCTCATTTTGGCGGCCGAAGCGCTGGATCAACTCAAGCTAGATCAAGTGCTATGGACGCTGACAGCTGATCCACCGCATAAACAAGGCCAAACGATTTCCGTGGTGGAAACCCGGTTTCAGTTGTTGCAAGCAGCCCTGGCAGACAACCCGGCTTTCCAAATCTCCCAGGTCGAAATGGACCGTCCCGGTCCGCACTACGCCGTCGACACCGTCCGAATTTTACAAGGGCAGTACCCCCTGGCGGAACTCATTTACCTGATCGGCGGCGACTCACTGCGCGACCTGGTCACCTGGCATACACCCCGAACCTTAACTGCCCTGGTAGCCGGCTTTGGCGTCATGCGCAGGCCGGGTGCCGATATTGATCTTGATTTGTTAGCGCGCGACATCCCGGGGATCACCGCCAAAGTGCAATTTATCGATACACCGCTCGTGGAAATTTCCGCCAGCCAGATTCGACAGCGAGCTGCGGCCGGTCAACCCTACCGCTATTTTCTCCCACCACAGGTATTTACGCTCGTGAAGGCTTTCGATCTCTACCGAAGTGTTGGTACCAAAACAGTGGTGAAGTAAGGAGCAGTTGTGCAGCGAATTGTCTGGTTAAACCTGTTGCTTGGGCTGGTTCTGGCAGGTTGTTCGGTGCTTGGCACTGATCCTAATGCCGGGCAGCCAACCCCAACAGCGCTGCCTACAACCGACCCTGACGAAGGATTGCGGGTCACCGTTTCAACGGCCTGCCAGGTGCGCACCTTCCCAACCATCCATGTTGATCCGCCAGCCGGGGACATGATGGGGTGGAGTCCTGACGGGCAAATATTTGCCTATGTTACCCCGTTCAATAATCAATGGGGTTGGTTTACCGGTAATTTGACGCTGTTATCCATGGAAACCGGTGAAATCCGCGCTACGCGAGACACAAAAGTGACCGGGGATATCACCTGGTCGCCGGATGGCACCCGAATCGCGTTTACGGCGCTGCGTACGACCGAGAACCTGTACACGGTCATCGTGCTGTTGACCTCCGACTTTACCCCGTTGGATTTGTATGCGGCCGGCGCCGCTACCGATGATTTTGGCAGCGCTAAAGGGATCGTGCGCTGGACGGATAACAACCGCATCCAAGTGAACGAGACCTGCGGCGTGGATTGCTCGCGGGTGGTGGAAATCAATATCTCCGGTCAAGGCCAACAAGTGTTACAGACCGGCCGCAAACAAGATGGTACCAGTCTGAAAATTGCACTCAATCAAAAGGGCATCGCCGCCAACCCGGAATGGCAGATGGCGAATGCTTCGCCGGATGGCAGTCGAATATTTTATGTCGATCAAGACGACCAGGCCTGGATGGCTGCTCCGGATGAGGGCTATAAGTACCGGTTGACCCTGGATATGGAGTTTGTGCAGGAGTCGAAATGGTCACCGGGCTCGCAGCTGATCGCGGTGCGTACCGACGAGAATATTTTCCTCTACGACCTGGAATGTTCACTCGACTTACCGGAGTAATCCTAAAAACTCCCCGGACATCAAAAAACCATATATTTAACCCGAACAACAACATACAAATCATGATAATAAAACAGACCGGTGGATCAATAACCCGCCGTCTGTTTTATTTAATCCGGGTGGGCATATCGATTACTGGCTAATCAAATCCAGGCTGCCGACGCCCATATTCACGGTGATATCGATTCGCGGTCCTGTGCCAGTTTTCTCATATACATTGCCGGTGATCGACCAGGTGCCGTGCGGAGAAACATTGTTCAATCCGCCGGAAATAGTCACCCGGGCGGGGACATTTTCAGGGATGATGATTTCGATTTTGCTTACACCTGATGTTACTTTGACTGCCAGATCCTGCTCGAGCGTTCCGGAGAAATCCAGCCTGTAATCCCCGGCGCCGCCATCAAAGGTGAACAGGGAGGTGTTGGCGTTTCCAATCCCGTAAATTTTCACCTGCGAGGCGCCGGTTTTGTACGTAAAGCTGTCCATGCTAATCGGGTTGGGGCCGTTGAACTCCACTGTCGCTTTGCTGGCGCCGTCAGAGATTTTCAGGTTGGTCAGTGCCACCCCGCTCAGGTCGATCAACCCCTCATAAGCCCCGGCAGAGATTTCCAGGTCAGTTGGAAATGCGCCGAGTGAAAGATCCCATTCGTTAATCACTTTATTGTTTGGGATCTTGATATCTTCCAGTCGTCCCTGATGGATGCGTAAACTGCCGTCGCTGCGAGTGACTTCGGGCGTCCAACCAAAAACGTTGTAGGTGATGGTGCCTTCGATCAATCCCGCGGCGCCGCCGGTGAAGTTCAATTTTCCGGCGCCCATATCAATTTCGACTTTGGCCTCCGCCAAATTTGTTGGAGCGGCCTCGTTAATTTCCATGACCTGAGTGTCACCTACTTTGTCCTCCTTGGTATTGACCGAGAATGAACAGGCCAGGGTGGCTCCGGTGATCGCCAGAATAGCTAAAGTGATTGCGATTTTTCTCATTTCCTTCTCCTTCGGTGATCTTATCCCGTACTATTTAAGACAGATCGTTAAATGTTATTAGAGCTGTCATCTGCTTTAGGCGCTTCGGATGGAGCGTTTGGCGCCGGGCTGGCAGGTGGAATAATCTCGATGACCGGGGCAGGTGGGGTGCCATTCGGGGCAGCGGTACGGGAGCCGAACCCGCTCAAGATAACGCCACCTAGCCCGGCACAAGCTGCGACAAAGCCGATCAACCATCCTACGCACGGCACATAGCCCAGGATTGCAACCACAATTCCAAGGGCCAGTGTCCCAATGCCGGCTGAAACTGCATCTGCCCATTCGGTTTTGAACAGCACCTCCATGCGCCGACCGATCTGGAACCCGATTGCAATCCAGCCGAAGATGATTGCCACGGCCAGTGCCAGGGCAGCCAGGAAGGTGAGAGGAATCAGGATGATGGTGATCGTTAAAACCAGCACCACAAAGGGCGTTACCAAGAATGCCAAAAAGCCGGCGCCGCCGCTCATCCACGGTTGGTTGACAATCGAGTCAGCCACCCGTTTGACGGGACGCGGCAGCAGTAATCCTAAAACTACTGCCAACACAGCCATTGCCAGAAGCTGCATGGCCTTTCCCAGGAATCCGAGGACCCAACCGCCGACTGTGTTAACGGGAGATGTTTGACCTGATTGCGGAAAACGGAAGGCGTCCCGGTCAAATTGCAGCGCACGGGGGGTGAAAGTGCGAATGCCGCCGCGGATGGTACCCAGCTCTGCACCGGTAACATTCCCGCCCATGCTGATGATTTCGCCGGTCACCAGGGCGCCCTTTGAAATGGATACGTTCGCCCCAATGGCGGCAATATCGCCGTTGGCGCTGCCGGCCAAATCGAGGTTGCCTCCCAGCAAGGCGATTTCACCATTGACCGCTGCACCGCTTGCGATGGTGACAGATCCGCCCAACACAACCAGGTCGCCGTTCAACGTCTGGCCGGATTGCAGAATGTAGTTATCCCCGAAAATCACCTGGTCGCCTGAGATGACTTCACCAGACTGGTTCAATGGTTGAGCCAGAACCGCTGTCGGGGTGGTCAGGAAAATGAGGATGACTAGAATGGAGAATAAAAAATTAAAGTTTGTTTTCATCTTAGTATTTCTCCTTGACGATGAAATCGCTTGTATGTCAACGCGCCGGTAATCGTGAAAACCATCATCCAGGCGGCGATGATAATGCTGGCGCCTATCCAGGCCAGCGGAGGAATTTTAGTAAGCCAGAAGGCGGCAATGAAGCGTAATTCCAGCAGGTTGAACGGCGCATCCGCAATGACCCGGATGACTGAACCGATCCAATTAGCCGGCGAGGTGCGGGTGAGGGTATAGGCTGCCAGCAAAATCAAGATCACCAACAGAGAGATTCCAAGAGCCCCCAACATTTTTTGCGTCTGTTTGCGGTGAGCCAGGCGGCGGCGTTCAACCAGACTGTTTTGGAAGCGGATCGAGAAACCGGTGGGAGCCTTTACCCTTTGAGCGGTTTTCATCTCAATTTGGATGCAATCCCAGGTAGCAGCCGTCAGTCTACATTCGGGACAGGTCTCGAGATGGCGCGCCATTTCTGCCTGCTGATCAGGCGAAAGTACGGTTCGATCCAGGTTCCAGGTTTCAAAAGGCTGGTGATTCATCGTGGATACCTCCCGGTGTGAGTTTCCGGTCAGCCTCATACAGGCTGGCGAACTTTATTCGTGCGCGGTGCAGCCTGCTTTTAACTGCGCTGACAGATAATTGCAGAGCCCGGCTGATTTCCTCTTCAGAAAATTCATACCAGTAGCGCAGGATGATCGCAGCCCGGTCCTGAGGATTTAAAGTAGCTAACATTCGATGTATACGTTCCTTTTCTTCACGGACGCCGGTTATTTTTTCCGGATTCGGAGTGTTGTCGGGCAGCACCTCTTCCATCCAGTCCTCGATCTCCAGTGTTGGCAGGCGCCGTTTGCGCTGCTGGTCGATGCAGTAGTGAGCGGTGATCGAAAGAAGCCAGGTTGCGAACGGTCGACTCCGGTCATAGCGGCGAATGGCCTGGTACGCGCGCCAGAAGGATTCCTGGGCTGCATCTTCCGCTTCGGTTGGTTCGCCCAGCATGCGATAACACAGGTTATAGACCGGATTTTGATACCGTTCTACCAGCTGCGTAAACGCTTCTTCACTTCCGTTCTGGGCAAGAACCAGCAACTCGTTCTCGTCGATGCTCAACGTTGGCTCCGCATTCGGATTTGTTTCTTGTTTCATATACGCATTCCTCGCTTGCAGGTTGCGTTGAAGCAGGCGTGTCCCTGTTTTCTAATGCAAATTTAATCTATCATACTGCGATTTCTGCTAATTGCGGGAGCCTTACAGCTCTTCCGCTGCGGACCGGACTTTAGCCCGCTGACGGAAGGATTGTGACTGTGCCAGAAGGAGGGCAGTCAGAATCAGCCCGCAGCCGAGCAACTGCGTTGGCAGTAATGCCTCATTGAGCAGCAGGACGCCAAACAAGGCTGCAAATACCGCCTCCAGGCTGAAGATCAGCGCAGCGTCGATGACTGGGGCGCGGCGCTGACCGAGAACCTGTAGTGTAAATGCAATGCTCACCGGGAAAATTCCAGAATATAAGACACCCCACCAGGCTTCCGGCTGCGGATTATAGTTTCCCCATTCCAGCAATCCGGCGCTGACCAAATTGAGTGCGGCAGCCACCCCGAATTGACCAATGGAAAAGGCCAGCGGATCGGAGTGTTTGCCATAAAGGCCAATTACCAGCACATGGCCGGCCCACAAAAATGCCCCGGCCAATTCGAGCCAGTCGCCGACGACAGGATCAAACTGACCACCGGTGCTCAAAAGAAGCGTACCAGCGGCTGCCAGGCTTACGGCTGCCCAGATAACGGGTTGGATTTTCTGGTGTGCAAAAACCCACAGAACAAATGGAATAATGACAACGTAAAGACTGGTAATGAAACCAGCATTGGCAGCGGTGGTGGTCAGCAGCCCGAATTGCTGCAGTGTGCTGGCACCGAACAATAAAAACCCGGCCAAAACGACCCAACGCCATTGATCTTTTGCAATCCGCTTTTTAAAGCCGGAAACCAGCAGCAAAATGACAAAACCCAGTAAAAATCTTATACCATTGAAGGTAAAGCTGCCCATGCTGTTCGCAGCAGCCCGTTGAGCGACGAAACCGCTGCCCCAGATAAGGGAAGCCAGTAACAGTAACCCATCGTATTTTAGACGTTGAGAGGAATCAGTTGCGGACTGCATGCCAAATAGGAAAATTTCCGGGTTGCCTTTCCCACCCGGCTAAACGCGGTCGGTTAGGTTAAATCGTTTAAATGGAGCCGGAATGCCAGTGACTTATTCTTCCAGCGAGAAGCCAATCTTCAGGGTGACCTGCCATTGGCTGACATGGTTCTCATCGATTCGGCCGCGCATTTCGATGACTTCGAACCACTGCATCTGGCGTACGGTTTGAGAGGCACGGGCCACCGCGGATTGGATAGCATCATCGATGCCGAAAGTCGAGGTCCCGGTGACTTCGATTAGTTTATAGACAGCGTTGCTCATTTTTTACCTCTTAGGGTCTCATGGATGACAATAGATTTATTTTACCCTGAACCTACGCATACCGACCCGTCCGAATCACCCGGTGGGTTGGGATTTTCCAGAAGCTTCGGGTCTTAACCCGCCGTGGGGACAAACCGCCCGGCCGCGGTCAACACCGCCAGCGTTTCCACGGTGATCCATTCATTCATTTTGATACTGCTCGTTCCGCCCCAGTTAACCAGCGACCGGTTACTGGTGTTGCGGTTGGTGACGGTGTAATAGCGCCGCTCAGCAGGATAACCACCGTCCGGCAGCCTTTTGGATTCGAGCAGGTCCAGCGCTTCACCGCAGCGCGGGTCGCCCAGGCGGCCGATTTCCCCCATGACCTTCAAACCATAAAGAATATTGTAATGCCAGTAATATGGAAAATGAAGTTCGATGAAGTGCGGGTCGATCACTTCACCGTCTGTCAGCCGCCGGAATAAGCCGCGCTTGAGGAACACTTCCGCGCCGTCATCCACTGCAAGGCGCACCCGCGGGTCGCCGCTTTTTCCAGCATACAGATTGAGTGCCCGCAGCGGGATCAGGGTCTCATGGAAAGAGGAATGGCTGGCCTGGGGCTTGCGGTCGCAATTCCAGCCGCCGTCGGGCCAACGCCAGCCGAGCACGATCTCAGCCAGGTGTTCGGTCAATCCGTCCGCCAGGCTCAATTTGAGCAGCGAGAGAATCGCGTTGCCTTCAATAGAGGCGCAAGCGCGCACCAAACCTTTCGAGTGAATGATGTTCCGCTTATGGGACGGTTTTTCGCGCGTCCCGCTGAAAAAGTAGCCGTACACCTGTTCACGCAGCGGGACGAGGCTGAGGTCACCGTTGGGATAATCCAGATCGGCCAATGCCGTCAACACCCAGTGAGCGCCGACCCACTTGGTATAGGGGTGATAGGGCAAGCGGCCTTCCGCGTTGCGCTCGGAGAGGAGCATCTGTACCCGTTCGCACGTGCGAATATCCGCCTGCAGCGCCTGCATGGCGATGCTGGCCGGATCTTCCTTAAGGATAAGGCAACGGGTTTTGTAACGGATGGCTGGTTCGTCCGATTCCAGTAATTTTCCAACGACAGGATCCATTAAAAACCAAACCTTATTTTAAAAAGTGATGGGAGGGTTAAGGCTTTGGGTGGAGCCGCAATTAAGTCATATCAAACGGTCCGCATTAATTATAGATGCCCACGCAAAAAACCGTCGGCTTTTTACGACGAAAATTCAGGCTGGATTAGTTTTAGGGCACTAGCGTGGAACAAAATAAATATAAAATTCGCGTCCGGGAAGTTCAGACGGGATTAACCGCAGTACGCCTTCCGGGTATATCCGGTTGAGCACTTCCAGGTCCGACGTGTCGTTGACGTTAAGGATGAATAGTTTTGGGGCGGGCTGCGCCAGTGTCAGGTCAAACTGATCGGTGAAGATCGCGTAATCTTTATCGGGTTCCCCTGCATTGATGCCTACCAGGCGGCTGTCAACCCAATGCGGGTACCCGACTAAGTAAGCCGAGTCTCGGTTGCCCCAGGTATCGACAAAATCGCGCACCACCGCCCCAATCTGGGCGCTTGGCCAGGAACCGTTATTAAAATTGGTGCGGTACTGGTTGAAAACCAGGTCGTAATTCTGGCTGGCGGATAAGAACAGCAGGGCAGCAACCAACCCGCCGGCCAGGGTACGCCCCGATTTTCCCGTTGAGTGCGTAATCGCACTGAAGATCCCGTCAAGCGCGAAACCAACCAATATAAATACCGGGATAATCGCTCCAGCGGTTCGGTTCAGGCTAGGATTTTCAGCGGGGAATGCCAGCGAAAAAATGGACGGCAACATCAGGAACGGGATGGAAATCAGCAGCAGCAGATCAGTCCAGCGGCGCTTGCGCAAGTAGTTGACCAACACCGCCAGGAAGCCCAGATGGTAGAGCGCCCCGGTAACTACATCCAGGGCAGGACGGTGAGGGATGGAAAGAACCCACACTTCACCGTTGTCCCAGGCAAACATGGTCATTGCCCGCCACAGGTTTTGCAGAAAAATGACTACTGGTGACCCGGGGATAGCTTGTTCTGAGGAGGTGACCCGCGTCAAAGTGCGGTACATCACCATGTCCGGGTTGTCCACTGCGTAACGCGCCAACGGCAGTGCCACGATCAAAGCTGCCACGCTGATCAACACCAGGCCTAATAGAGCGTGCTTCACCGCCCGGTTGGAGCGGTTATGCAGCAGGTAAAGCGCCACTGCCAGAATGATCAGCGCTGGAACCACGCGGAAGGGGGTATAGCCATGCAGCCCGATCCCCATAAAGATGCCAGATAGGACAAAATAGCGCCGCTGGCCGGTTCGCATACCGTGCAAGAAATAATACAAGGTGGGGGCAAAAAAGAAGGGATACAGGGTGAAACGCAGCGCTAAGCGTGAGATGAGGTTCGGCCAATAGGCAATACCAGCGAACAACATGCTGAATAAGCCTACCCTCGGACTGCCCAGTTGCTTGCCAAGCAGATACAGAAACGGCAGGGTAAATATCCCCAGTAAAACCGTTCCTACCTTCAAGCTGAAAAATGTAATACCGGTGTTGAAAAGGTTGATCAGGAAAGCGGTCCAGTAGAATTGAAAAGCTTCGCGCCCGGTGTTACGTATGAAGAAGGTTGACAACTTGCCGTTCAGGATGTCCTGGACGTCGTACAGCTTTTCGGCATGATCGCTGACCATTTGCGATGGGACCTGATCAAACTGGTGGATGCGGAAGAAAATCCCCAGGATCAAAACGGCCACGCATAAGAGCAACCAGGGGGTGATCCTGATATTGATACCGGATTTCAGTTGCAGCCAGGCGCTTTGTGCCCATTTTGCAAAACTGGCGTCTTTTGGCCTTACCGCATTAATAAAGGCTGCCAGGGATGCGAGCCAGATAATGGTGTTGACCGTGGTGAAATGCTCGCCGCCAAACAACAGGAAGGCAACCAATGCCAGCACCAGGCTGACCAGCAGCCCGATTCGGTTAGCTGACAAATCGACATCCGGCAGCTCCGATTCGTCAGGCTCGGCCAGACGAATCGGATTGCGCAGAATCGCCAGGATTAACCCAGCGCCGGCAGCAGTATAGAGAACCGCGCCAGTCATCCAGCTTCGGTCAGCGCGCGGTTCAAACGATAATTGGGCTGCCAGGGCTGCCAGGAGGACCAACAGCACCAGCCAGGGCAGCGCATGCTGCGGATTGCGGGTCGGCTGAACTTTCAGCGGTGCGGTTTCCTGCGCCATTCGAACGGATTGAGCGGCAGCTTGCAATGGTTCTTCAGATGGTTCCGATTCATCCACATCCACTGGCGGTGGAATTTGGATCAGTTTTCTCCCCGGTAGAAGGAGTGATTTCACGTAATCGAGAACGCTGGGTTCCTGGTCTTCATTCATGGCAGCGGCTTTTGACAGATAAAAAAGGTGCAAACACCGTCCGGCTGAGGCTGGCTTTCGGTCCAGGCGGGGTTCACGATCTTGCGCGTGATGCCCAAGTTCCATGGGGCAGGCGCTACGATCCAACGGTGGATCAACTGTTTAGCGATCCAGGCAGGAAGCCCCCAGTAATGTCCCCATTCCATGATGGCAAGCGCCTGCGGTGAAAAATAGTTCCAATGCTGCACCACCCGCAATCCGGCAGTTTCAACGCGAGTCTGCCAGGTTGCCGGGTCGTCGAGGTGGGCGTGGCGGGAAATGAGGTCAAACCAGCGCCGGTAAGCCCGCGCCAGCCCTTTTAGTCCGATGCGGTCAAAAAGACGGGCGATGCTCAAGGATGGATCAAAATTATGGTTCGGCACGCAAAAATAAAAAGTCCCGCCAGGTTTTAACACCCGCGCCAGGTCGTCCAATACCGGCTGAATATCCGGAATATGTTCCAGAACTGAATTGGAGACCGCACTGGAAAAAGTGTTATCCGGCGCCGGAATGCGCTGGCCGTACGATCGTACGACCATCTGGTAAGCCCGGCGCTGTACCGCCTCACGCAATGGAGCCAACCAGGGATCAACTCCCAATTCCAACTGGCGGGGGAATGTGATTTCAGCAAACTGACCGTCACCGCAGCCCAGGTCGATGGTCGGGGCTTCCAGCGGCAAGTCCTGATAAAAACGGCCCTCCACCGCACGCAGCAGACCGCGGAAATACGGCAGCTCGCTGATATTTGCCCAGAGGAGGTCGCGCTGAGCGGTCAAGCTGGCTGACCTCCGCCTGAACGCTGCGCCCGAAGATAGCCAAAATGGTCGTTGGCTGTAAAAATGGTGTACTCGCCAAATCCCCCGCAATTATCGACCACCGACCAACCGTCCTGCACAGCACAACCGAAGCGCTCGTAAAACCTGTCGAGCAGCGTCTCTTTGAGGCTCCTGACATCTATTTTCCCGTGCACCATGAATTTCAAACCCGTTTGAGACAGCTCGATGTGTGTATTTGGAGGGACTTTGGCTCCCAGAAATATTCCAGCAACTTGCAGCGGAGTTCGCATGCTCGAAAGCAGCGTATAAATGGAGAAAAGGTAAAAGGGGTAGCGGCGAAGCAGCATCGAGTTCTCTTTTGGAGGAGTAGCCCTATTATAACCGAGAACAAATCCGGTATTTACCAGTACGTAGATACCGACTTGATCGAAATTAATTGCTTAACAGTAGGCGTTCATAGCCAGGGTGACCAATGCGGTTTTGCCCCTCACCCCCTACCCCCGCTCCCCGATTGGTTTTGCTTTTCCAGACGTCCAACCTTTCGGGAAGCGGGGATTAAATGAATTTCGAGTGTTTTTGCGCCCATACGGCGCAAAAACACTCGATTAAGAATAAGCCCGCTCCAAGAATGGGGCTGGATGGGTGAGGTTGATAACCCATCGATC
>CALMGN010000002.1 GCA_937863605.1 uncultured Anaerolineaceae bacterium
GCAACCACAGTGATCACTGAGCCTCGCCGGATCATATAGAAGGGAAACAAGAATGGTTCAAAGACAAAGCGTAATCCAGGAAGGTGCAAGAAGGAAATTATCAAACGAGCCAGCCTTGGATTTTTAGTCTGAAGCATCCGTTCCAATCCCATGATCATGGAATAAAACGAGGAAATAACGCATCTCCATTCAACGACCGCGCAGCCGGATTCAGTGAGATAGTTGGTCAATATATCTCGTGGAAAAACATATAAATGCCGCGGGGGATCATAACCCTGCCAATATGCGCCGAATAACTTCCGGTCAAACGCATCCCAATTTGGAATGTTGATGACCAGTAAGCCACCAGGTTTCAGCAAACTTACGGCTCGCGCCAGCTCCTGCCGCGGTGAAAATGTATGTTCCAGTACGTCCCAGTAAGTGATAACATCAAATGTTTCTAAAGGGAATTCCAAGCTGTCTAAAAATCCAGTGTGAACCTTCAGACCTAGTTTAACCCGTGCGATTTGAGCGATTTCATCATTCGGCTCAACACCGAACGCTTCCCACCCTGCGTTCTGCATTTCATCTAAGAACAGACCCGTTGAGCAACCGACATCCAATAACTTCTTGTTTTGTCCGTTTAAATGATTCTCTATAAATTTCCGACGATGCCGCAAATTCCCCCTGCGAACCCATTGTATCAGTTTGGATTTCTCTTCCTGGATAGGCTTTGCATAAGATGGATAATCACTTTGGTAAAAATCTTGAATTTCAGATTTGTCAGGACGCGGGTTGAGGTACACTAATCCGCAACGATTGCAGGTTACCATTTCGATCCCTAAATTCTGCTCAAGCCAGGGCCAATCGGCATTGTGAAAAAGTGTAGTACTTTCCTGGCTTCTGCAATAATCGCAAGAAATTGTTTCCATGGATTTTTTCTTTTATTTGCCCGATAACGAATGTTCGTAAAATTCCTCGAGCTTCTGCGCCAGGTGTGACCAACGCAGGTGATCCACAGCATACTGTCTAGCTTTCTCCCCGAAGGCCTTTCTTTGATGAGAATCAGTGAGTAAATCAATTGTTGCCCTGGCAAAAAGATCAATCGAGTCCGGTACAACCGCACCAAAATCACCATTTTCCAGAAATTCTCTGAGATCACCCACATCCGTTGAGATTATTGGTTTGCCAACCGCTAAATAATCGGATGCTTTTAGCGGGAGTCGACCGCGATTTGCTTGTGAATTTTTCAAAGGTAACCAGAGAATGTCACAGCAGTTTAATGCAGTGTTCAGCTTATCCAATGTGCTCGACCCAGTAACAATTACGCTTTCCGGACGTGATACCAGTTTCGTAAAATCAAACGGGCAGTAACCAGCAATCATCAATTTCGCAGTCGGAATGCGTTGCTGAGCAAGGTTAAAACTTTCCGACATGAATTGAGCATCTTGCATAAATATCGAGCCCATATAGCCGATTATGGGGGCATCTTCAGTTATGCCAAACACATCCCGAGCGTGGTGCTGGTTTACAGGGTAGAACGCCTTAACATTTGCACCGTTTGGCAAAATTAGTAGTCGATTTTCAGGAACACCTAAATTCATGGCACGTTGGTATATTGACCTGCTAATTACAGTCGTTCCCTGTGCTACTCCCCGGAAATGCTCTTCATAATAGGTTTCAACCGGTCTTAATATTGTTCTTACGACCGGATTCTTCCGTTCCTCAACTGAACCACCTTTGCCAAACCAATCAGCCCAATCCATAAATAACGGGACACCACGGCGGTGAATTTTTAACGCCGGATAAATAACCGTCGGACGCGTTTCAAAAGCATGCACCAGGTCGAATGTATTCTTCCCAGCCCAGGTTGACCGGCGGAATACATTCCACGGGTCCCAACCAGACCTTAATGAACCCCTTGTTAGGTCATGGGATTCTACCAGCCGGATGCCTCCAATTATCGTTTCAGTAAACCATAATCGTT
>CALMGN010000003.1 GCA_937863605.1 uncultured Anaerolineaceae bacterium
TCGCTTTCCGCTGACCGCGAAGCGTGGGGACCGAACCGGGCTGGCAGCACGATCCGCAACCACCAGTCGCGGGATATCCATTTGCCCTTGTATATGACGCTTTTCAGCGGCCGTGCGCCAACCATGTATGTCTGGGTGGTCGATTGCGAGGGCCACCTGGTAGCACAAAATACCTTCGAAGAATTCGACAAGTCGTTAGTGATCTGGGAAGTAAAGAAATAAACGGGGGATAAAAAATTCCCTCCCCGAGTATCGGGGAGGGATTGGGGATTAAGGCGGCTGGACAGCCAGCCGCGTCAAAAGACTTAGGGCTACGGAGCAGTTGATTGCAGGTAACGCACGTAATTGACAACATCCCAGCGCATATCGGCAGTCGGCAAATTGTCCCGGAGCGCTGGCATGCGATCGTCGATGCCGTTCGTGATTGTCAGAAAGATCGCCCCATCCGAAATCGGCCGGGCGTTTGCATCCGGTTTAATCAGGTTGGATGGCGGGTATTTTACTAAAAAGCCGGAGAAAGCGCCGTTGCCCCCGCCCTCTGGACCGTGGCATAATGCACAGGCGGTATCATATGAGGTTTTGCCGCGTGCCAGCGAGGCTTCGTCCGCAGCAACCGGGTTGACTGGAGCACCTAGTCCGCGAATATAGGCTGCACCTTGAATCGGTATGGAGCGCGCTGGAAGCGGGAGTGGATCTTCCATTGGTCGGTAGTCCGGCTGGATTTCCATGCCGCTGATCCAGTCAATTTTGATCACATCGTAGGTAAATAGCAGGCCGACGATCAACGGGCTGGCGATGAGTACCATAACCAGGATCAGGCGTTTAACTATAGCCATAACTTCTCCTCCTCGACGTCATGCTCCAGCGTCGCGCCTAATTCTTCAAATGTTGTGTGAAATTGTTGGTCTAAAAGTATTGGACCGCTAAAAAGGACTGCGATATGCCCATCGCTGACCTTTGGATGATAACCATTAGGGCCGAAGGACGGCGATATAGTCTCGACGAAAACTCCGATGAAGGTGCTGATGAGCAGCCCCAGCATGGTAAGTTCAAAGGTGACCACGATCGAGGTGGGGATGGGAAAGAATATGGGCATATCGGCGACTCGCAGCGGGTAAAGGAACGGCGTGCCGAAATTAAACAGGAGCGAAGCAATAAACCCTAGAACCGCTCCAGCTATCCCGATACGTCCAACATTGGTCCAGCTCATCGGCCGGTCGAGGATCTTTTCAGAGAAGGGGATGCCTGAAATCACCGAAATGTCTTTGTCCTGAACGCCCAGTAAGCGCAGGCGGGTAATGGATTCTGCGGCGTGATCCAACTCTTCTTCCTTGAATAGCGCCATATGTACGACTTTTGTATACATGCTGCGCTCCTTTTCTAATCCAACTCGGTTACGGTAGGCACTTCTGCCTTGCCAATTTTACGCAGGGTATGTGCCACTTGCCCTTCCTGAACCTCCCAGACGGGCACCATTGGAATCAGGCGCGACGTGATCAGGTAGAGGAAAGTGAACAGGCAGAACGTGCCAAGAACGATGCTGATTTCAACCGGCTGAGGTGTGTAAACACCCCAGTCGAAGGGGGTGCGCTGGTGACCGAGGGTCAGCGGAACGATGGTGTAGCGTTCTGCAAACATCCCGACGTTGATCGTCAGAGTGATGATGAACATCAGCCACGGGGTGCGGCGGATTTTTCGATTCCACAGGGTCAGCCAGGGAACCGCCATGTTGCAGATCAGCATCAAGTACCACACCCAGGCAGCTGGCCCGGTTGCATGCAGCGTCAGAATTTGGCGCACCGCAGCCTCGCCACCGTACCAGCCTAGCAGGTAATCGTTGAAGAAGAAATAAGCCCAGGCCATCGAGAAGACCAGGATCAGCTTGCCAAGGGCGTCAAAATGTTCTGGGCGCAGGAAGTAATCCATATGCTTAAGGGTGGATCGCAGTATATAGAGAATGGTCACCACAGCCGAAACGCCCGAGAGAATGGCACCAATGATAAAGTAGGGGCCGAAGATGGTGGAATGCCACCCGGCCACCTGGCTCACGGCAAAGTCCCAGGCTACGATGGTATGCACCGAGAACATGACCGGGATGATGGCGAAGGCGAAAATTTGGATTGCTTTTCGCAGCCGGAACCATTCGGCTTCCGTACCACGCCAGCCGAGCGCCAGGATTTTGTAGGCGGAATGGCGAATCCCGGTTGTCCGGTCGCGCGCCATGGCCAGATCTGGGACCAGAGGCAGGTAAAGGTAAATGGTGCTGCTGAGCAGGTAGGTGGTGATTGCCAGCAGGTCCCATACTAGCGGGGAGCGGAAATTTACCCACAGCCAGCGGGCGTTAGGGTAGGGAATCATGAAGTAAAACACCCAGACCCGCCCAAGGTGAATGAGCGGGTAGAGCGCGCCGGCCGCCAGACCGAAGGTGGTCATGAGTTCGGCGGCGCGGGTAAACGGCCGGCGGAATTCCGCCTTGAACACCCGCAAAATTGCCGAAACGAAGGTTCCGGCGTGGCTGATACCGATCCAGAACACGAAGGTGACGATGAACACGCCCCAGAAGATGGGCCGGCGCAAACCGGTGACCCACATGCCGGTGCTGATCATGTAACCCCAGGCGCCAAAGAGCAGCACAACGACTCCTACGCCCAGGCCGATAGCCCACAACCAGAATTTTTTGGTAGTGGTGGTCATCATCTCCATGACCATGCGGTTTAGTTCTTCACGCGGGCGCGGATCGAACATAAGCTGTTCTTTCGGGTCTTCGTGCTCTTGCTCGGCGGTTTTTAGTTTGCCAAAGAGTTTCGTCTCAGCCGCCATTGCGTCCACCTCCCTTAAGATAGGTAACTTTTGGCTTGGTACCGAGTTCATCCATCAGCTTGTACTGGCGTTCATTCTGCGCCATCTGGGATACCCGGCTGTTGGGGTCGGAAAGGTCGCCAAATACTAAAGCGCCCGATGGGCAGGCAGCAACGCAAGCCGGAGTGACTTCGCCGTCACGCAGCGGCCGATCTTCGGCGGATGCAGTTTGCCGACCGCCCACAATGCGCTGCACGCAGAAGGTGCATTTTTCCATCACACCCTTGCTCCGGACGGTCACATCCGGATTCAGGTAAGAATTCATCGGTTCCGGGATATCCGGATCCTGGAAGTTGAACTGGCGGGCATGGTAGGGGCAGTTGTTGGCGCAGTAGCGCGTGCCAATACAGCGTATATACACTTGCAGGTTGATCTGCTCTTCCTCGCTGTGCACCGCGGCAAAAGTGGGACAGACCGGCTCGCACGGAGCGCTGCCGCACTGCTGGCACATCACCGGCTGAAATGCAGGTGCAACCCTGGGGTATTCCCCTTCCCACATGCGTTTGTTGTAGATCCAATAGGTTCCGCGGCCAAAGGCCACATTGTCTTCACCGGTAAAAGGGACGTTGTTTTCCATTGAACAGGCGACCACACAGGCGTTGCAGCCAGTGCAGCGGTCCTGGTCCACCACCAGACCCCACTTTTCTGCAATACTCACTTCAGCCATGGCTCAGTCTCCTTTTTCGTTGTGTGTAACATTAATGTTCACCATAGACACCGCCCCGGTTTTCTACGCGCGCCAGCGGGCGGCGTTTACCGGTGAGCGCGATACTGGCTGTGACATCGCTAAAAGCCAGATCGCCGGCTTCATTGACCGCGGCTGGCAACAGGGCCGCCGGGTTTGCCCCGCGGCCTTCTGCCCAGCGTCCCAGGGCGGTGTGACCTTGCCCAAAGGGGATGGCAATGGTATCCGGGCGGATGGCAGGGTAGCGGTACACTGAGGCTTCCACTGCGCCGAAGGGGGTGGTGACGCGTACAACATCGTCGTCATGGATGCCGAGTTTGTCAGCTGTTTCAGGATTAATCTCAACCCACGTGTTCCAGGTAAGGGTGGTCATCGGGTCCGGCATTTCCTGCAGCCATGGGCGATTGGCTCCCGCGCCGTCGCCCAGTTGGGTCGGGTAAACCACGAGGTAGAACTGCTTGTCTTCTTCCAGTGCAGCCGGGTCATTGAAGGCAGCGATACTGCCGGAAGCCGCCGAAATATCAGCGTCCAATCCCTGTTCGGTGACCCACCAGCCGCCGTATTGCAGCCAACGGCTCCAAAAGGTCTGAATTTCAGGCGCAGAATAGAAGCCGCCTGCGCTGATGAGTGGAACGATTTTCTGTTGAACGAAATCCACTTCATCCGTGTATGGCAGGGGTTTTCCGGCGGCGGCAGCGGCTGCCAGCAACACATCGGCGGTGGCGCGGGTATCGTAGAGCGGAGCAACCACTGGCTGGATAGATGAGTACACAGGCCGGTCAGCGGCAGCCAGCAGGCGCTGGTAACCGAAAGATTCAAGCGGGGAATGATCTGGCAGAATATAATCGCTAAACATGGCGGTTTCATCCGGGAAGGTCGCAAAGGAGATCACCAGAGGAACCTTTGCCAGGGCTTCTGCAAACCCAAGGACTTTGGGAAGCTCAAATACCGGGTTGGTGCCGTGGATGAAGAGGACCTTCACCTGGCTGTTATTCATTTTCTGGACCAGGTTTGAAACTTCAGTCAAAGTAGTGGCGGGCTGCTCCGAAGTGGTCAAGAAAACCCCGCCGATCATACCCAGGTTATTTACCACCACATTCAATTGCAGAATAGCCTGGGCAATTGCCAGACCTTGATGTTGTCCGATCGCGCCGCCGCCTGGAATAGCCAGCGAGTGCTCGCTGGAGGCAAAAAGGCGCGCCAGTTCAGCCAGTTTGGCGGGTTCGATGCCAGCCGCTTCAGCAACAGCCGTCGGGTCGACCGACCGCGCAGCCGCGGAAGGGGCTTCGCCGCGGGCTTCTGCAACCAGACGGGCCAGGGCAAGCGCTACCAGTCCCTCGCTGCCGGGTTTGATTGGAATCCACTCGTCAGCGTTACCGCCGGTCAGCGATTGGCGCGGCTCGAAAGCCACCAGGTAGCCGCGCCGGGTCGGGCGCGCCTGGCGCATATCCCCGTAGGCGGCCGAGTAAGAAACCGGGGAAAGCCAGGTCTCGAGGAAGTTGGCGCCAAAGGAGAAAACCACCTCAGCATTGGCCAGGTCAAAGTACGGCAGGGCAGGTTTGCCGAAGGTCCGATTGGCGGCTTCCTGAAGGGTGGTACGGCCTTCGAAGGAAGCCAGGGCTGAATAACGCAGCGGAGCCGGGGCTCCAATGGCAGTGGTCAATTCATTCACCAGGTCATACAGGTGGTCCGGAGCGGTTCCCATCAAGAAAGCAACCTGATCAGCCGGGCTTTTGAGCGCATCGCTCACCAGCGGGATGGTCTCATCCCAGGTAGTTTTTGCCTGGCGGCCTGCTGCACCACGCGCCTGGAAGATGGGTCCGATCACGCGGTCGGGGTTGTACAAGCCTTGTTGGGCGGTGATTCCGCGGGCGCACAACCGTCCGCGGTTGAGCGGGTGCTGCGGGTTGCCCTCGATGGTGATAGCGCGGCCTTCTTTGGTACGCACGATAATACCGCAGCCCGCCGCGCATTCACGGCAGGTTGAGGCGTAATAGGTGTTTAGACCCGTCTGGTTATACTCGGGCATTTCGGTATACGGGCGGCGGACGATATAACGTGACATCGGTCCGCAGCCGGTCAAGACCGCTGAGACCGCGGCGCCAGCCCCGGCAATTTTCAGGAAATCTCGGCGAGTGATCTTATCGCTCATGCTGCTTCCTCTCTATGGATCAATAATGGCAGGTCGCGCAGTCGGAGAGTTTCGTCCACTGCTCGGGAGCTGTATTTTTGTGGCATTGTAAACACCAGCCCATGTTTTGGCCCTTTTGCGGCTCGGCCACCGTCATCTTGGTCAGGTCGCCGTGGCAGGTTGAGCATTCCAGGCCGGCATTCAGATGCGGGCTGTGTTTGAAATGGACAAATTCGGGTTGAATCGCTACCGGTACCCAAGGAATGGCTTCATTGCGTTCGACAAACCCCGCAAGTATCGTAAGTTCGGGCGATTGTTTCTGGACCTGTTGGTGGCAACCCCAACATTTTTCAATGCCTGGCAGCCCTGCACTGGGTCCCAGTGTTGCGCCCGGGTGACAGTACAGGCAGGAGGCTCCCATGCCGACGTGCCGGTCATGGGGGAAGGCAATCGGTTGTTCGGGAGGTGTTTGGGTCAAAAATATGCCGCCAACGATCCCACCGATAACAATTAAAACTACCAACACTGCAGCAATTTGAATACCGGGCTGCTTCCACCAGGGTTTCTTTTGCTTCATACTCGTCTCCTTTACGCTGTTCTTCAGTGTTATTTACGACCGCGCAGGAACCAGACTACCAGTAAGATGATTCCTATAAGGATGGCACCAATTATGACGGCAAACAGCAGCCCGGTCGCGATTGCGCCCAGAGCCGTCAGGATGCCTGTAAAAATATTAGAGGCCGGTCCGCCGGGTTGTTGGGCATTGCCGGGGGTTTGTTCTCCGATGGAGGGAGTATTGGCAGTTTCCATCCCGGTTGGCAGCGTTTGGGCGTACAGCAGCACGTCACGCCCTTCCTGAGCAGTCCAACCAAGATTGGCGCCAATAACCATTTCAGGCGCACGGGCGGTGCCAAAGCGGGTGCGGTGCAGGAAGCGCCAAGGATCCTGCATGGCCAGCTTGCCAAGGTTAATATTCTGACCCTCGTAGCGGAATTGAATCTGCCGGCCGTCCTCGCCGTGGCATTGTGCGCATGTACCGGAATACAGCGTCAGTCCATTGGCTAAGTCACCACCCAGGACTTTTAGGCTGATTGGATCGATAAATTCATCGTCTTCGATCAATCCGTTTTGGATGAAAGCAACCAGCGCCTGCACATCGCCATCACCCATGTAGGCTTGAAAATCATGGGCTTCACCGTTCGCTCCACCCAGAATGCCTTCCAATTCGCTGGCATCTTTTGTGCGGGCGGCGTAGATCCCTGGAAAACCGGTGTAATTTGGACCAGATCGGAATGCGCCTTCGCTGCCTTTGTAATCCCAGCCATGGCAGGAGACGCAGCGCCAGGTGTCCACTCCGCCCAGAGTGCTGGTCGTTTGTTGACTCCAGATCGGCTGGTTGCCTGTCAGAGTCGGTGCGGGCACGACGACCTTTGTCCAATCATCGTACAACTGGGCTCCACGGATGACTTGTTCAGCATCCAGCTTGCTTAACGGCGAAGCGTAACCGTTGGTTACCAGCAGACTGAGTCCTAATATCAATATAAGGAGAAGGAGACTTCCAGAGATAAATTTTTTCATTGCGTATCTCCTTTACCAACTCGCATAAATTTTTATTTAATCGGTTTACATACCCATCTTGGTGGACATTATACAATAAAGGTGTTTAAGTTCCAGTTTAATTTAGGGTGAATTTAAAAATAACCCGATGAAAATGTCTTCAAACTTGACAAAGCAGCGCTTTTTGCGATAATGAAGGTACTTAGTGGTACTTTCCAATGCGTTGTGACCTTAATTGTAGAGGGACGCGTCTGGCTCACCTGGAGCAACCGACCGATTTTCCATTTGTTAATTTCCGAAAATGAATATGATATGAAAGGAACACGCTGATGGCAACGGTGAATAACTTGTTACTCCAAAAGGGGAAGGAAGTCTGGTCTGTCCAGGCGGGCAGTTCCGTAAGGGAAACATTGAAGCTGATGGAAGAGAAAAACATTGGAGCTGTTCTGGTGATGGAAAATCAGAAAATTGTCGGGATCGTCTCTGAACGGGATTATGCCCGCCATGCTTCCCGCCGGAATGCCATGCTGCTCGATGAGCCGATCGTCACTTTGATGACCCATTCCGTTTATTACGTAAGCCCGACTCAAACCGTCGAAGAGGTGATGGCATTGATGACCTCCAAGAAAATCCGGCACCTGCCAGTGATGGATAACGAGCGGTTGGTGGGGCTCATCAGCATTGGCGATGTGGTCAAACAGATCATGTCGGATAAAGAGACCACCATC
>CALMGN010000004.1 GCA_937863605.1 uncultured Anaerolineaceae bacterium
CCGCGCGCCTTCGCGCAACGCCTTATAATTCATGGGCAGTAGTTTGTGATGCTTCTCGGGCAGGTGCTCGCGCAGCGACTTCTCCACCGCTTCCAGAGGCAGCAGCGGCACGTTGGCCAGCAGCGCGCCCAGCAACACCATGTTGGTCATGCGTTTGTCGCCCAGTCCCTCGGCAATCTCATTACCCGGCACCATAACCACATTAATTCCCGGGCGGGTGACATTGCGGTCCACCATCGACGAATTGACGATCAAATGGCCGCCCTCTTTAACCAGCGGCTCATATTTATCGAGCGAGGGCAGGTTCATGGCAACCACCACCGCCGGATTCCTGACCTGCGGCGACCCAATTTCCTCGTCGGAAACAATGACCGTGCAGTTGGCAGTACCGCCGCGCATTTCCGGGCCGTACGACGGGATCCAGGTGACTTCCAGGCCGTTGTCCATGGCGGCGTAGGCTACGACCTGCCCGGCAAACAGCACACCCTGACCGCCAAAACCGGCAAAAATGATCTCAGTTTGCATGGCGTCTCCCTTAGCCCTTGATCTCAGCCACAGCTGGGTTAACTTTGTAATCGCCCAGCGGGTAGTACGGAATCATATGCTCTTCCAGCCATTTGAGCGAATTCTGCGGCGTCATTTCCCAGTTGGTCGGGCAGGTCGAAAGCAGTTCCACCATCGAGAAACCCAAGCCGCGCAGTTGTACTTCAAAGGCGGTGCGGATGGCTTTTTTCGCCAGGCGGATGTTCTTGGGGTCGTGCAGGCTGCGGCGCACCACATAGCTGGCCCCGTCCAGGGTAGCCAATAATTCCGAGGCGCGGATCGGGTAGCCCTGCGTTTCTACATCGCGGCCGGTGGGGGAAGAGGTCGTCTTTTGACCGGGCAGCGTGGTGGGTGCCATCTGACCGCCAGTCATGCCGTAGTTGGCGTTATTCAGGAAAAACACCGAGATATTTTCGCCGCGGGCTGCCGCATGTACAATTTCGGCCATCCCGATCGAAGCCAGGTCGCCGTCGCCCTGATAGGTCAAAACCACCTTGTCGGGAAAAACGCGCTTGACACCGGTCGCCATGGCCGGGGCGCGTCCGTGAGGCGCCTGGACAAAGTCAAAGTTCATATAGTTATAGGCAAAAACCGAACAGCCGACCGAGGCGACGCCAATGGTGCGGTCGCGCAAGCCCATCTCATCGATCACTTCCGCAATCAGGTGGTGCGCCACGCCGTGGGTACAACCCGGGCAGTAATGGGTGTTGGTTTTTGTCAGCGAATCAGGCCGAGTGTAAACAACAACTTCTTCTTGAGTATCCATTCGCTGCTCCATTTAGTTCAATGTGCCCATGCGCGCCAGCCACCGGTCGCGGGGATGACCTTCCATCGTCAGCGGACCTTTGGCCAGGCGGTGGATTTCGTCCAGGATTTCGTCCGGCAGCGGCATGATTCCGCCCAGGCGGGCAAAGAATTCCACCGGCACCGCGCCTTTGGTAATGCGGCGGATATCTTCCAGCATCTGACCCGCATTCATCTCGACTACCAGGATGCCCTCTACCTGGTTAGCCAGTTCTTCCACCGCTTTTTCAGGGAAGGGATTGAGGGTGATGGGGCGCAGCAAACCAACCGGGATGCCCTCGGCGCGTGCAGCGCGCACGGCAGAAAGCGCCACCCGGCCGGACGAGCCAAAGCCGATTACGGCAAATTTAGCGTCGTCCATGTAGTAGGTTTTGTAACGGATTTCATTGGCCTGGACCTCCTGCCAGCGGCGCAGCATGCGCAGGTTGGCAGCTTCTTCTAGAGGCGGATCCAGGTAGATGGAACTGAGGAAGCGGCGCTCGCGGTCTTTTGCGCCGGTGACTGCCCAATCGGGATATTCGGTACGCAGCGGCTGGAAGGGCGGCATCTCCGCCGGTTCCATCATTTGGCCAATACTGCCATCCAGCAACACCACGCAAATGGAGCGGTATTTTTCCGCCAGGTCAAATGCCAGCACGGTCAGGTCAACCGATTCCTGCACCGAGGACGGTGCCAGCACGATCAGGTTGTAGTCGCCGTGTCCGCCTCCGTGAACGATCTGGTTGTAGTCGGACTGGGCGGGGGCAATATTGCCAAGACCCGGCCCGCCGCGCATCACATCCACCAACACTGCCGGAATTTCAGTACCAGCGATATAGGAAACCCCCTCCATCATCAGGCTGATGCCCGGGCTGGAGGACGAAGACATCACCCGCGTCCCGGTGCAGGCAGCGCCGTACACCATGTTTATCGCGGCTAATTCACTTTCCGCCTGGACGAAAGCCCGGCCCAACTCCGGCATACGTGCAGACATGTACTCCAAAAGTTCGGTCTGCGGGGTGATCGGGTAACCAAAATAAGCCGCGCACCCGGCTCGAACGGCTGCCTCGGCAATTGCGTTATTCCCTTTCCATAATTCGCGCGCCATGTCCGCCTCCTATGCTCCTACGGGAACCGTGCGCCGGGCGCGCAGGTCTTCCCGGTAAACGGTGATGGCGGCGTCGGGGCACACGATGGCGCAAATTGCGCAGCCAGTGCAGCCGTCTTTGACCAATGTTGCCGGGTGATAACCCTTTGCCGTAATGCGGTCAGGGTCGAGTGCAATGACAGCCTGCGGGCAAGCCCCAACACATAACTCGCATCCTTTGCAGTACAAATCGCTGACGACAATTCGTCCCTTTGGGGGCATCCACTTCCTCCTGTTCAGTCTTTGCAAGGATTAAAACAAAAAAATGGCCGCGATGATCGGTGCTCTATGATTATGCGGCTGTTTTCCAAAAATACATAGTGTCAACCGTCACACCGGGTAAAAACATATTTCCTCGAATTTAGTATCATTCAGGTCTAATTTGTCATATTGATGGAATTCCTTGCCTGGTCCCTCTCAGGGTTTATGCAATTTATATGATACAATTAATATTAATTAAGGGAACT
>CALMGN010000005.1 GCA_937863605.1 uncultured Anaerolineaceae bacterium
TCTCGGAGGTGTCGTCGAAGGCGTATTCGTTGTGCATGTCGAAGACCAGCAGCGAGGTCTTGTCGTAATGGATCAACCCGGCCAGCAGGATGCGCGTCAGGAAGGATTTGCCGGTGCCGGTGGCGCCAAAAATGCCAGAGGAACGCTGGACGAAGCGCTCCAGGTCGATGCATACCGGGTGACCCTGTTCGCGGGTGTAACCGACGGTATAGTTTTTGCCGCCGGGTTCGCCAAAGATTTCCGCCACGTCGCCAGCATGCGCTACCCGCACCGGCGCATGGTGTGAGGGCACGGTCTTAACCGGCAGCGGCTGCGGATCTTCCGGGTGCGCCGCGCGCCAGGCCGGGTACTCCGGCGAGTCAAGTTCCGGCCTGCGCTCCAGCATCAGTGCTGGCAGCACTTCCAGGTTGGTGAACAGCGTCTGGCCGTGCAGCAGTTTGGCCAGCCCGGGCGGCAGGCGCTTCTCGGACTGCTCGTCTGCGAAACGCGGATCGGTGGCGCCCAGTTGCAGGTCGGTCACCAGCCCGTAGAACTGCCAGGGGTCGCTTTCGATGACCACGAAGGAGCCCTCTTGCACTTGCTGAGGCGGCACGGTTAGCCGCACCGACAGACTGTCTTTTAGCGTCCCGCCGACGACGTAACCGACCGGCGAATCATTGGGCAGGGGATCTTCTGGCATGGCAGGCTCCTTGTGGGGGATAGAACGATTGACCTAGCTTTATTGTACCAGAGGTCGAGCGCATCACGTATCACGTGTCACGGTATTATCTCCCCTAAAATCGAAGATTTTGGGGTCGCGATTTGTGCACACCCGCCCACAGGGCGATCTCCCGGAAGGGCGCCGGGACGGTGTGTGATCGAGCGAATTGAGAGGTGGAGGTTGGCGGGGGTGATTTTAATCTTCAATCAATTCTTCGTAGTTCGATTAACCATTACGTTCCCCAATCGCGCAGATACAAAAAGTCATATCCAACTGTGCGGTTGCTGAGTTTGGCAATCGGCGGCATGACGCGCTTGAAATGATTGCGTCGGATGCGCTCGACCACTTTGCGCACAAAGGCCTCGTCATAACCGGCCTGGACGCATTCCTCGGGCGTGGCGCGTTCGTCCACCAGCAGGTACAGCAGCTTATCGACCTCGGCGTAGGTGAAACCCAGCTCGCCTTCGTCGGTCTGACCAGCCCACAGGTCGGCGGTCGGTGGTTTGACCCGCACCGATTCAGGCACGCCCATGGCGGATGCCAGCTGGCGCACCTGGGTCTTGTACAGGTCGCCAAGCGGGTTGAGCGCACAGGCTGAGTCGCCGTAAAGCGTGGTGTAGCCCAACAGGATCTCGGTTTTGTTGCCCGTACCGACCACCAGCCCGCCAAATGCCGCCGACTGATCGTACAGCACGACCATGCGCATACGCGCCATAATATTGCCGCGGCGCAGGCTGGTCATCTCGGGGAAGCGCTCCATCAGCGGCTCGACCATCGGGGTGATTTCAATGGTTGCCGATTGCACCCCGGTAGCATCGATCACGCGTTGGGCGTCATCCAGCGAATCCTGCGAGGAGGTGCGGTACGGCATACGCACCGCCAGCACATTTTGCGGTCCAAGCGCCTCGGCTGCCAGAAAACACGACATGGCTGAATCGAGCCCGCCGGACAGCCCGACCACGGCGTGCTGCATGCCGGAACGGGTGATTTCGGCGCGGATCCAGCCGGTCAATATTTTGCGAGCCACAGCGGGGTTAATCGTCAGGTCGGTCATTGGCTTCTCCATTCGTTTAGCGCCCCGGATTTGGGCTTTGGGAGTGTAAGATGCGCTCGAGCTCGCGCGCCACCAACCCCGGGCGTTCGTCGCGCAGCAGCGGCAGACGGGCGCGGGTGTGGTGCAGTCGGGTCATATCGATCTCACCCAGGGTCAAGGCTTCCTCGTGCATGGGACCCTCCACCAGCAGGCTGCCGTCAGGGCCGTAAAGCGCCGAGCCGCCCCAAAAATTGAGCCCGTCCTCGTAGCCGACGCGGTTGGCGTGCGCCACGAAGGCGGTGAACAGGCTGGCGTAGGCAGCGTTGATATGATCCACCCAGGCAGCTGATTCCAGCCGGTCGCTGTCGTTCAAACCACGCCCAGGCGAGGCCGACATATGCAGGAAAAGGTCAGCGCCGTCCAGCCACAGCAGGTAGGGCGGTGAGGCGTGCCAGAAGTCCTCGCAAATCAACATGCCGACCCGCCCGAAGCGGGTGTTGAAGGCGCGTACCGAGTCGCCCCAGGCGAAGAAGCGCCCCTCGTCAAACATGGAGTAGGTGGGCAGGTACACCTTGCGGTGCACGTGCAGCACCTGGCCGCGCGACAGGTAGGCGGCGGCGATGAAGAAACGGCGGCGCTCATCCACCTCGACAAAGCCGACCATCAGGTCGATCTTCTGACTGGCGGCCAGCAGCGGGCGGAAAACCGGGTCGTCGGCGGTGGGACGGTGCGCCAGGGTTGGCACCAGGTCCTGCAGCACGTAGCCGGTCAAGGAGAGTTCAGGGAAGACCAGCAAGTCGGCTCCCTGGCTGCGCGCCTGTTTGGCGATCTCCAGGTGCTTTTCCAGGTTGGCCTGGACGTCGCCGAGCACTGTGTTCATTTGAGAGAGTCCGATGGTCAATTTCATCGCGGAGGCTACCTGTAGCTGAGAACGGGGATAAGTGGATTACTCGCGGGGGGAGAACCAGGTTTCGCGGTTGGCGCCGGGGGCTTCGTCGGAGAAGGAGGCGCGTATGCGCAGCAAGCCGAGGACGAGCAACCCCAGCAGGCACAACCCGGCCAGCAGCGCGGCTGCGGCGTAGTCAAGCCGCAGTCCGTTGAACGCCAGCCCGCCGTCTGCGCGCCAGTATGAAAAGAGCGCGGTGTGCCCGGCCAGCAACAGCCCGGCAGCCCCAGCCCGTACTTCCGGTGACCGCCAATTGGCGCTGCGTCGTTCGAACGACCAGGCGGCCAGGAAAAGGGTCAGCGCAGCGGTCAGTTGTAAAGGCCAGCGGAAGGTGAGCGCGCCTTCGGGCTCGGTGGAGGGGATCGCCCAGGGCAGCGCCGGGTGGATCTCGGCGCCGTAAGCCGTACCGCTAAACCCGGCGCCCAACCAGGCAGTGACCGCCACGGTGACGATCATGGGCGCGAAGACGTCCGCGGCAACCCCCAGCGGCGCGCGCAGCAGCAGCGCTGCCAGGCAAAAGGCTGCCAGCGCGCCAGCCAGCGCTCCCGGCCAGGCCAGGCCGCCTTCGGTCAGCTGCCAGGCCGCCCCGGGATGGTTGGCATAATAAGCCGGGTTCAACCAGACGTAAGCCGCACGCGCACCAGCCAATGCCGCTGCCAGCAATCCCAGCCCGGCTGCCGTCCAGCGCAGCGACTGGTTGTCCGGCACGCGCCGGATGATTTGCAGCAGCCCGAGCGCCGCGCCGATCCCAATGAGCAGCGAGAAACCGTTCACAGTCAAGATTATAACGTGTCAGGTGTCAAACTCCTCCCTTAAAATCCACGATCTTTGTGGATTTTGGGGGAGGTTGGAGGGGGTCGGGTTTATATGCCACTTGCCACTTGACACTCACCACCTGCCCGGATTCGCATCTCCTGGCCCCCGACGGTGTATTAATACTCAGTGTTGTCATTGGTGGGGTCATGTGACCTGCTGGAAAAGATATGTCTGGCTGCATCTGGCGATATGCCAGCTGTAGGATGTAAAATCCACCTGCGCCCGCTAAAGTTGTACCATCTTGTTCGCTGCACTCTTCTTCCCTGCCAACCTCCTTATTTGAGGAAATGAATGTTCCAGAAATTATTGTATTGGATTTCAAAACCGCTGGTCCTGTCTTATACCGGCACCGCCCTGAAAATGGACGTGCATAAGCAGGAACAATTGCCCGCTGGCGCCAAAATCATTGCTGCCAACCACCCCAGCACCACCGACCCCTTCTTCGTAGCCTCCATGCTGCGTACGCAATCATTCATTTTGATTAATAATTTGCTGTTTCAGGTGCCGGTGCTTGGCGAATATCTGCGGCGTTCCGGGCACATCCCGGTGATCGCCGGCAGCGGCCCGGCCGCATTGGACGCGGCGCTGGAGCACCTGGCCAAGGGCCATACGGTGATGATCTTCCCCGAAGGCGACCTGAGCCCCGAAAATGGCGGCTTTCAGGACCCGCGCACCGGCGTGGCGCGCCTGGCGCTGCTCAGCGGCGCACCGGTCATCCCGGTGGGCATTTACCTGCAGCGCGAACGCTGCCACACCATCTGCTCGAAGGTCAAGGGGAACGACGAGTACGGGCGCTGGTACCTGCACGGGCCTTATAACATCACGGTCGGAACGCCGCTGCGCTTCCGCGGCGACGTGGAAAATCGGCCGTACGTCCGCAGTGTGGCTGAGACGGTTATGCACCACATCATCGAGATGGCGCGCCTGAGCGAGCTGCGCATGACCCAGTCTCCCACCCCGCTGACCAGTCTGCCCGAGACGTTTTAGCGCATTCGCCAGCCTGCCAACGCCCCCCGGGGCGGCGTTAGGATTCCTTGTCCGGGGGTGCCAGGTATGGTAGAATGAACGCGCCGCAACCCCGGCGGTACCTGGAAGGATGGCCGAGTGGCTTAAGGCGCCTGTCTTGAAAACAGGTGTGGGGCAACTCACCGTGGGTTCGAATCCCTCTCCTTCCGCTGGCTTGACAAATGAAGATTGGGGAGGTGCCAGAGTGGTCGAATGGGGCCGCCTGCTAAGCGGTTGTCGGGACCATAAATCTCGACCGCGGGTTCGAATCCCGCCCTCCCCGCTGAAATAACAATAGTATGTCGATCGCCGGTCCCATCGAGGGATGATATTCGAATCCCGCCCTCCCCGC
>CALMGN010000006.1 GCA_937863605.1 uncultured Anaerolineaceae bacterium
GGTTTCTGGAGAAGCATGCATCGCGGTTGATCCCCAATGGAGATTATAGCAGGTTGTGGATAATTGGGAGAACGGTGGACCTTGGCTGACTCGCGCCGAACCGAATCCTCATGCCGGCCTCCAAAATCCGTTATTTTCTACGCTTGCAAGGGTGTATATAATGAATACAGGATTATTTTTGCATTAAGGAGGGAGCTATGAAGATGTGGCCTGGTCTGACTGCTTTGATCGCCCTGCTGCTGCTGGCAGCCTGCGGCACGCCCTCTCCGGCTCCGCCTGCTGCAACCCAAACGCCCGAAGCCAGCCCTTCGGCTTTGCCAGCCACCTGGACGCCATCCCCGCCGCCCACGGAAACGCCGCTGCCTTCGCCGACGCCGTTCCAACCCTTCGAGGCCAAGGCGCTGACCGCTAACCTGAATTTGCGCGCCAACCCCGGCTATCTTTTCACTGTGCTGCAGATGCTGGAGAAAGACACGCCCTTCCAGGTGCTGGCCAAAGCGCCGGGCGGCGAGTGGATTTATGTTGAGCTGGCGGATGGGAAAACCGGCTGGGTTTTTGCCCAGTTGATCGCGACCGATCAAGATCTGCAGCAAGCGCCTATCCGCGAGCCCGAAGATGTGCAGCTCATCACCGGAACGGTCAAGAACGCCAACGGGCAACCGATTAACGGCATCCAGTTCATGATCCAGGGGGCCGGCGCCAGCGCTCCGCGCACCGATGCGCTCACCGATGCCAACGGCGTTTTTTATGCATTCCTGCCGGCTGCGTCCGCCGGAAAATGGTATGTGAGCTTCACGGCGGTGTCCTGTACCAGCGTGACCATGGACAAGGATTGCAACTGCCTGAACGGGGTGTGCGGCACTATCGACCCGGTTATGAAAAACGTCACCCTTCCGCAAACCGAACCGCTCGAGTTCCTCTGGCAATAAATAATCCCCCCGGGATTCCGGGAGGATTTTTAGGTACGCGGACGGGTCTTAACCCTGCGAGGCTGTGCGATAACCCATCCGCACGAGACGGAGCGTTTAAAGATCTTTAAGTAAGGTTGCGAGGACTAGCAGAACCAGGCCGACGAAGACCAGCCAGAAGGCGTAACCAGCGGCAAATGCAAGTACTCCCATTTGCCCGAATAGGCCAAGGGCGCCGAGAATTACAGCGACCCACCAGGTGATATTTTTTGGTGCACTAAGCTTCATGGTTTCCTCCCCGAAAAATTAAAATACCGGTCAGCCTCGCAACTGCGTACTTATGAGTATAACACTAATAATATTTGGAAGTTGCGAAAACTGGTTATTTAATGGATTTTTTTTCTCCGATAATCCAGTAAATCATAATGTGAAAGGAATTTGGAATGGATGCTTATGCTGCAGATACCTACGGGGATAAAATCGCCTCGGTATACGATGAACTTTACCCGGGTTATGACGAAACCGCGATTCACCGCCTGGCAGAATTATCGCGCGGCGGGCGGGTCCTTGAATTAGGCATCGGCACCGGGCGGTTCGCGCTGCCGCTGCAAGGCATGGGCGTGGAAGTCCACGGCATCGATGCCTCGCAGGCCATGATCGACCAACTGCGCGCTAAACCTGACGGCGAGCGCATTCCCGTGACGGTGGGCGATTTCAGCGCGGTGGATGTGGTGGGTGAGTACGCGTTGATTTTTGTCGTGTTCAATACCCTCTTTGGTCTGTTGACCCAGGAGGATCAGATCCGCTGCTTCGAAAATGTGGCCCGCCACCTCACACCCGAGGGTGTGTTCGTGGTTGAAGCCTTTGTTCCGGACATAAAGCGCTTTGAAAATGGACAGAGTCTGAAGGTCACCAGCCTGGAAAACGATGCGCTGCACCTGGACGCTTCACGGGTTGATTTTGTCAATCAAGTGATTACCGCACAGCATGTTCACCTGAGCGGTGAGGGCGTCCAGATCTACCCGGTCAAACTGCGCTATATTTGGCCGGCCGAAATGGATTTGATGGCGCGCCTGGCCGGGATGCGGTTGCGCCAGCGCTGGGGCGGGTGGGAGCAGTCGCCATTCACCGGCAGCAGCGGAAA
>CALMGN010000007.1 GCA_937863605.1 uncultured Anaerolineaceae bacterium
GTGGGCGCGGAGGGGCTCGAACCCCCGAACCTCACGGATGTGAACCGTGCGCTCTAACCAACTGAGCTACGCGCCCTGAATTCCAAAATTATATCATCTCCCCAAACCGCTGGCAAGGTTATGCGCTTGCCGCAGTCAGCTGGTCTCATTTCCCGGCCGCCAGTGATGATAATTTGTGTCATAATCTACCCGTAAATGATTCGGTTTAATTCATACAACATGAAAAACGCGAAAAATCCCCCCAATCCTGTAAATTCTCCTTCTCTCGAAGACTACGAGGGAGCCTACACCTGCTTTCTGCAAAAATACCCTGCCTTCAGTCGTACCCAGCCGCTGGACGAGCTGCGCCAGTCTGAGTACGCCCGCCTGGACCGTCAGGGGCAGATTTACCTGGATTACACCGGCGGTGGTCTTTACAGCGACCGGCAGGTGCAGGCTCACCTGGACTTGCTGCAAAACAATGTGTTTGGCAATCCGCATTCAACCAACCCGACCTCGCTAGCCACGACCCACTGGGTGGAATCAGCCCGTGCCAGCGTGCTGGCATTTTTCAACGCAGCCCCCGAAGAATATGTTTGCATCTTCACCCAAAATGCCAGCGGCGCGCTCAAATTGGTGGGCGAGGCCTACCCCTTCACCCCGCAAAGCCAGTATCTGCTCACCTTCGACAACCACAACTCGGTCAACGGCATCCGTGAATTTGCCCGCGCCCGTGGAGCTGCCATCCACTACGCGCCGGTCAACCCGCCTGAAATGCGCATCGATGATGCCAAGCTCGCCGCGCTCCTCGAAATGGCCGATCCGAACCCGCACAACCTGTTTGCCTACCCGGCTCAATCCAATTTTTCCGGAGTGCAGCATGACCTGGCATGGATCGGCCGGGCGCAGCAAAAAGGCTGGGATGTGCTGCTGGACGCGGCTGCCTTTGCCCCTACCAACCCCCTTGACCTCAGCGCCATCCACCCCGATTTTGTCTGCCTATCGTTCTACAAGATCTTTGGTTATCCCACCGGGGTTGGCGCGCTGGTTGCCCGCCGCAGCGCGCTGGCAAAGCTGCACCGTCCCTGGTTCGCCGGCGGGACGATTACCGTCGCGTCGGTACAGGGCGACCGGTATTTTCTGCACGTTGGCGCGGAGGGGTTTGAAGATGGCACTTTGAATTACCTGACCCTGCCGGCGGTTGAAATCGGGCTCAAGCACATCCAACGGATCGGGTATGATGCCATCCATACCCGGGTCGCTTGCCTTACCGGCTGGCTGTTGGAACAATTTTCCGGGCTGCGCCACAGCAACGGCCTGCCAGTGGTGAAGATCTACGGGCCGCTGGATACCCACATGCGCGGCGGGACGATCACCTTGAACTTCTTCGATCCCCGCGGACATTTTGTGGACCACCTGCGAGTCGAGGAACGCGCCAATCAGAAGCAAATCTCGATCCGCACCGGGTGTTTCTGCAATCCAGGTGGGGGAGAACTGGCGCTGGGGCTAACCACCACTGAATTGAGCACCTGTTTTGGGCTTAAATCGCGTATGGAGTTTCATGATTTCCAGCGCTGCATCGACGACAAAAGCACCGGCGCGGTGCGCGTATCAGTCGGACTGGTCTCCAACTTTGCCGATGTTTATCACCTGATCGATTTTGCCCGGCAATTTATTGACAAAAATTCCGATGATATTTAACGAAGCGCTTTAACCAAAGCGCCCGGTGACGTAATCCTGGGTTTCCTTCTCGCGCGGCTTAAGGAACAATCCTTTTTCAGGCGCATACTCCACCAGCCGGCCTTGCAGGAAGAAACCGGCATAATCCGCGGTGCGTGCTGCCTGCTGAACATTATGCGGCACCAGAATGATAGTTAAGCGCTCTTTAAGTTCGTTTAGCATGCCCTCGATCTTTGCGGTGGAGACCGGATCGAGCGCCGACGTGGGCTCATCCAGCATAATTACTTCGGGTTCCAAAGCCAGCACTCGTGCAATGCACAGCCGTTGCTGCTGCCCGCCCGAAAGCGACGTCCCGGGATCATTCAGGCGGTCATAGACCTCGTCCCACAGCACCGCCTGACGCAGCGAATGCTCCACCCGCTCGTCCAACACGGTTTTACTGCGCTCGCCCATCAGCCGCAGCCCGTAAATCACATTTTCATACACGGAAAGCGGCAGCGGCGCTGGCCGCGAAAATACCATCCCCACTTTACGACGCAGTTCAATCACGTCGGTGGCCGGATCCAGAATATTCTGCCCGTTCAAGATGACCTGCCCCCGGGCGGTTTCGACATCCGCCAGGTCGTTCAACCGGTTGAGCGCCCGCAGCAACGTCGATTTTCCACCGCCCGACGGGCCAAACAACACATTCACTGCATTGGCAATAATGTCGATGCTGACGTCGTGCAGGCTTTCCACGCCGTCCGAATACATCAGGGTCAGGTTTTGTACCGAAATTTTTACGCTCATTCCGGCCTCACCATTGCCGTCGGGCGCGCGCCCGGTTGCGAATAATTGTGGCGATCACATTCATCCCCAGCACAAAGACCAACAGCACTAAAACCGTGCCGTATTGAATTTGCACTGGCATACCCGGCACTGAAGTCGAGATGACGAAAATGTGATATGGCAGCGCCATGGTGGCGTCCAGCGGGGATTGCGGCAGCAGCGGCAGGAAGAACGCCGCCCCGGTGAACATAATCGGCGCGGTCTCGCCGGCTGCCCGTTCCAGGCCCAGTATGATGCCCGTGATGACCCCGGGTATAGCCTGCGGCAGGGTGATGCGCTTGATCGTCTGCCAGCGGGTGGCCCCCAGCGAGGTGGATACTACCCGGAAGGCATTGGGCACCTGCCGCAGCGCCTCTTCGGTCGTGCTGATAATCACTGGCAGCGTCATGATCGAAAGGGTCAGCGAGGCTGCCAGGATGCTGGTGCCTAATTTCAAAAAGAGCACGAACAACCCCAGCCCAAACAGCCCGTACACCACCGACGGGATGCCCGCCAGGTTGATGATGGCAATCCGCACCAGTCGGGTGGCCCGGTTGTCGGATGCATATTCCGCGATGTAGATGCCGGCTGCCACACCCAACGGCACTGAAAATACGGCAGTTCCCAGGGTCAGATAGAAGGTGCCAATGATCGCCGGGAGGATGCCGCCAGCACGCATACCATCACGCGGCATGGCGCTGAGGAATTCCCAGCTGATCGCCGGCGCGCCGCGCACAACAATGTAAACAATCACCCCAATGACTGGCAGCGCTGTCAACAGTGTAATCAGGCGCAGCAGATTGACGCCCAGTAAGGCGTTGCGGCGGGAAATTCGAGCGTAGTCAGGGTTTTCCATCACGATTGTCCAATCAGGAAAGCAGACGCTCAGCACGTTTCCGGCTGCGCAAAGCTAAGGATGAAGCGGTCAGATTGACTGCCAGCGAAATGCCAAATAACACCATCCCGATAAAGAACAAGACGTGGTAATGCTCCGATCCAGTCGCAACCTCGCCCATTTCGGAGGCGATGGTAGCGGTCATGGTGCGGGCAGGCAGGAATAGCGCATTCAAGCTGCGCGGCAGCACCGGGGCATTGCCTGTGACCATCATCACCGCCATCGTTTCGCCAATCGCGCGCCCCACTCCCAGCATCACCGCGGTCAACAAGCCTGAGCGGGCCGCCGGAACGGTTACCCCCCAGATGGTCTGCCAGTGATTAGCTCCCAATGCCAGCGCCCCCTGCCGGTAACCGCTCGGTACGGTATTCAACGCATCCTCAGAGATGGAGACGATCGTCGGGATGGCGATAAATCCCAGCAGTACCGCACCGGTGAAGGCGGTTAACCCGGTCGGCAGGTTGAGGAACTGGCGGAAGAACGGCGCTGCCAGTTGGATGCCTAAAAAGCCGAGCACCACTGACGGCAGCCCGGCCAAAATTTCGATGATCGGTTTCAGCACGTTCTTGATCCAGGCCGGCGCCAGCTCGGAGAGGTACACCGCAGTGCCGATGCCAAACGGGATGCCGATCAGCAGCGCGCCGACCGTCACCAGCACCGAACCGAATATCAGCGGCCAGATGCCAAAATAGCCCTCGATCGGGTACCAGCGCACCCCGAACAGGTCTTTGAGCGGCACATCGCCCAGGGCTGGCAAACCCTCGCGCACCAGGAAGAACAGGATCAGGCTGACAAATAAAATGCTGGAATATCCTGAGATTTTGACAATCCAGGTGATCCAGCGTTCGCTCTTAGCCGTTTCCATTTCTCCCTGCGCTCACTTTCCGGCCGTGGTACTAAGGATGGGCACAAATCCCAGGTCGGTAACGATTTGCTGGGCAGCCGGCGAAAGAATCCAGGCCAGGTAATCCAGGACGATCTGCGGTGCATCTCCACGAGCGTACATATACAGATCGCGCGAGATCGGGTACTGGCCGCTGTTAACCGACTCGACGGACGGCAGCACATACGGCTGATCGGCAGTGCGCGCCACCGCCACCATTTTGACATGGTCGGTCACATAACCCAGGCCGTCATAGCCAATGGCGTTGGGATTTTCACTGACCTCGGAAATGATGCCCTCCGAGGAGGGTAGCAGCAGTGTATCCGCGGAAAATATTTCCTTATTGTCCTTATCCCCCAGTCGGATCACCTCTTCCAGGAAGTACACATGCGTTCCGGAATTGGTCTCGCGGGAGAGGCGAACGATGGGACGGTCTTCGCCGCCCAACTCCGACCAGTTCGTAACCTCGCCGCGGTAGATGCGCGAGATTTGCTCCAGCGAAAGCTCGCCGATCGGGTTCTGCGGGTTGACGATTACTGCAATCGCGTCGCGGGCAATCACATGCTCAACCGGTTCAATCCCGTTGGCTTCGGCCGCCTTTATTTCCTCTGTCTTGATCTTGCGCGAGGCATTGGCAATGTCCACCGTGCCGCTGATCAAAGCGGTTAATCCGGTGCCAGAACCGCCGCCGGTGACCGAGATGCGCACTTCGGGTTTGACCTTTTGGTAAGCCTCCGCCCAGGCCAGCGCCAGATTGACGATGGTGTCGGAGCCTTTATTTTGGATATAGGTGGAAGCGGAAGGGGAGGTTGAATCACCGGGGGTAGCCGAACAGGCAGTCAGTAAAAGCAATAATCCGACCAGCCATCGGCGTGCGGCAGCGATTCTCATACAGATAAATTATAACCGACAAATATAGCGATGCGGGTCGAACAGGATTTCCTGACCCGAATTATCTAGAAAAGTTTTCTAGTAAAAAAATATCCATCTTATGTAAGGATGTCATATCAATAATCTTCAAAATAATTTACCAATGGGCGCCAAACATCCGAACCATTCTTAAAATCATGAGTCCCAAGGTTCTGAAATTCCTTCGTCAGGTTATTACACGTCGAAACATAATGATTGGAGGCTGAATAGTCCGAATCTATATTATAGTTTGCGTCTCCACCGAATTGGTAATTTACAGGATAGGTACCTAAATCTGGACAATATTGACGAACAGTCCACCAGGTCCATCCAATGGTGCCAATATTTGATAAGGCGTGACTCCAGACCCAAGCACTAAATGTATTTGCACTAACATTTAATCCCTTTTCAGCAAAGACCGGGACGCCTTGAACAACCCCACTTTGCGTAGTAGAGCCCGCCAAAGCAGTAGATGAAATTATTAATAACAAAATTAGAGCAATATAAACTTGAATGAGGGATTTCCGATTTATTTCCCCTCCATTTTCTCCAAATATTTTAAGACTTCCTCCGATGGTTCTGGAACAGATCCTAAATATCTGAACTCACTTGCCATGACGATACGCTTGGCGCTGCCAACCAGTGTTGAAATTGTTTCCTCCTTTACCAATAGCCCATTTTCAGTACTGAAGTAATAACGTTTCGCGGTCTGGGTAATCTTTTCATCCAAACCGTCCATTTTCAAAGGTTCCTGATAATGCTCAGTAATGACAATTTCAATTACCTCCTGGCCATCGAACAAGCGATTTTCGGCCACAGCAAAAGATTTTTTCATGGCGGCTGCGGCCTCGCCGTGTGCGCCGACCAGCATTTCCCTGACCGCCAGTTCTGTGCTCGTACGGATTTCACCTGTTGTGGAGTTCCAAGTCTTTCCATTTGTACTTACACCCGCCTGAAACACCTCACCAGTAAGGGTTTTCATGAGCGTCACCTGCTGGATTACCCTTCCCGTTGTGTCAACATTAACCCAGGTTTCCTGAGAATATTGCTTAGGGATTTCTACCCCATTTGACAAAATTCCGTTATTTGCCGAATCGTGATCATCATTTTCTTCCCAAGTAAATAAATACCAACCAGGCTGGTTCGTCTGGTTTATTGTCAAAGCTTTATTTTTTAATTCATTTAATAATGATTCCACCGCCAATTGCTGTTCCCCATCAACAGGCTTGGATGGCTCCATTGTAGCGTTTGCCGGAAGGGGCATGTTATCCGAAGGGTTCAGGGTCAAATTAGATGAACCAGCGGTGACTTGAGGTTCCAAAACATTATCAGGCTGAGCCTGACCGAGCATCCCCTGTTGCGATAACAGGGCGAACAAGATAACCCCTGTAACAATCACAGCAGGTATACCAATTTTCTTTCTCATTTATTTTCTCCTTGAAGGATTAGGCTCCCACAGGCATAAGGCGAAAATTCCACCTCGTACTTCGCCTAAACGTGAATATTTTTTATTCCTGAAAGTCTCACTATAAGTTGCATTTATTATTGAAGACCATATTAGATTCTTATAAGGATTACGAATGGATAAGAAAAAATTGTTGGGCATTCCAGCCGCCAGTTTGATAATAGCAAATTTTAGATGTCACGTCAACCTGCTTAAACGCCAGGTATGAAACATTTGTAAGTACAGTGCGAAAATTAGGATTGCGGGGTCGGGTTTGGTATAATTATAAGGTTACGAACCATTTGTGCGAAGGAAAAATTTATGGATATCGGTACGGTCCAAAATGTAGATATTGACGGCCAGATGCGCGAGGCGTTTCTCGATTATGCCATGAGCGTGATCGTGGCGCGCGCCCTGCCGGATGCCCGCGATGGCCTCAAACCGGTTCACCGCCGCATTCTGTTTGCCATGTCAGAACTTGGCATGCGCTCCAATACTTCCTACAAAAAGTCGGCGCGCATTGTCGGCGAGGTGTTGGGCAAGTACCACCCGCACGGCGACATGGCGGTTTACGATGCGATGGCGCGCATGGTGCAAGATTTCTCGATGCGCTACCCGCTGATCGACGGTCAGGGTAACTTTGGTTCGATTGACGGCGATGCTCCTGCCGCCATGCGTTACACTGAAGCCCGTCTGGGAGCCACGGCCGAAGAATTGCTGGCCGATATCGACAAAAACACGGTCGATTTCAGTGATAATTTTGACGGCTCGCTCAAGGAGCCAACCGTATTACCATCGCGACTGCCCAATCTGCTGCTTAACGGCTCGGTGGGTATCGCGGTCGGTATGGCAACCAACGTTCCGCCGCACAACCTGCGCGAGTTATGCAATGCCATCAATTATTTGATCGACCATTACGATCAGGCTGATGACGTCAGCGTGGACGATCTGATGGCCTTCCTGCCCGGACCTGACTTTCCGACCGGCGGCATAATCCTCGGCACCGACACAATTAAGCAAATGTACAGCACCGGTCGCGGACGCCTGATCGTCCGCGGTCAAGCGCACATCGAAGAGGCTAAAAACGGGCGCTTTAACATCATCATCACCGAAATCCCGTATCAGATCAATAAAACCACTCTGATCGAGCGCATTGCCGACCTGGCGCGTGAAGGCCGGCTGGATTCGATCTCCGACTTGCGCGATGAATCAGACCGGCGCGGGATGAGCATCGTATTGGAACTCAAACGCGGCGCACAGGCCAATAAAGTCCTCAACCAGCTTTACAAATACACGCCGCTGCAAACCACCTTTGGCGCGCATGTTCTGGCATTGGTGGATAACGAACCGCGCCTGCTCTCGCTCAAACGTGCATTGCAGCATTACATCGAGCACCGCCAGCACGTCATCACCCGCCGTTCGGAATATGAGCTGGATAAAGCCCGCGCCCGCGCGCACATCCTGGACGGGCTGCTGATCGCCCTGGCCAACCTGGATGCGGTCATCCAGACCATCCGCCAGTCGCCGGATGTTGAAACAGCCCGCGAGCGCCTGATGGCCAACTTCGAATTGACCGAAATCCAGGCGCAAGCCATTCTGGATATGCAGCTGCGCCGCCTGGCGGCCCTGGAGCGCCAGAAAATCGAAGATGAACACAAAGCGCTGCTGGAACGCATCGCCTACCTGGTTGGTCTGCTGGCATCGCCGCACAGGATTCTGGAAGTGGTCAAAGCCGACCTGAATGAAATTGTCGATAAATACGGCGACGACCGCCGCACCAAGATCGCCCATGACGGCAAAGAAGGTTTCAGCGAAGAAGATCTGGTGGCGGACGAACATGTGTTGATCAACATTACCCAAAAGGGTTACATCAAGCGCGTAGCTGCCAAGTCCTTCCGTACCCAGTTACGCGGCGGCCGCGGCGTCACCGGGCAAAATCTCAAGAATGAAGACGAAATTCTGATGGTGATTCCAGCGCGCACGCTACAGACGCTGATGTTCTTCACCAACAAGGGCAAGGTTTATTCCGAGAAGGTGTACCAGCTGCCAGACGCAGGACGTACCGATCGCGGAATTTCCATACAAAATGTCCTGGCGCTCGGACCAGACGAGTCGATCACTGCTGCGGTCGCTGTGCCTGAATTTAAAGCCGGTTCTTACTGCACCATGGCAACGGTCAGGGGCAAGGTCAAACGCGTCTCACTGGAAGAATTTGCCAGTGTTCGGCCCTCCGGCCTTATCGCCATTGGTCTGGAGCGCGGTGACGAACTGGGCTGGGTAGGCCTGACCAGCGGTAAAGAAGACCTTATCCTGGTTACAACCCGCGGCCAGGCGCTGCGCTTCAACGAGCAGTCGATCCGGCCGATGGGCCGCCCGGCTTCGGGCATGAACGGCATTCACCTATCCCAGGGTGACCAGGTAACCTCGATGGAAGTGGTCAAACCGGACGCCGAACTGTTGGTGGTAACCGAGTGGGGTTATGGCAAGCGCACCCCATTGAGTGAATATCCGGTAAAGGGCCGCGCCACCAATGGCATTCTGACCATCGACCAGAAGAATCTTGACAAGATTGGCAAAATTGCCACCGCGCGCGTGGTTAATGAAAACGACGAAGTTACACTCATCTCCGCCAGCGGGTTGATCATCCGCATGAAAGTCAAAGACATCAGTCAGACCGGGCGGGCTACCCGCGGCGTGCGAGTCATGGACCTTGGCTCCGGCGATACGGTTGTCACCGTTGCCCGCATCGCAGAAGCTGACTTGAAAGAAGTTGGCGAAGAGTAATTTCCGGCTTTAAAACAAAAACAGGCGCTGTCTGAAATGGACGGCGGAGCGACTCGTGTGTCGAAACCTGCTCGTAAGAGCAGATCCGTGTTTCTGCCCCTCTTTTCAAACAGCATCTGTGATTTTAATACAGGCCTAAAGGCTTACTTTGCCAAAGGCAATCAGCAGCAGCGCGCCAATGGCGCAGGTCATCACCAGCAGCATGACCGACACCAGGAAACGCTGTGGAGCGGTCATGCCAAAGATGCGGCCATCCTTTTTAACACCGTCGGGCTCATTGATTGGCAGGTCGTCGATGAATGAATGTGAAGCTGAATTTCGCAAATCGTCGAGCATTGAACCCTCCAGAACCTTATTTAACCACCATCCGGCCTTAAATGCACGTCCCCAACCGATACCAATTTTTCCATTCCATCGGCCAACCGAAGCCGTAAATTGCCTTGAGCATTTATGCCTTGCAAAATTCCGCTGAACGACTGCCCGCCGGAATTTTTCAGAGTCACCGGCTCGCCTATAAAGGCCAGGCTCTCTTCCCAGGCCTGGATAAATTCAACCGAACCCAGCCGGTTGCGCCATTCAAAAAAAGACTCCAGCACTGCGTGCAGCAATTCCCAGCGGTCAAGCGGTTTGTCAAGCTGGGCTTCCACGCAAGTCGCCGGGAATTGCACTTGATCGGACGGCGGTACGGATGCAGGTGTGACATTAATCCCGATGCCAACCACCACCCCGTGCAGCTGTCCGGCTTGCCAGGCGGATTCTGCCAGGATGCCGCAGGTTTTACGGCGCGCTAGCAGCACATCGTTGGGCCACTTGATTTCAGCCGGAAGGTTTAAAGCCTGCAGCGCCAGGCAGACCGCCAGCCCTGCCAATGGCGAGAACAATCCCAGATTTTCTTGTTCCGCGACCGGTGGGCGCAAGATCAGAGAAAAGGCCAGCGCCGCGCCCGGATTGGTCACCCAGGAGCGCCCCAACCGCCCGCGGCCCATGGTCTGCTGATCGGCTACCACCAGCGAACCGTCCTCCGCACCCGCTTCAGCCCAGGCTAAGGCTTCATCGTTGGTGGAGCCAATGGTGTCGAACGCCCGAACTGCGGGAACCGGCAGGTCAGCCAGAATTTGGCGGAGTTGGTCTGTTTGCATTGGACTATTGTACCTGCATTAAATAGCAAAAGCTGCATTTCTGCAGCTTTTGCATCCCAGAGCCCACCAGGAGATATGCTTATTTAACGTTAACTTTAATGGTCTTTGGACGGGCTTCTTCAGCCTTGGGAATGTGCAGGGTCAAAATGCCGTCCTTCAGGCTGGCATCGACCTTTGCTGAGTCCACTGGCTCCGGTAAGCGCAGCGTGCGCATGAAGCGGCCGACCGGGCGCTCGCGCAGCAGGTAATTCGCCTGCTCGTCATTTTCGGCTTTCAGTTCTCCCTGAATGGTCAAGGTGTCGGCGACGACCTGAATGCTCAGATCATCCGCAGCCACGCCGGGGAGCATGGCGGTGATTTCGTAGGCTTCGTCACTGTCTTTGACATCCAGCGGGAACGCCACTCTGGCGCCCTCGCCAGACGATTCGTCATTCATCATGCGGTTGAACATCCGGCGGTGCGCCATCATTCTGGTGTAGGGGTTTGTAAGATATAGTGCCATCGTTTCCTCCGTTGCTTTATCGGTCATTAAACAATATGCTGTACAAATAGGGTTTGTTGCTTACGAAGTTTATTTTAGGCCGGGGGTATATGACTCAGATATACGGAATATTAGTGTTTCATATGAATGCTTGGTTTCCGACCTCACCAAAGCATCGGAAGAAAATATTGTGGTATGATTTTGCCCCGAGGTTGAAATCAATGATGGAAGACAAAATCACAATTATCGAAGGACCCCCGCCTGATTTTGAAGATATCGATGACGGCTGGGCGCTGGGACTCAACGAAAGCCCCGCCTTATACGATCTGGCGCTGACCCGCCTGCGGACGTTCAACGGCCCGGCGCTGGTTGAGCGCTGCCACCGCGCCTGGCACAAACAGGAACCCATCTACCTGCATTACCGCACCCCGATTGGGATGGAAGAACGCGCCCCCATTATGGCCGCCCGCTCGCTGGAGACCGGCGATGGGCAGGTGCTGCTGCTGTGGGTGCGCCGTCAGCATGAAGAAACTGAGATCGAGATCGATATCGACGACGATGAGGACGAGAATTCCGATTTCTAATTCTTGCCTGAGTATTAAGAATCTATTATCTTAAAACAAAAGAGGAATTTGTCTTTACGGACCAATTCCTCTTTTATTTTCCGCTGCCAGCCAAAATGGACGCATGGCTGTGTCGATTCAAACACCCAAAAAGAGACGGTTTTCTTAGGCGAATTTTAAATTGCAGCATGTGGCGCAAATTTCCAATTTGCGCAGGCGAACTAAAAGTTCGCCTACATGGGTAAACTTCATGACTGGTGTGCCCCAGGAGGGAATCGAACCCCCAACCTAGGCGTTAGGAGTGCCTTGCTCTGTCCTTTTGAGCTACTGGGGCCAGGCTCAATCGGATTATAGCATCCTCCCGGGCACGCATCAAGAATTGCTCTAAATTCGCGGCTGGGGAGACGCCTCTGGTTAAACGAACCGCCAGGCGTGGGGGGGACACGCCTGGCGATCCTCAGGGAGGGAATGCCACTTTCAGCTTTTTTGCCAACATGGGGGGGACATGCTGGGTTGCTTTGAGTGGTCCGACACCAGATACCGATAAAATTTGGGGTGTCTTGTGGATAATATACACCATAATTGTCAAGATATCATTAAAAATAAATAAGAATTTCCTCTGGAAACTTATCGATCTGAAGTTTCATCCCGGTCATGGTTAAATAGCTCCAGCCAGGCGTCCACTTCCTCGGCTGAGAGCCCCTGTCCCCCTGTCGGGCTTTTGAACGCCTGCACTAATGCCTCATCGAGCTGCGCGGCAAACGCTTCGGAACTGATCACCACTGCGTGCGCGCTGCGTACCTCTGCCTGTACCTGGCGGTCCGAACTAACCACTTTCCAGTTACGGGCTTTGCGCTCCAGTCTTTTAAGCGCTTGCCGAATGGCGGTATCGGCATTCGAGGTTTCAGGGACAAAATACGCTTTTACCAGCCCAAAACTTTTAGCTCCACTATGGCCGGGCGAGGCTTTGTCAAAATATACTTCAACCGTCTGGCGGCGGACACGGCAGAACGTTTGCAGTTGTTTGATAAGTTCCAGCTCATCATCCGGATTCTGCAGACTTAACCCGCGTACTTTCGGAATTAAATTGTGACCATCGATCATATACGGCATGCCGCCTCCGTACGCGCCCCCTGCGCGTAATTTTATTTTACTTAGAAAATATGCTATTATTCAACCAGTGTCGAGCCGATTTCCCACGACTCACCAAACCATCCCCGCCTGAACTGCCTTGTGAGTGCGCATGAATTTCTGGAAGCGGATCTTTCCTTACTTGATCATCAACGTTATCGTCTCGGCTGCCGTCACTTTGATCGTGCTGGCGGTTTGGGACCGAGTCCAGCATCCGCAGCTGTCTGCCGGCACGGGCGGCGTCCCGGAAGCGCCAGCGGCGGCCAACACCAGCCCAAACACAACCACACCTCAGGTGCAGCCCGCGCTGCCGCCGTTGGACGAGCCGGTCATCCGCATCGAGACGGTCATTGGTGCCGGCGACCTTGCTACCGAAACAGTGCAGCTGCAGCGTATCGGCGAGGACGCACTTCAACTGGCCGGCTGGTGGTTGGAAGGAAACGGCCTGAAATACACCTTCCCGGCGCTCACACTCAATAAAAACGGGTCGGTGCGGCTCTACAGCCGCGCCGGTCAGAGCACGGTGATTGAATTGTACTGGGGTCTTCAATCAGCCGCCTGGAAAACAGGCGTCACCGTCACCCTGCATGATTCCCAGGGAAACCAACGCGCTTCCTATACTATACCCTAGGATTGGGAACGCCAAACATGAGCCTATTTGGCAAGATTGCGGATGACCTGATTAGGCGTGCAATGCAGGACGGCGCTTTCGACAATTTACCAGGCAAAGGCCAGCCGCTGAAGCTGGACGAAAACCCGCACGAACCGGCCGAGTGGCGCACAGCTTATAGCATCCTGCGCTCCAACGGATACAGCTTGCCGTGGCTTGAAGTGCGCAAGGAAATTGAAGAGGCCATCGACCGTGCCCGTTCGGATGCCCGCAGTGCCTGGCAAACTGGCACCCCTAATTTTTGGAACGCTCAAAAAGCAAAATTTGTACAGCGAATTGAAGCCCTGAACCAGCGTATTTTCCAGTACAATTTGCAGGCTCCCTCCCCGCAGTTTCACCGCCAACCGCTTGACCCGGCGCACGAGATTGACACGATCCAAAACGGGGACAGCGCCCAATCATCTCCAGCAGAAGGCAGGTAATTCATGTCGCAAGCTCTTTACCGCAAATGGCGCCCGCGTTTATGGGACCAGGTTGTCGGGCAGGAACACGTGGTGCAAACCCTCCAGAACGCGATTCGCGGCGGCCGGGTAGGGCACGCTTACCTGTTCGCCGGCCCGCGCGGCACGGGGAAGACCACCTCGGCGCGGCTGCTGGCCAAAGCTGTCAATTGTCTGGCCGAGGAGCTGAATGCCCGCCCTTGCGACCAATGTGCACATTGTCAGGCGGTAAACGATGGGCGCTTTCTGGATTTGATCGAGATCGACGCCGCTTCCAACACCTCGGTCGACGATGTGCGCGATTTGCGCGAAAAAATAAATTTCGCCCCATCCCAGGGACGTTTCAAAGTCTATATTATCGACGAAGTCCACATGCTCTCAACAGCCGCATTCAACGCCCTGTTAAAAACCCTGGAAGAGCCGCCGCCGCATGCCATTTTTATCCTGGCGACTACCGAAGTCCACAAAATCCCGGCGACCGTGCTCTCCCGCTGCCAGCGGCACGAGTTCCGCCGCATTCCGATGCACCAGATTATCAACCACCTGAAGGAATTGGCTGAGCAGGAAAAGATTAAAGTCGATGAAGAAGCGCTGACGCTCATCGCCCGCCAGGCCACCGGCTCGATGCGCGACGCGATTTCACTACTCGACCAGTTAGCCTCGTCAGGCAGTCAGATCACCTTGGAGACGGCGCAAACGGTACTCGGCACGGCAACCAGCCAGATGGTGGTGGACTTGGTCGATGCCGTTGTTCAACGCGACCCTGCGAGCGGCTTGGTATGCATTCACCGCGCGCTGGACAGCGGCTCGGACCCGCGCCAGTTTGCCCGCCAGGTGGTGGATTATCTGCGAAATCTGCTGCTGGTGCGTCTTGGCAACGCTGAGCAGGTGGATGCGACCGCCGAGCAGCGCACCGCCATGGCAAAACAGGCGCAAAATTTCGAAAAAGAGCAATTATTGGAAACGCTGCGGCTATTCAACGGCGCCGCCAGTGAGGTACGCTCAGGCTGGCAGCCCGGCTTGCCGCTCGAGCTGGCGCTGGCGCACGCCATCGGTTGGAGTAACGAATCTGCCAACGCACCCGTCATGGTCCAAACTGCAGTCGCCCAACCGGGCGGAACCAGCCCTCAGCGAAAACAGAGTGGGATTGAGACGCATGCGGCCCAATCTTCCGCCCCGGGCTCCGTGCACCAGGCAGATGCAGAGGAATTGCACCCCGCGCCGCGTTTGGATTCGGTGGAAACTCCTACGGATCATCCGCCCGCTGCTGAAGGCGCTCCGACCCAGGCTGGAATTCGCGACAACTGGGCAAAAATTCGGGCGGTGGTCAAACGCAAGCACTCCATGATCGAGGGACTGATGAACTCGTGTAAATCGATCGAGCTGCGCGAAGGTGTGCTCCAGTTGGGCTTTGGCAGCCCGGTTTTGAAAGCTAAAATGGAAAAAGATGAAAATTTACAAATCATCAGCAGCGCCATTAAACAGGTGCTTGGCTGGGATCTTGCCGTTGTGTGTATCGATGCCACCAACAAGGGCGGGCAGATGCAATCCAACTCGGACGTCGATGCGGACGGGATGGTCAATGCGGCGCTCAACCTGGGTGGTAAAATTGTGCAGAAAGAATAACTGCACCCGGAAATTAAATTTGGTGGGTGCAGAATAACCTCCGGTTAAGGGATGTTTGAGGGTATTATGGCAAAAGGTCGAGGAATTGGACGCGGTATGGCTGGCGGCATGGGCGGCGGCGGCATGATGTCGCAGATCAAAAAGCTGCAGGAACAAATGGAAGCTACCCAGTCAGCGTTGGCGGAGGAAACCGTAACCTCCACGGTTGGCGGCGGCGCGGTCAAAGTGACCATGACTGGCGCACAGGTCTGCAAGGGGATTGAAATCGACCCTGATCTGCTTAAGGATGCCGATGCTGAAATGCTGCAGGACCTGATCTTGAGCGGCGTCAACCTGGCGTTGGACCAGTCCCGCAAGCTGGCAGAAGACCGCATGGGTCCGCTGGCAGGCGGCTTATCCGGTTTAGGACTGTAAATCAAAAGCGAGCGGTTTCATGTCTGTAATGCCTGAACCGATTGAAAACCTGACGCTGGCTTTAGAGCGCCTGCCTGGCATTGGCCCCAAAACGGCCTCGCGCCTGACATTTTTCCTGCTGCGCGCGCCGGAAGAGGTCTCTTTAGCCCTGGCAGATGCGCTGACTGCGTTGAAATCCTCCACCGGGTTGTGCGAGGAGTGCTTCAACATCACCCGCGCCGACCAGCCAAAATGTGAGATTTGCACCAGTGACAAGCGCGATGAAGGTATGCTGTGCGTGGTTGAAGAACCGCTGGATGTGTTGGCCCTGGAGCGCACCGCTGGTTTTTTTGGGCGTTACCATGTTCTGCACGGGGTGCTCTCGCCGATCGAGGGCATTGGCCCCGAGGATCTGAAAATCAAACCGCTCCTGGAACGGGTACATACCGGCAAGGTCCGCGAAATTATCCTGGCGACCAACCCGAGTATGGAAGGCGATGCCACGGCGTTGTATTTGCAACAGCAGTTGGCCGGGTCGGGAGTGCGCATTACGCGCCTGGCGCGCGGACTTCCAGTCGGCGGGGACCTGGAATACGCCGACCAGAATACCCTGCTGCGGGCGCTCGCCGGCAGGCAGGATTTAAGTTAAGCAGTTTAGCAATTGTAG
>CALMGN010000008.1 GCA_937863605.1 uncultured Anaerolineaceae bacterium
TTCAGGCGGAAATAGGCCTGCAAAGGCAGTTCCACTTTGACGCCTGGCGGGATATAGACAAACGAGCCGCCCGACCAGACCGCGCTATTCAATGCGGCAAATTTGTTGTCCTCGATGGGGATGACTTTGCCAAAATATTCCGCGAACAAATCGGGGTACTGGCGCAGCCCTTCTTCGATGCTCAGGAATATGACACCCTGTTTTTCAAGGTGTTCCTGAATGCTGTGGTACACCATTTCGGATTCGTACTGCGCGCCAACGCCAGCCAGGAATTTCTGCTCGGCTTCCGGGATACCCAGCCGATCAAAAGTTTTCTTGATCGAATCAGGCACATCATCCCAGCTCTTGCCTTCCATTTCGGACGGCTTGACGTAATAGACGATATTGTCCAGGTCCAGATGGCTCAGGTCAGCACCCCAGGTAGGCATTGGCCGCACCATGTAGTGTTTCAACGCCTTCAAGCGGAATTCGAGCATCCACTCCGGTTCGCCCTTCATGTGCGAAATCTGACGGACGACCTCTTCATTCAGCCCTGCATGGGTTTTAAATACCGATACGTCCACATCTTGGAACCCATAGCGGTATTCACCGATATCACCTAAATAATCCGTTTTCGGATTGTTACTCATTATTACCTCCTCAACCTGCTAAAAGTCTGTCCAGCAGGGAGATTATGCCGGTACAGAACCGTTATCTACCTTTTCGCGCACCCAGTCATAACCGTGCTCTTCCAGGTGGAGCGCCAGGTCAGGGCCGCCAGATTCAACAATGCGGCCGCCCATCATAACGTGCACCACATCCGGTTTGATGTAATTCAGGATGCGCTGGTAGTGAGTAATCACCAAAACGCCCAGGTCTGGCCCGCGCAGCGCATTGACGCCTTCGGATACAACCCGCAGCGCGTCGATATCGAGGCCTGAGTCGGTTTCGTCGAGGACCGCAATTTTGGGCTCCAGGGTCGCCATCTGCAGAATTTCAGCGCGTTTTTTCTCGCCGCCGGAAAAACCATCATTCAGGTAGCGCCCGGCAAACGATGGATCGACCTTAAGCATCTCCATCTTAGCTTTCAGCATCTTGCGGAACTCGGGGATGGGAACGCCTTTATCTTCAGGGTTGACTGCCCGGCGGCGGGAATTGACAGCCGTCCGCAGGAAATTGGCCACAGTCACACCCGGGATCGCGACCGGGTATTGGAATGCCAGGAAAATTCCGAGTCGGGAGCGTTCATCCGGCTCGAGCTCGAGGATGTTTTGACCGTCAAAGAGCACCTCGCCACCGGTGACTTCATAACTCGGGTGGCCCATGAGCGTGTATGCCAGGGTTGATTTGCCCGTGCCATTGGGTCCCATGATGGCGTGCACCTCGCCTTGGGGCAAGGTCAGGTCAACGCCCTTGAGAATTTCTTTCCCATCGATGCTCACCTTGAGGTCGCGAATTACCAGTTCAGCCATACGTACTTGCTCCTTAATGTTTACTCAGGCATTTTAGGTGGCCCATTCGCCAAAAACCCACTATTGCCTGTCGGTTGTTCGCCCGGATTATAGCACAGGTCGGCATTTGGGTCAATATTTACTATAAATTTCTTATATATTGACAAATTCCCTCCCCTTTGATATACTCCAAGGTGAAAATAGGCAATATCATGCCAATTTGGTGAGAATATACAAATGAAAAGTACACGCGAACGAATTTTACAGACGCTCCTGAATAATCCGAAATCAACCATCAACGACCTGGCCGGATCAGTCGGCATCAATGCGATTTCGGTGCGCCACCACCTCAACAGTATGCTTGCTGACGGTCTGGTGACCTCTGAAGAGGAACGCCATGGCGTAGGCCGCCCGCGGCTGGTGTATTACCTGACCGACGAAGGCCTGGAACGCTTTCCGACGCGCTATTTCCGGCTGGCGAACCGCCTGCTGGACCAGCTCAAGGGCGCGTTGCCGGCTTCAGCCATCGAGAATCTCTTCTCCACCATGGCGAAAGACCTGGCTGACGAACATGCTCGACAAACCAAGAATTTATCCTTCGAGGAAAAGCTGAATTTCCTCAAGAAACTACTCGCCGAAGAAGGCTTTATCGTCGAGTGGGAAAAAGTAGGCGATGACTACCACATTCGCGAGGTCACCTGCCCTTACCTGCAAGTTGGGCAGGAACATCCGCAAGTGTGTCTGGTAGATCAGACCCTGATCTCGATGGTACTGGCTATCCCGGCACAGAAAATTTCCTGCGTTTTGACCGGTGATAACCACTGCACCTACGTAGTACCGATGGGTAAACAATTGGAGATGGTAAATGAGTGACAAACCTGGCAGTAATCCGGCTGTCTGGGATCTCCAGGCTACCGACCCTGAGCTCTGCGAACGCCTGCACACCGGCCTGAACGAAGTGCTCGACCCGGAAATTGGATTGAGCGTCGTTCAACTTGGCTTGATCCGCAATTTCCGTTTCGATGCTGACGGGCAGGCTATTATCAAAATGATCCTGACCACCCCGTTTTGCCCTTACGGCCCGGCATTGATCGATATGACCCGCGTAAAGGCCGAGGAAGCCATTGGCATGCCGGTGTCCATCGAACTGGGGATGGATGTCTGGGATTTTGCGATGATGGAAGACGGCGTCGATTTAGATTGGGGACTGTACTAGCGAATAGCTGGTAATTTTATTCGTGACCCCTCACCTAACCTCTCCTCTTGCAGGGGAGAGAAATTTTTAACGCCTCAGGGGAGAGATTGTATTTATGCTTTTTTCCACTGGCGCAGGCGGGGATCGTGGGTATCGAACAATTCTGCCAGACGCATCGCCAGGCGCATGTCGCCGGTCATGCGCAATTTGCCAAACAATAATGCGCGGGTCGGGTCCAGCCGCCCGGTAAAGATATCCAAAATATCATGAGTCTTGGCAGCCAGGGTTAAATCGGAGGATGCCGATTTTCCCGGTACGGCAGTACAACTCTGGTTGTGGATCGTGACGGTCCACTCCCCGCCGCCGTCGCCGGCAAGGTCAAAGTTAATCACCGCAGCGATTCCCCGAGCTTGTTCCGGGAGAAATACCTGCGGTAGCAGGGTCATCAGGGTTTGAACATTTAATTCGTCCATTGGATCTCCAAACGGCAATTTTAATCGTTTTTACCAATTTATGCCAATCCACATTTTGGCTATGCGCAGGCATCAAAAAATCGGTATCGGTTAAGTGCATTGCCGCTCAACCTGCTCCGCTCCTGGTTTTTGGCCTATAATGAGCCTGTTGCCAATTATTGGCCTGAATTAACGATAGACAAAGTTACCAATTGTTGTCAAGTTGCCCGTCGTACCATCCCGGTGTCCTTGCGGGAAGACGCTCTGCGCGTGGCGGCCGGTATTTGGCCTGAAACACCCCGACCCAGGTTGAGCAGATCCTTGGTTTCGCAAAAAACGCTAGCTCAGGATGACATCACGATAGCTTTATCTTAAAACCAAATTAACTTGATGTTTTTAAAATCTTTAGGCGTGGAGGACTGATGATCCGCAATCTATATATCCCTAAATCTGGCACACTCCAATGGGATATTTCACAGGATGCGCTGAGATCCGCAGTGGCGGATACCGATGGACTGGTATGGGTCAGCCTGGAACAGCCGACAGCCGAAGAAACACGGGCGATTTTGACAGAATTGTTCCATTTTCATCCCCTGGCAGTTGAAGACAGTGAGTCGACCGGGTTTCAAACGCCAAAAGTCGATGACTACGGCACGTACCTGTTTATTGTGGTGATGGCGCTGTTTGCCAACCATGACCACCAGATCTTGACCTCCGAGGAATTCGATATTTTCCTGGGCCAGAACTACGTTGTTACCAGCTATCATTCTCCGCAAATGGTTGCGGTCGAAAAACTGCGGCGGCGTTTGCAGCGCGACGAACGCCTGCAGACCAATGGCTCGGATTTTCTGTGTCATGCCTTAATTGATGTTATTGTGGACGATTATAATGGGCCATTAGAAACGCTTGAAGATGAACTCGAAGCACTGGAAGACCGGGTGCTCGACAAACCGCTGCCCGGTACGCTGGAACAAATATTAAAGCTAAAGCATGCCATTATTTCGGTTCGCCGGGTCATCGCTCCGCAACGCGAGGCGATCAATCATCTGACCCGTGAAGATTACCCGATGGTCGATCACCAGTCTCAGATATATTTTCGCGACATTTACGACCATCTGGTACGCGTGTACGACTGGATCGATATCCTGCGCGATATGGCTACCAATGCGCTGGAAGCCTACTTGAATTCCACATCCCTGCGTCTGAACGAGGTGATGAAAGCCCTGACGATCGTCTCGACCATTTTCCTGCCGCTAACTTTCGTCGCCGGCATCTACGGGATGAATTTCCACTTCATGCCGGAGTTAAGCTGGAAATACGGCTATCCCTTGGTCTGGATCGTTTTCTTGCTGATCACGGGAGGAATGATCTACTACTTCCGAAAGCGGAAATGGTTCTGACATTTTCTAATACTTGACAAAATAGAATATTTGTTCTATTATAAGAGCATGCATCCGGTTTATTCGTAAAGGAGGTTGATATGTCAGGTGCATACTCTTCCCCATCCACTCAACGCGGGGTATTGCCACAGCGCATTCTCAACCAACGCGGCTTGCTGATCGGCGTCATCCTGGCTACCGCACTGGTCGGCTTTGAAATGTTCAATTTCAGCACCACCGAGGTAGCGCTGCAAGACCTGCTGGGTGAACTCAAAATCCTTGGAATTTCCTGGGCGACCATCCTGACCATCGCCTTCTGCGGCATCGATTTTGCTGGAATCGCCCGCCTGTTCATCCCGGAGGATGGCCAACAATCGGCCAGTGAGTCCTGGTATCTTTTCGGCGCCTGGCTGATTGCCGCCACCATGAACGCCGTGCTCACCTGGTGGGGCATCTCGTTGGGGCTGGTCAACCGCTTGCCGCAAGCTGCCAGTTTTATCGATCCGCAGACTCTGACCGGGATTGTGCCGGTGTTTGTGGCGCTGATGGTCTGGGTAACCCGCATATTGTTGATTGGCAGCTTCTCGATGGCCGGTTCGCGGCTTTTTAGCCAAAGCCCGCGGCCGTTTCAACCACTCGAATTCCTGAGTGGCACCGGTCTGACCACGCCAGCCCCGCAGCCCCTGCCCGCTCCCACGTTCAACCAATCCCGTCCGCGCCCGGGCAACCGGTCAGAACTCCCGCGTACCGAGCCTGAGTATGTCCCTGACCCCCGTCATGCTGCTCCCCAACCTGCATCCCACTCTCGGGTCGGAGATAAAGAAACAGGCCGTCCAGCCAACCGTGAAGCACGGTTTTGAACGACCTGCAGGCAACCAAGCGGACGAAGACTAAATCAGTCCGAGTTGGTGTCCGACCTTTTCAAAGGCGCTGACCACCCGATCCAACTGGTCGTCGGTGTGCGTGGCCATGTAGCTGGTGCGCAGCAGCTGGTGACCCGGGGCTACTGCCGGACTGATGACCGGATTGACAAAAACACCGTTTTCGAACAGGGTCTTCCACATTAAAAAGGTCAAATCGTTGTCGCCAATCAGGATCGGGACGATCGGCGTGACCGAATGGCCAATGTTGAACCCCAATTGGGTATAGGCTTTGCGCATGCGGTCACCGATAGCATTGACGCGCGCAATTCGCTCGGGTTCCTCGCGCATGATCTGCAGCGAGGTAAGGGCGGCAACCGTGTTAGAGGCCGGAATACTGGCACTGAAGATCAACGAGCGAGCAAAATGCTTGATGTAATGGATCACATTCTCGTCGCCCGCGACGAAACCGCCCAGCGAAGCAAAGGATTTGCTGAAGGTTGACATGATCAGGTCGACGCCTTCCGTGATCCCAAAATGAGCCGCTGTACCGCGTCCACCGCCCAAAACACCCATGGCATGGGCATCATCGACCATCAGACGTGCGCCATATTTTTTCGCCAGCGGGATGATCCCTGGCAAATTGGCAATGTCGCCTTCCATGCTGAACAGCCCATCGACGACGATCAATTTGCCGCTATCCGCTGGCAATGATTGCAGCACGCGCTCCAAATGCGCCATGTCGTTATGGACATAGCGTTCGATCTTGCCGTACCCTAACCGAGCGCCGTCAACAATACTGGCATGGTCGTCCTTGTCAAGAATCACATAATCGCCGCGCCCAACAATTGCACTGATCGCACCCAGATTGGCCTGCATGCCGGTTGAGAATACCAGCGCAGCCTCTTTACCGACCCATTCTGCCAGTTCAGCCTCGAGTTGGTGGTGCAGCGAGAGCGTGCCGTTGAGAAAGCGCGAACCCGTGCAGCTGGTGCCATACCGGTCAATGGCTTCGCAGGCAGCTTGTTTGACCCGTGGATGGGTGGTCAGACCAAGGTAATTGTTCGAACCGCACATGATCAAACGCTGCCCGTGGAAAACAACTTCAGTTCCTTCGTTTTCATCCAGTGGGATAAAGTACGGGTAAATACCCTGCGCAATGGCATCTTTCGCCTGCGTAAATTCTGAACATTTCGTAAAAATATCCATGAAACCACCTCAATTTAATAGGATTATTGCCGGGAAATAACTTTGCCGGTGATAACCGGGAAAAACATTGGGATTGTTGGTAAACCTGAGGATTCCCGCCCGTATGCTCTCAAAAGATCTCAAACAAGGGCAAAAACAAACAATTAATGATTATACCCTTATTCGTGCTGACAAGTTGTTTAGATGGGTAAGGAGTTAAAAGCCGGGTACAATTTATAGAACATAGCAACAGATTAACCCATCGTTCGGGGCAAGGAGAACAGGGATGCGCTTATACGGCGGAATCGAGGCTGGCGGCACCAAGTTTATCTGTGCAATTGGCTCAAGTCCGGATGATATCCGGGCAGAAGTGCGGTTCCCCACCACTGAACCTGCCGAGACCCTGGGGCACGCAGTTGACTTTTTTCGCCAGTATATGATTAAAACCCGCCAACGGCTGGAAGGGATCGGAATTGGCAGTTTTGGTCCGCTCGACCTGGATCCCGGTTCGCCGAATCACGGAAAAATCACGACCACGCCAAAACCTGGCTGGGCGTACACCGATCTTTGCCGCACCATCGAGCAAGGCACTGCCGCCCCTGTAACCCTGGATACCGATGTCAATGCGGCGGCGTTGGGCGAAGGCTTTTGGGGAGCCGCCCGCGACCTGCGCGACTACATATACCTGACCATCGGCACCGGGATCGGCGGCGGGCTGGTCGCCAGCGGCAAGCCGCACCACGGCTTAATCCACCCCGAGATGGGACACATCCGGCTGCCCCACTCGCGTGATGATGATCCATTTGACGGAATTTGCCCCTTCCACGGTGACTGCTTCGAGGGATTGGCGTCCGGGCCAGCTATACAGGCGCGCACGCAGCAGCCAGGCGAATCATTGCCAGCCTACCATCCAGTCTGGGAATTGGAAGCTAACTACATCGCTCTGGCGCTGGCTAACCTGGTGTGCACGCTTTCACCGCAGCGCATCATTCTTGGCGGCGGGGTCATGCAGCAAGCTCAGCTTCTACCCATGATTCGGTTGAAGGTGCAGCTTATTTTGAACGGGTATATCCACGCTCCGGCCATTCTAGAAACGATTGACGAATTTATCGTACCGCCGCGGCTGGGTCAGCGGGCCGGCGTGCTGGGTGCGATTGCATTAGCCCGGCAGACCTTTCACCCCAAGGGTTGAGAGGATGCCGCGGACGATGAAGAGCCTAACCGAGGTTGCGCTGCTCGATCACCTTTACTTTGGCAAAGCGGCGGTGGAAGCGCTCATCCTGAGAAAAAGTCGCGCCTAAGAAGGCTTTAACGATCTCTTTGGCCAGCTCGACTCCGACGATCCGGGCACCAAGGCACAACAGGTTGACGTTGTCGTGCTCGACCCCCTGATGCGCTGAATAAGTATCATGGCTTAATGTGGCATATACGCCTTTGATCTTGTTGGCTGCCACGCAAGCGCCCACTCCTGACCCGCAGATGACGATCGCCCGGTCAACTTCGCCGCGCTGCAATGCCAGACCCGCTTTTTCAGCATAATCCGGGTAATCGACCGGGGTGGCGTCCATGGTGCCTAAATCGACCACTTCGTGGCCAAGGCATTGGACCAGCTCGATGATGTCCTTTTTTAGCGGAAACCCGCCGTGGTCACAGGCAACGGCTACGCGCATCCTATCCTCGCTATTCTTTACCTAACAGCTTGCGGGCAACGGCGGCAACATGCTCAGGTGTCAGCCCTAATTCCTCGAAGATCTTTTTGTAGGGCGCCGAAGCTCCATATCGATTAATCGTGATAGTCTGGCCTTCACACCCGGTGTAGCGTTCCCAACCCTGCTCGACCCCGGCTTCGACCGCTAGACGGACAGTTATCTCGCGCGGCAGGACGCTTGCTTTGTAAGCTGCATCCTGTTTCTCGAACAAGTCCCAGCTGGGGAAGGAAACCAGGCGAACGCGCACACCCTCCGCCGCCAGCGTGCGGCCAGCCGAAACAATCAGATCCACTTCGGTGCCGGATGCCATTAGAATGAGCTGAGGTTCTCCGCCCCCCAGGTCGGCCAAAACATACGCGCCGCGGGCCAATCCTTCGGCAGCGGCAAATTCGTTCCGGTCCAGGGTTGGCACCGGCTGCCGCGAGAGCAATAAAGCGGTGGCGGATTTATGGGTGATGGCTTGCACCCAGGCCTCGCGCACCTCATTGGCATCGGCTGGCCGAATGACACTTAAATGCGGGATGGCGCGCAAAGCTGCCAGGTGTTCCACTGGCTGGTGGGTAGGGCCATCCTCGCCCAGCCCGACGCTGTCATGGGTGAAGACCCAGATGCTGTGGTATTCCGAAAGCGCTGAAAGCCGTACCGCCGGCCGCATGTAATCGGAAAACACCAGAAAGGTCCCGCCGTACGGTACCAGGCCGCCGTGCAAAGCGATGCCGTTGGTCAGCGACCCCATGGCATGTTCGCGCACACCAAAGTGGATGTAGCGTCCGTCGCGGGCGTCTGGCTGGTAGGCGTGACTGCTGTTAATCCAGGTATTGTTCGAAGGCGTCAAGTCGGCTGAACCGCCGATGAGTTCGGGCAATTTCTCAGCCAGGGCATTGATCACCTTGCCAGAGGCAGCGCGGGTGGCCATGCCTTTCGGGTCAGCCTCGAATTTTGGAAGGTCTGCATCCCACCCAACCGGCAGTTGACCGGCCATGCGGCGATCGAATTCGGCTGCCAGGTCGGGATATTCGCGGCTGTAAGCTTCAAAACGCTTCTTCCAGACGCTTTCCGCCCGTTTACCCGCGGTCACAGCCTTACGATAGAATTCGAGGACATCGGTGGGGATGTAAAAATCGGGTTCCAGCGGCCAACCCAGTTTTTCCTTGGCGCCGCGCAGTTCCTCCACCCCGGGCGGTTCCCCGTGGGCCTTGTTGGTGTCCTGCCGGGTCGGCAGCCCGAAGCCAATATGAGTACGGCAAAGAATGATCGAAGGCCGCGGGTCTTTCTTGGCTTTGCGAATCGCCCGGTCAATGGCTCGCACATCGTTCCCATCGGTAACGTGCTGCACATGCCAGCCGTAGGCCTCGAAGCGCTTGCCGCGGTCTTCGGTGAATGACAGGTCGGTGGGTCCGTCAATCGAAATATGATTGTCGTCGTAAAGGTAGATCAGCCGGCCCAGTTTGAGGTGACCGGCCAATGAGGCGGCTTCAGAGGCTACCCCCTCCATCAGGTCGCCGTCGGTAACGATGGCATAGATGTTGTGGTTAACCACCGGGTGCATCGGGCGGTTAAATTCGCTTTCCAGGTGCGTTTCGGCAATCGCCATGCCAACTCCGTTTGCGAACCCCTGCCCAAGCGGGCCGGTAGTCGTCTCAACGCCGGAGGTCAACCCGTATTCCGGGTGCCCGGGAGTCAGGCTGCCCCACTGCCGAAAAGCCTTCAATTCATCCAGCGGCAGGTTATAACCCGTCAGGTGCAAAAGCGAATATAACAGCATCGAGCCGTGCCCGCCGGAAAGGATAAAGCGGTCGCGGTCCGGCCATTTTGGATTGACGGGGTTATGCTTCAGGTGGCGCGTCCAGATGGTGTAGGCAATGGCTGCAGTGCCCATCGGCAATCCCGGATGTCCGGAGTTGGCTTTTTGTACGCCGTCTGCCGATAAAAACCGGATGGTATTGATCGCTTTTTCTTCTAAACTGGAAGTCGTCGCCATGGTTGATTCCTTCAAGGATGATGAGTGCACGTTGACCATCTCCGACCAGCTTCGCGGAGCGTCTGAACAACTAACGATTTTATCATCTAATCTGTAGGCGCATAAACAAAACCCGCTGGCGGTTTGCCAGCGGGTGAATGGGTTAATGAAAAGGTCAGGCCAATTTGAGTCGGCGCAGGCGCAGGCTGTTGGTGACCACGAACACGCTGCTAAAGGCCATCGCTCCAGCGGCCAGCATGGGGTTCAAAAAGCCGAGCGCAGCTGCTGGAATTAGTATTACATTATAGAAGAAAGCCCAGAACAGGTTTTGCTTGATGGTCCTTAGCGTACGCCGTGACAGTTTAACCGCCCGCACCACCCCGCGCAAATCACCGCTGATCAGCGTAACCGGCGCCGCTGCCATCGCAACGTCCGTTCCAGTGCCAATGGCAATACCAACGTCAGCCTGCGCCAGCGCCGGTGCATCGTTGATGCCGTCTCCGACCATAGCCACCACCGCACCCGATTCTTGCAGCTTTTTCACTTCAGTTGACTTACCGTCCGGGAGGACCTCTGCCAAAACACTGTCCACGCCCACCTGCCCACCAATGGCTTCGGCGGTGCGCTGATTGTCACCGGTGATCATGACCACTTTGAGTCCCAGGTCGTGCAAATCCTGAATGGCCTTGACGGAGCCGTCTTTGACCGTGTCGGCAATGCCCAGAATGCCGCGCACCACGCCGTCAACACCCACCAGAATGGCGGTTTTGGCTTCTGACTGCAAGCGCTGCACGTCGCCGGAGAAACCGTTTAAGGAAATGCCACGCTGCTCCATCAAGCGCGGGCTGCCGACCACCAGCGTCCGACCTTCGACCACCGCCTCGACGCCGTGTCCAATCTCCGCTTTGAATCCGTCGGGTGTGCTCAAGGTCAGGCCGCGCTCGCCAGCTTCAGCGGCAATCGCTTCACCCAGCGGGTGCTCGCTAACCTGCTCGACGCTGGCTGCCAGCCGCACCAGTTCGGTCGAGGAATCGGCGAACCCTTCCCAATGCGGGTCAACAAGTACATCCGTCACTGAAGGTTGGCCGCGGGTAATCGTCCCGGTCTTATCCAAAATGACCACGTTTACTTTACCGGCGCGTTCCAGTGCTTCACTGTTGCGCAGCAAAATGCCCATCTCAGCGCCTTTTCCAGTTCCCACCATTACTGCGGTCGGGGTTGCCAGACCAAGCGCGCACGGGCAGGCGATCACCAGCACTGCTACCATCACCATCATGGCGCGAGTAAAAGCGGTGGTATCCGAATTGATTGGCATGGGTACCAGGAAGTACCACACCAGGAAGGTAATTAGCGCGATGCCGATGACTGCCGGGACAAATACTGCTGCGACCTGGTCAGCCATTTTTTGAATCGGAGCTTTGCTCCCCTGGGCTTCTTCCACCAGGCGGATGATCTGCGCAAGCGCCGTCTCTTTTCCGACTTTGGTTGCCTCGAATTTAAAGGCACCCTGCTTGTTCAATGTCGCGCCGATGACCGCGTCACCCGGGCCTTTGCTGACCGGCAGGCTCTCGCCGGTGAGCATCGATTCGTCCACCGTCGAGCGGCCTTCCACCAGCACGCCATCTACTGGAATTTTTTCGCCCGGCCGTACGAGGACAATATCGCCGGGGTGCACATCATCGATAGCAATATCCAGTTCGCTACCGTCGCGCATTACCCGTGCGGTTTTCGCCTGCAGCCCCATCAGCTTTTTAATGGCTTCACTGGTCAAGCCCTTGGCGCGGGCTTCCAGGAATTTGCCAAGCCGGATCAAAGTGATGATCACCGCGGCAGTCTCGAAATACACATGACCAGGGATCCAGCCAAAAGTTACCGGCAGGCTGTAGAAATACGCTGCCGATGAACCCATGGCGATCAGCACATCCATATTGGCAGAACCATTGCGCAGCGACTTGTAGCCATTACGATAGTATTGGTACCCCACATAAAACTGCACCGGCGTCGCCAGTACCAGCATCAGCCAGTTCGTCCAACTGGCGTGGGACCAACCCATCGGCAGCAATCCCAGATCGCGGACCATAGCAAAAATAAATAAAGGGATCGTGAAAATTAGTCCGATGATGAGTAATTTCCGCTGGTGGGCAATTTCTGCCTGGCGCGCTTCGCCTTCTGCATCACGCGCATCTCCGCCCAGTTCCAACGCCTCGAACCCGGCGCTGCGAATGGCGGCGCGCAAATCAGTTTGCGATGTGAGCGTTGGGATGTAGTTTACTTTTACTTTTTCCGCGGTGAAATTGACCGTCACCTGGCGGACCCCGTCGATTTTTTCAATAGTCTTCTGCAAACGGCGAGCGTCGTTGTCGTCGCTCATTCCGCGAACATGCAGATCGGCCTCACCAGTGGCAATGCCATAACCAGCACGTTCAACCCGCCCAATCAGCGTATTCAGCCCAACCAGGGCCGGATCAAATTCAACCGTGGCGCGCTCGGAGGATAAATTAACCAGCGCCGATTGAACCCCATTTTCCTTTTTTAAGTTGCGCTCAATGGTAGCCACACAATTGGCGCAGGTCATGCCAGTTACCGGTAAAACGATCTGGCGCGAATCACTCATTCAAATGCTCCTTAGATGGAGGATGCAAATCAATCCATTAAATTAATATTTACTTCCTGGTAAATGTTCCATTGGCGCTGCCTCAACCGGGGAGCGCCAATGGACAAACGGCTGCTTGTACTTATTTCTGAGCAGGGTAATTGATCTCTGCCAACAGGGCTTCGATCTTCTCTTCCGAGGCCGGAGCGTCGTAAGTTACTACAACCTGCTTGGTGTTCATATCCGCGCTGACGTTTTGTACGCCGGACAGATCGCTCACTTCCATTTTGATTGTGTGGACGCAATGGCCGCAATGGATGCCAGGGACAGTGTAAGTTACAGTGGACATAAAGGGTTCCTCCTTGGGGAATAAATTGAACTAAACTTTGGTTGCTGCCTCGAAAACCTCGGCAATCTCTTTGAGAACGCGCTCCCGTTCGTCTGGATCCTCGCCGCGCACTGCGCCGATCAGGCAGCTGTTCAGGTGTCCCTCCAACAGCATGGTGCTGACACGATTCAATGCGGATTGGACAGCCTGGATTTGGCGGATGATGTCAATGCAATATACCTCTTCATCCACCATGCGTTGGATACCGCGCAGGTGTCCTTCAGCAGTTTTCAGGCGAGTCATGACTTGCGGGTCTTTCATCGGTTCTCCTTTACCCCACCCCGGGTGGGGGGGGATAACCAAATCATACTAAACCGATCTTATTTTGTCAAGAGGGGAAATGTGATTTTTATCTTGACACCGACCCCCATCCCTCATACCATTGAACCATGGACAGCTACCCTCGCAATTGGACCTGGATAACTGCAGGAATTCTACTGCTATCAGCCGCATGGATTGGGCTTACGACAGCCTTCGCTCCCGCCACAACCGGCGGCGGTGTAGCTTTTCCACGGGTCGGCTTCACAGCCCCCGATTTTGAGTTGACCGGGCTGGACGGCAAGGTGGTGACCCTGAGCGATTACCGCGGCAAAGTGGTTTTCCTCAACTTCTGGGCGACATGGTGCCCGCCATGTAAAGCCGAAATGCCCGCCATTCAAAACCTTACCTTGGTTTACCCACCTGAACAGGTTGCCATCCTCAGCGTCAATGCCACCAACCAGGACAACCTGGCAGACATTCAGACATTTGTAGCCGATTATGGACTAACCTTTCCAATATTGCTTGACCTGGATGGAAACGTTAACCGAACCTACCAGGTCCAGGCGCTACCCTCCTCCTTTTTTATTGATGCTGAAGGACAAATTCAAAAAGTGATTTACGGCGGGCCGTTATCCGAAGCCATGCTGCGTGCTGAAATCTCCCGCTTGGTCGAGGAGTTGTCCTGATGCTGCCGGTCTTACCCCTAGGACCATTCGTGCTCCAAACCCCCTTCCTGATCCTGATTGCGGGCGTGTGGCTGGGATTGACCGCTTCCGAGCGATACGCTCACCGCCATGTTTATGACGCCAACCGCTTGTCCAATCTGGCGCTGGCTAGCCTGGTTGCCGGGCTGTTGGGGGCGCGCCTGTCGTTTGTGGCAGGCCATCCGGCGGCTTTTACTGGCAACCTCCTAAGTATCCTCTCACCCACCCCGACCATGTTGGATCCCCTCGGCGGGCTGTTTGTTGGAATCCTTGCAGCCGTTATTTATGCACAACGGAAAAAGCTGCCGTTGTGGCAGACGCTGGATGTTTTAACTCCTGGTCTGGCAGTATTTTTTATCGCCCTGGGGGTTGCACACCTGGCCTCAGGCGAGGCTTTTGGGGCAAAAACCAGTCTTCCCTGGGGAATTAACCTCTGGGGAGAAACGCGTCACCCGTCGCAAATTTACGAAATTTTAGCAGCTTCCGCCATCGCTGTCGTACTTTACCGCTTGCAGGCGACAATACGCTGGCCAGCTGGAGTGTGTTTTCTTGGCTGGACAGCCTTAACCGCCTTCATGCGCATTTTCCTGGAAGCTTTTCGCGGTGACAGCCTGATATGGCCAGGCGGGTTGAGGCCGGCGCAAATTGTTGCCTGGTTGATCCTTGTAGCCGCATTGACATTGCTTGGTAAAAGATGGCCTGAGGTCCCACCAGTGGTACCGCCTGTTAGCGCACCGACCGAAATACAGGAGGGATTATGAAGCTGACCGGTCAAACCGTCTTGATAACCGGCGCTGCCCGTCGGATTGGGCGGGCTCTGGCGCTGCACCTGGCGCGGGCCGGCGCGGATATCCTGATCCACCACGGTCATTCCACAAAGGATGCAGAACAAACGGCAGCAGAAATCCGTGCCCTGGGCCGAAAAGCCTGGGTACTGCAAGCAGATCTGGAAGATCTGGAACAGGCGGCCAGACTGGTTAATCAGGCATGGGAGGTTCAACCCTTTCAACATCTGATCAACAACGCCGCCATTTTCGGTTCCCTGGATTGGGCTGAGGTCACCCCGGCCGAATGGCAGCAAACGCTGAATATCAACCTTTCAGCACCGTTCTTTCTTTCGCAGCAATTTGCCAAAAACCTGGCAGGGCAGCCCGGTAGAATCCTCAACTTGCTGGATTGGCGCGCACTGCGCCCGGGCGCTGACCACCTGCCGTACACCATCAGCAAGGCAGCACTGGCCGCCCTGACCCACTCGCTGGCACTGGCTCTTGCACCCCATATTCTGGTTAACGGACTGGCACTGGGTGCAGTTTTGCCCCCCAGTGACGGCGGGAATGCCAATAAAATTCTCGAAGATGTGCCCGCCAAACGCTGGGCGGATTTGTCCGAGGTTGGAGAAGCTGCCCTGTTTTTCCTGGCCGGTTCCAATTACATCACCGGCGAGATCCTTCACCTGGACGGCGGCCGGCACCTGGTTTAGTTTTGAAAGGATTGGATCATGGATCGAATTATCATCAAAGACTTGCTTATTCGCGGCATCATCGGGATTTCTGAGCGCGAGCGGGCGCAGCGGCAGGATATTCTGGTTAATATCGTGCTGTATGGTGATATCCACCCGGCCGGGAAGAGCGATAACATCAACGATTGCATCAACTACCGCACGGTAGCCAAGAAGACCATCGCCTACGTCGAGCGCTCGGCGCGCTACACGGTCGAGGCTCTGGCATCCGATATCGCCCGTTTTTGTCTGGAGGAACCAGGTGTTGCCGGCGTGCAGGTGAGGGTTGAAAAACCTGGGGCGGTGCGCTTTGCCCAATCCGTCGGGGTTGAAATTGAGCGTTTCCGAACTGAAGGAGAGACTGCCATGCACCAGGGGTATATCAGCCTGGGTTCCAACCTCAACCCGCGCGAAAACATACTCGAGGCCATGAAACGTCTGCGGCAGGCTGTGACCGTCAATACCTTTTCGACAATCTGGGAAACAGAGGCTGTCGGAACTACCGGCCCGCGATTTTTAAACGCCGCTGCCTGGATCTCTACTCCGTTGGCAGTTGATGGTTTAAAGGCTGCTGTGCTGGGAAAAATTGAGCAGGAGCTTGGCCGGGTGCGCACTTCGGATAAAAATGCTCCGCGCACCATAGACCTGGATATTATCGTCTATGACGAACAGGTGTTAGACCTCAATCTGTGGAAACGCGATTTTCTGGCGATCCCCATTGCCGAGCTGCGGCCTGATCTGGAAGTGCCGGGGGAAGGGATTACGTTAAATCAGGTCGCGCAGTCTTTGCGCGCCACTTCCACTGCCGTCCCGCGGTTGGATTTGACCATCCCGGACCAGTCTCAACCGGGAATTGCGTAATTATTATTTCATTCTGTCAAAGGATGTCAACCTGAACGAGCAATTTTTGCGCAGGATGTCATCCTGAA
>CALMGN010000009.1 GCA_937863605.1 uncultured Anaerolineaceae bacterium
TTAATGGCCGCTTATGAACCCTCGGCGTTACTTTCATCCCTTTACAGCCCTGGCGATGCTGTTTATACTCATTTATTGAGTATATTTCACTGGTCGCTTTGGATATCTACCTCACCATGAGAAAGTTAACCAAGTTTTTCCTCACCATGTTGGCAGTCGCAATCGCCTTCAATGCCGGGTGTACACCTCAGACATCCCCCGCTCCGGAGATGGCGACGATTACGGTCTCCGCCGCAGCCTCGCTGACGGAATCCTTTATTGAAATTGGTAAATTATTCCAGGGTGCCAATTCAAACGTAAAGGTGGTTTTTAATTTTGCCGGGTCGCAGGAACTTGCCCAGCAGATCATCCAGGGAGCGGTCGTGGATGTGTTTGCCAGCGCCAATAATAAACAGATGGATTTGGTTCTAGCCGAGAAAAACCTGGCGCCAGATGCAAAAACAATATTTGTTGAAAATCAGTTGGTGGTCATCTACCCAAAAGACAATCCGGCACATTTGACCGGGCTGGCAGATCTTGCCCTTCCTAAATTAAAGCTGGTTTTTGCCGGACCGGAGGTCCCAGTCGGTCAATACAGCCTTGACTTTTTAGGTCTGGCTGAAAAGAGCGGGGAATTCGGGTTAGGTTATCAGCAAGCCGTGATGAACAACATCGTCTCTTATGAAAACAATGTCCGGGCGGTACTCACCAAGGTCGGGTTGGGTGAAGCGGATGCCGGGATCGTCTACGCCACCGACAGCATCAGCGCCAAAGATCAAATTGGAAGCATCGAAATCCCGGCAGAGTTGAACATAATCGCCGATTACCCGATTCTGGTGCTGCCAGATAGCTCGCAAGCTGCGATGGCGCAGGCTTTCGTTGATTTTGTGCTCTCGCCAACCGGGCAAGAAATTCTAAAAAACTACGGATTCACACCGGTCAAGTAGCATGGTTTCTGCGCTGTTATAATTTTCTCCACTGGCCGACATGCGCGCAAATGGCCGCAGGCCAATAGAGGAGAAGAACATGGCGACTGAGAAAGAGAAGATGCTGGCTGGCGAGTTATACGATTCGACCGATCCGCAATTGGTCGCGGAACGCCGCCACGCTCGGGATTTAACCCGCGCGTTCAACAACACAACCGCTGATGAAGGACCGCTGCGCAAGCAACTGTTGACCGAGCTATTGGGCGTGATGGGCAAGCATGTCGGGATCGAGCCGCCGTTTTACTGCGATTACGGCTACAACATTCACCTGGGAGACAATGTATTTTTCAATTTCAACTGCGTGGTGCTGGATGTGATGCAGGTAGAGATCGGCAGCAACACCATGTTTGGCCCCAACGTCCAGATTTATACCGCCACCCACCCCCTCGACGCCGTCGAACGCCGCAGCGGGCTGGAATATGCCAAACCGATCAAGATTGGTTGCGACGTGTGGGTTGGCGGATCGGCGGTCATCGGTCCGGGCGTTACCATTGGCGACCGCAGCGTGATTGGCGCCGGCAGCGTGGTGGTCAAGGACATCCCGGCAGATGTGTTCGCCGCGGGCAACCCTTGCAAGGTCATCCGCTATTTGAAGACGCCAGAAGACTTGCCCGGCTGTAATGTAGGGTAAAAGATATAGACTTGCCCCGATCTTGTGGACAAGCCATAAACCGAACCGGGGTCGTGCGTGCAGAATAGACGGCGCGGGCACGGGGATAACGGGATGTTAGAGAATCGTTAAATATCCCCGTGCCCCTACCGTTTCCGTGACATGTGACAAAAGGCATGGAATCCCCGCGTCCTACTATTGATTGCGGCTTGCGCTGTAATTACCAGCATAATCGCGTAATTGACCGCCGTCGAGCTCCCAAATCCGCCCCACAACTTGATCGAGGAAATAACGGTCGTGAGAGATGACCAAAACAGACCCCTCGAAATCCTCCAGGGCGCTCTCCAGCACCTCAGCCGACGGGATGTCGAGATGGTTGGTCGGCTCATCAAGCAGCAGAAAATTAGCGCCAGCCAGCATTAACAATGCCAGCTGCAGCCGGCTGCGTTCACCGCCAGAAAGCTGCCCCACTTTTTCGCGCCCCTGTAAATACGTGAACAGGAATTTGTTCAACAGGGCAACCGCGTTCTCTTCGCTCATATTGGCGCCCAGGCGCACCGCGTCAATCAGCGTCTGCTGCGGATCGAGAGTTTCATGCTGCTGGGCATAATAGCCAATTTTCACCGAAGGCCCGATGATAATTTCCCCGCCGGTCGGCTGCTCTTGCTCCAGGATCATGCGAAACAGGACGGATTTGCCGGCGCCGTTCGGACCAACCAGCCCGACCCGCTCGCCGTGGTCCAGGCGGACGTTCAATCCGTCCAATAGAACCCGCTCGCCTTCTATCGACGGGAAGGATTTGAACAGTTCCCGCAGTTCGAGCACCTTCTGGCTGCCCACCCAGCCGGAGAGTTCCAGCCCCATCCGCCTGCGTTCCAGCACCGGCCGGTCGATCCGGTCGATGCGCTCCAGCCGGTCCAGGATGTTTTTACCGCGGATGATCAGCTTCTCATTGTCGTAGGTGCGCCCCCACACCAGCAGGCGCTGCGCTGACTGTTCCAATCGACGGATTTCCTTCTGCTGCACCTGGAACATTTGCTGCTGGCGCATCAGGCGTGACTTTTTTTCAAAGGCATATTCCGAATAGTTGCCGGGGTAAATCGTCAGCCGGCCGTCTTCCAGGTCGGCGATCTCGTCTGCAACCAGGTCGAGCAGGTAGCGGTCATGCGAGACGATCACTACCCCGCCGCGGTACTCGCGGATTAGACGCTCGAGGAAAGACTTGCCAGCCAGGTCAAGGTGATTATCCGGCTCGTCCAGCAGCAGCAGATCAGGCTGCAGCAGGAGCAGGCGCGCCAACCCGGCCAGTTTCTTCTGCCCGCCGCTGAGTACCTCCACCGGCAGGTCAAAATCAGCCGGGACAAAGCCGAGCCCGCGCAGCGTGGAACGCACCCGGCCGTCAAAGTTAGGTCCACCCAGGGATGCAAACTGATCCAGCAGCTTTTCCTGGCGCCCAAGCGCCCGCGCCAGCAGTTTTTCATTGGCATACACTGCCGGGTCCGCCAGGCTGGCTTCAACCGCTGCCAGTTCGACCTCAATCGCGGATAGTTCGCTCGAAGCGGCCAGCGTTTCCTGCAGCAGCGTTCGGCCAGGTGTCAGCTGCACATCCTGGTGCAAATAACCGAT
>CALMGN010000010.1 GCA_937863605.1 uncultured Anaerolineaceae bacterium
AAAAGTTGGATGAGCGGTCTGCTCTTCTGGCTGGGAGCGCTGGTGATTCTGGCGGGTTTCACCTTGCTTGAACTGCAAGCTGATACTGCTTTTCCCGGGTTTGCCCACAAACTGGTACTAACGGCTATTTTGGTGATTGAATTTGGCGCGGTCTGGCTCTGGAGTCAGATCGTTCGCCGCTAATCAAGGATCGCGACTGCCGGGGTTTTTCGAATATCCCCGGCCTTAATATTGAAAAAGGTATTTTATAAATGAGATTGGAAAGTAATTTTGGTACCACGGTCATCGAACAGGATGTCGAGCATGCGCCGCGTAATGACTGGCGCCAATGGTTGATCGGCCGCCCGCTGCAAACCGCCGATGCGCCGCATCAGACCATCGGCAAGGCAGTCGGACTGGCCGTCTTCGCCTCGGACGCGCTGTCATCCACAGCGTACGCCAGCCAGGAAATCATGATGATCCTGGCAATCGCAGGCAGCGGCGCCCTGGGCTATGTATTCCCCATTTCGATCGCTATTGTTGTTCTGATGGCGATTGTGTCGATTTCTTACCAGCAAACCATCCATGCCTACCCGGGCGGCGGTGGAGCGTATATTGTCGCCCGAGACAACCTGGGTGAACTGCCTGCGCAAGCGGCCGGTGCTGCCCTGTTGACGGATTACATTTTGACCGTAGCGGTATCGATTTCTTCCGGTGTAGCGCAAATTTCCTCGGCATTCCCCAATTTATACGCATTTCGCGTTGAAATTGCAGTCGGGATGGTGTTTTTGGTCATGTTGATTAATTTGCGCGGGGTAAAAGAATCGGGCATCACCTTTGCCATCCCAACTTACTTCTTTGTCATCTCCATGGTGCTGACGGTTGGGGTGGGCTTTTTCCGCTACCTGACCGGGTCGCTCGGGACAGTGGTCAACCCGCCAGCGTTTTCAGTTGAAGGTGCCATTGGTATCGTCACGCCATTTTTGCTGCTGCATGCCTTTGCCAGCGGTACGGCCGCTCTAACCGGGATCGAAGCCATCTCAAATGGCATCACTGCTTTCAAAGAGCCGCGCAGTAAAAATGCCGGCATCACGCTGGTGTGGATGTCCAGCATCCTCGGCACCTTGTTCCTGGGGGTCTCATTCCTGGCAGGCGCGATCAAGTCTGTTCCGTCTGAAGCCGAAACGGTTATTTCGCAAATGGCGCGTACGGTTTACGGTAGTGAAGGACTTTTATATCTGGCGATCATTGGCGGCACATCGGTCATTCTGATCATGGCAGCCAACACCGCCTTTGCTGATTTCCCGCGGCTAAGCGCGTTGACCGCTGCTGACGGATTCTTGCCGCGCCAGTTCACCTTCCGTGGCAGCCGACTGGTTTACTCGCGCGGCATTGTTGCTTTAGCCGTGATCGCCTCGCTGCTGATCGTGGCCTTCCAGGCCAGCGTCACCCGCTTAATCCCGCTATACGCGATCGGCGTATTCCTTTCCTTTACCCTGTCGCAGGCCGGCATGGCCAAACGCTGGTGGAAATCTGGTCACCTGGCTGCGGATGAAAAGGTGGTCGAACGGGGCTCAACCCTGACACTCGACCGCCACTGGAAACTCAAAATGATCATCAACGGCCTGGGCTCGGTCTGTACACTGGTCGTGATGTTCGTTTTCGCGGCAACCAAATTCAAAGACGGCGCCTGGATCATCATTATCCTGATTCCGGCTGTCGTGGCCATTTTTTCCAGCATTCATCACCATTACAAAGTTCTGGCCGCCCGGCTGACGCTGGAGAATTACAACACTCCCATGCGCGTCTCGCACAACCGTGTAGTGTTGCTGATTGCCGGCGTCCATCGCGGCACCCTGTCGGCTCTGGCGTACGCCCGGTCGCTTTCGGCGGACGTGACCGCAGTGCATGTTTCCATCGACCCGCTTGAATCGCAAAAGGTGGTGGATAAATGGAACGCTTACGGTGAAGGCACCCGCCTGGTGGTGTTGGATTCGCCCTACCGGCTCTTCATCGAACCCCTGATGGCTTTTATCGAAGTCTTATTGAAAAACCGGCAGCCCACTGAAGTATTGACCATCGTGGTGCCGCAGTTTGTTACAACCCACTGGTGGGAGAACCTGCTGCATAACCAGACCGCGTTGATGCTGCGGTTTGCGTTGCTGTTCAAGCAGGGGCTGGTGATTTTGGAAGTGCCGTATAACGTATAAACCGGCTGCAATCTAATTGATTTCATCCTTCCAGGCGTGTAAAAACGCCTGGGATTCCACGGCATCCCCTTACCGCGGAAAGGGCACGGTTCACCCCATCGCAAGTGCGATCGGACACCGTGCCCTAAATTTAATTATGGTTAGGAAAATATACCTTCTAATGAAACGCTAATCGAAGAACTATTGACATCTCTATACCCTTAAACTATATTTATACATAGGCATCATGAGATATATATAGGAAAACATAGATCTCCATGGTCGATAATTCCCCCTGGCTTTCAATTTCAGAAGCTGCTCAATTGCTTGGCATTCATTTTACCACCTTGCGACGTTGGACGAACCAGGGTCTGGTGGAGCATATCCGCACCCCGGGTGGTAAAAGAAAGTATACCCGCAAAGCAATCGAGGAATTCCTCGAGCGCCAACGGAGCCAGGTGTCGAATCCGCTTGCACTGCAACAGATCAAATCCAAATTAGCTACCATAACGCGTGAGGAACTTCGCACGAGCGAGATCGTCAATCAAGCCTGGTATCTTCAACTTAACGAAGCCGACCGCCTGCAAATGCGGATTTCTGGCAACCGTTTAATTGCGCTCCTTTTTCAATATTGCACTCATGATGCGAATGGCGATGTCTTTCTTAAAGAAGGCGATCGAATCTCCCATGAATACGGCCGATTTTGTTATTCGGTTGGAATGACGCTGGCTGAGTGCACCCGGACGTTTTTGTTTTTTCGCAGATCCATGCTCAACTCAATCCACGAAACAGGGACACTTCAAGGGATGGCCGACGTGGATAGCCGTCAACTTTTCCAGAGAATGATCTATTTTTTGGATGAGATTACCGTGGGCATGGTATCGGAATACAGTAATCCCTAAAACATCCCACATCCGAACAGGTAAACGCAATGCCCCTTATCCGCCAACCTTTATATGATCTGAAAACTCGCCCTTTTATGGTAATCTGGGAGACAACCCAGGCTTGCGATCTGGCCTGCAAACACTGCCGGGCTGAATCTCAACCCGAGCACAACCCCAACGCTCTTTCCTTCGAGGAAGGGAAAAAACTCATCGACCAGGTGGTTGACCTGGGAAAACCCCACCCGCTATTCATTATGACCGGCGGTGATCCGTTTAAGCGGAAGGATATTTTTGACCTGACCGATTATGCCGCCCGGCAGGGGCTGCCAGTGGCGCTTTCTCCTTCGGGCACGCCGCTGCTTAATGCGGGCAACCTTGCCCGGCTGCAGGATGTTGGTTGTAAAGTCATTTCGCTCAGCCTGGATGCCAGCACTCCCGCTGCCCATGATGCTTTTCGCGGTGTGGCAGGGTCTTACGATTGGACAATTAGCGGCTGGAAAACGGCGCGTGAAATCGGCTTGAAGCTGCAGGTAAATACAACTGTCACCCGCTACAATCTGGATGACTTGCCTGACATGTTTGCACTGGTTCGTTCTTTGGGCGTCATGACCTGGAGCCTATTCTTCCTGGTACCTACTGGCAGAGGGTTGGCGGCGGATGAAATCTCGCCGGAAGATTACGAAGCAGTGATGAACTTCCTCTACGACGCTTCCAAATACGTCAGTCTTAAAACCACCGAGGGACACCATTACAAGCGGGTTGTCTTGCAGCGGGCTTACCTGGAGGCCAACGGCCTGCCGGTGGAAAAGTACATGCAATTGAACGACACTTACTACCGTCTGATCGCAGCGCTGCGCAAGCACATTGAGGCCGGGCCTGCGCCACTCATTGAACCGGATCGCATGCGTCGAACGCCGCTGCATGTAAATGCCGGGGACGGATTTGTGTTCGTATCGCTGCTGGGAGAAGTATTCCCTTCAGGATACTTGCCGCTTAGCGCTGGAAACGTGCGCAAGCAGACATTGAAAGAAATTTATCAAGAAAGCGACCTTTTTAAAGCTTTAAGGAACAAGGATGCTCTTCAGGGTCGGTGCGGAGAATGCGAATACCGATATGTTTGCGGTGGTTCACGTTCGCGTGCATACGCCACGACCGGCGATTATCTGGCGGAAGAACCATTCTGTTCTTATCAACCTGGCGCCTTCCCATTCCTAGAAGCCGTTCAAGAAACCAGACATTAATTTCACAGCCTAAAGTTCAAATTTTTGAAAGGCCGCTCTGGGCGGAGGGATTAACGCGTCTTAACTCGGAGGAGTATTGGTATGGATGACCGTTTATTGAGTTTTTTCTATAGTTTCCAGTTCAACCCGGTATATTGGGGATTGGCTGCCGACGAGCGCATGGATGCTCAGCGGAAGATGATGATCGACCTGGCAGCCGCCAATGTCCATTCTGATCTCTATCAAGTTTTCCCCCTGGACGCCCAGGTGGACCTTCTCCTATGGTGTTCAGTCCCGTTGACCGCGGAAATGACTCATGAACAATTTTTCCAAATGGCTGCCCGGCTATTGATGCCGTACCGTCAATTGGTTACCCCGAAACTTATCTGGTGGGGTATGACCCGTCCCTCGGATTATGCGCGCGGGAAGTCCGCCCAGGAAATTGACCCGCTCGATGGTCAACGCAGCCGTTACCTGGTGGTTTATCCATTTTCCAAGACTGCCGAATGGTACAAATTGAGCCGCGATACCCGCCAGGGCATGATGAACGAGCATATCCGTATTGGACACCAGTATCCGCTGATCAAACAGCTGCTGCTTTATTCGACCGGACTGCAAGACCAGGAATTTATTGTCGCTTATGAGACCGATGACCTCAGCCAGTTTTCCACATTGGTAGCCGAATTACGGGGTAGTGAAGCGCGGCGGTTCACCAGCATCGACACACCTGTTATCACGGCTATTTACCATACCCCTGAAGAAACCTTAGCCTTGTTCATTTAAGGAGCCTATGAACCCAAAACATGCGATTCTGTTGATGGCTTACGGGGGACCCGACTCTTTGGATGATGTCGAACCCTACCTGCTGGACGTTCGCGGGGGACGTGCCACCCCGCCTGAATTGGTTGAGGAGATCCGCGGGCGGTATGCGGCGATTGGCGGAAAGTCGCCCTTGTTGGAAATCACCCGCCGTCAGGCGCAGGCACTGGAAGCACGGCTTAACCGGTTTTTTCCGGTATATTTCAAGGTTTTTGTCGGGATGCGCCACTGGAATCCCTACATCCGCGAAGTGGTTGATCAAATTGCCCGGGAAGGCATAACCCATGTGACCGCCATTTGCATGAGCCCATTCTTTTCCAGGATGAGCACTGGAGCCTATTACGATGCCCTCCAGCGAGCGATTGAGTCGCATGCTCCGGAATCCACCTGGCGGAAAGAACTTGATTTGCGGACAATTGGCGCCTGGTACGAGCATCCGGATTTCATCCATGCCCTGGCAACCAATTTGAACAATAGCCTTATTCGGTCTGATCGGGCGCCTGAAGAATTACCAATGGTGCTATTTACCGCTCATAGTTTGCCGGCAGCATTGGCTGAACAAGCCGATCCGTATGCTGACCAGTTTGCCGACCTGTGTAACCTGGTCGCAAAAGAAGCTGGTTTGCAGCCGGAGGACTGGCGGGCCTGCTATCAGAGTGCTGGAGCGCGCAATGGACGGTGGCTTGGTCCGTCGCTTGAGGATTCCCTGCAACAGCTTGCATCCGAGGGGAGGGAATCAGTCCTGGTGGCACCCATCGGGTTCCTCTGCGACCATGTGGAGGTGCTATATGACATCGACATCGAAGCCCGGCACACCGCAGCCAGGGCTGGCATTCAATTGGAGCGTACTGCTTCAATGAATGACCAACCGGTGTTTATTGAGGCGCTGGCAGAAATTATTCAACGCGGAGGCGGGAAGTGAACCTCGCGGCAGAAGAGCAAGCACTCAAAATTGCAATTATCGGTGGCGGAATTTCGGGATTAGCTGCCGCCTACACGATTCAGGAAACTTCCAGAGCGAAAAACCTGAAGGCCGGTGTGTTCCTGATCGAAGCCGACAACCGCCTGGGCGGTAAGATCCGCACAGAGCAAGTGGATGGGTACACAATCGAGGGAGGGCCGGACTGTTTCTTGCGGCAGAAACCGTGGGCAGCCCAACTGGCCGGAAAGATTGGCCTCCAAAGCGACCTGATTGGTACCAACGACGAGCAACGTAAAACCTATGTCGTCAATAAAGGCAGCCTGGTGCCGCTGCCGGACGGCGTAATGTTGATTATTCCGACGCGGATCATGCCCTTCGCGCTTTCCCCGCTCATTTCCATTCCTGGAAAAATCCGCATGGGCCTTGACCTGCTAATACCTTCCTTCAAAGGTGAGCGCGACGAGTGCATCGGCGATTTCGTCCGCCGCCGCCTGGGCAAGGAGGCGTTGGAGAAGATCGCTGAACCCCTGTTGTCCGGTATTCACGTCTCCGACCCGGAAAAGCAGAGCCTGCTGGCGACCTTCCCGCGCTTTCGAGCATTGGAGCAAAACCACGGCAGCTTGATTCAAGGAATGCTGAAGGAACGCAAGCTGGCAGCCAGCAAGAAACCGGTAAGTGGAAACGGCCCAACTTCGCTCTTCCTCTCGCTGCGCCACGGCTTGAGCCAGATGGTTAATAAACTCGAATCTTCTTTGAACGACATTCATTTGCTCCGCGGGCAGCGTGTTACACGCCTGGAGCGGCATCCGCAAGGTGGTTTCCGCATCTCCCTTTCCGGACAGGCCCCATTGGACGTGGACGCCGTTATTCTGGCTATACCGGCGTATGAGGCTTCCAATTTGATCGAGGGCTTTGCCCCGCAAATTGCGGCTCAGCTTGACCATATCCGATATGTTTCCACAGCGACAGTTACTATGGCCTTCCAGAAATCGGACATAAGACATCCATTCTCTGGTTTCGGTTTCGTCATCCCGAGCAAGGAAAATCGGGATATATCCGCTTGCACCTGGACCTCGATCAAGTTCAATCATCGGGCTCCGGAAGATACCATTCTTCTGCGCTGCTTCATCGGCGGTCCAGGCAAGGAGGAAATGGTTTCCCTCACGGACGATGAATTGATCGTAGTTGTCCGACGGGAACTCAAGGCTCTGATGGGTTTGGATGCTGAACCCATACTGACACGGATCTACCGTTGGGAAAAGGCTAATCCACAATATGATGTTGAACACCTTACCCTGGTCAAACATATTTTTGATCTGTGTCAGGAAGTTCCGGGACTTTATTTAACCGGCAGTGCATATGAAGGTGTAGGAATTCCGGATTGCATCCGTCAGGGGCAGCAAACTGCTGAAAAATTACTGGCCTCTCTACCGGAAATGAAAACTGAAATAAATCTTTAGGTTATGGATTATCCGTCATGCGTCTGATCTGTTTGAGCGTTTCGCACCACAACACACCGGTTGAATTGCGCGAGTGTCTGAGCTTGACCTCGGACGGGATCAATAGCGCTTTGTCGAAATTCCCAATTCGGTTGGGACAATTCGAGCCGATCCTGGAGATGGTTTTCCTTTCCACCTGCAACCGGTTAGAGATCTATGCTCTGGTGTCCTTAACGCTAGAGGAAGAAGAAAATTCAAACACTCTATTTCAACCTCTTTTAAGATTTTTACGGGAGGTGGTTGAAATTCCGACCCAGACACTTGATCCCTATTTCCGGTACTTTGCAGATATTTCGGCGGTTCGACATCTTTATCAGGTAACAGCAGGTTTGGATTCGATCGCCATCGGAGAAACTCAAATCCTGGGGCAGGTTTCACAGGCTTTGGCCGCCGCTCTTGAGAACGGCAGCGCCAGGCATGTTCTTTCCTCATTGTTCAGATCTGCTATTCAGGCTGGAAAAAGGGTCCGGACTGAAACAGAAATTGGGCGAAACCCCATTAGCATCTCTTCTCTGGCTGTCCAGTATGCCGAATCAACGGTAGGTTCTCTGACCAATAAAAAAGTAATGGTGATAGGCGCTGGAAAAATGGGAGGATATGCTATTCGATCCCTGAAGGAGCGCGGCGTTCAACAAATCCTCCTGACGAATCGCACCTATCCAAGAGCGGTCGAATTGGTTAATAAGTTCGGTGGAGAAGCGCTCCCCTTCGAAAATATGTTGGATGGATTAACGGATGTCGATCTCGTATTCACCTCCACTGCCTCGTCCCATCCAATCCTTCATCGAGA
>CALMGN010000011.1 GCA_937863605.1 uncultured Anaerolineaceae bacterium
CATCTGACCCGCCCAGGCTGGGCGTGCCGACCCTTCAACAGGCTCAGGGCACTGAATCCGGTTGCTGAGCTTGTCGAAGCACCGGGTGGTTGTGGAACCCTTCCGCTACAGCCGCTCTCAGCTTGCAGGAAGGACGGGTCTGGGTTCTGATTGCACCTGATTCTTTGCCAGCAATCGTCTGGTTTGGCACGTGATCTTTGCCAGATGCCCCGCACTCTACAAGGCACGATTCCATGACGTCGCGTCCTTCGCGAACCTGCGAAAAACAACCTTTTTTGTCTATAAAGCCGTCTTACGCGCGTTTGACAGATGCGTGGAATGCATTTATAATGATTTTGTTAGCTAAACAGCTATGCGCCACTTCAGCCTCAGGGATCCTATAATTTGCTTAGGTTGACGGGTTAATCAAACTTTGCAAATGGCAGGCGAATTTTCAACAGGAGAGGTTCTTGCTCCGGTTCAAGATTACCTTGAAATCTCTCGCTTCGTTTTATAGTGGTACTGCATTGGGTTCCGTAAATCGGCTGGGTTTTCGGGCCTAAACTCCCGAATCCAGCCGTTTTTGCGTACCCGTCTTACTTGAGCATCTTGAAGGAAACGCTGGCGCATCGGGGGCGAACCTGAATGGGCCAAGTACCAGGCGGTCCCGGTAGTCAAAATAGAATTCAACGGAGGATAAACGGTTTCCAGAGCAACAACACACCATGCACGAATTGCCAAATTGGCCTTGATCGCATGGTGACATCCAAAAATCTGTGGTATTTCTGGTAAACTTTAACCATTATCAGCCGTTATCTATAGCCAAATTAATTGCTATTTTCAAATTGGCTTATTCTTTGGAAGGAGGTGGTTTTTACTACAATCAGCAATGATGAAGTCGATGTCACCTTTTAACCCGACTATTTGTACGAGGAGGAGTTTGAATGTTTAAGAAGAGTTTTACTTACGCTTTTGCGTTATTGATTATCGCCAGCATGGTTTTGGCTGCCTGCCAACCTGCTCAGACAACCCCGACCGCAGCCCCGGTGGTTGAACCCACCAAAGCTCCGGAACCCACTGCGGTGGTTGAACCGACCGCAGTGCCGACCCCCGAACCCGTCCGCACCACCCGCAAAGGCGGTTGGCTGGACGAAATCGTGGTCTCGGTGGTCGATTCAGCCTCTGCTGTAACCCAAATTCAGGCTGGCGCACTCGATATCTACGCGGCTGGCCTGTCCTCGGCATCGCTTCCCGAAATTGAAGCTGCCGGTCTGGATTACGCCAAGCAGAACGGTCTGTATTATGAGTTGACTTTCAACACTCATGGCCCCTTCTTCACCGAGTCAACTGGCAAAGTCAACCCCTTCGTCTTCGCAAAAGCCCGCGAAGCATTGAACTGGCTGGTTGACCGCGATTACATCAATCGCGAAGTTTACAACGGTGGTGCCCTGGCCAAGTACTTCAGCATCATCACCCAGTTCCCCGATTACGCAACCATGGCTGAAACCGTCCGCAAACTGGAAGCTAAATACGCCTATGATCCCGAAAAGGCTGTTACCCAGATGGACGAGGTGATGCTAGGTATTGAAGGCGTCACCAAAGAAGGTGGCAAGTACATGTTCGGCGGCGAGCAGGTAACCTTGATCTTCTTGATCCGCAACGACTCGGACGGCACGCGTGTTCCGATCGGCGACTATGTTGCCAATCAGCTCGAAAGCATTGGTTTTGCAGTCGACCGCCAGTACAAACGATCATCTGAGGCCTCCCCAATCTGGGTTGGCGGCAATGTTGCAGATGGTCTCTGGCATCTCTACACCGGTGCATGGTCTGCGACCATCATCGACCGCGATGAGGGTGACAACTTCGAATTCTTCGATACCCCGCAATCCGCCTATGGTTTCTCCTCTACCTGGCAGGCATTCAACGTAACCGACCGTTATTTGGAACTGGCGGATGCCCTGGCCTACAACAAGTTCAGCACCAAGGCAGAACGCGATACCGCGCTCGCCGAGATGCTTGACCTGGCTATGACCGAATCCATTCACGTCTGGTTAATTGACGGCAAGAACTTCACCCCGTATCGTGATGGCGTGGAAGTAACCTATGACCTGGCAGCCGGCGTTGACGGTGCCATGATCTGGCCCTACACCCTGCGCCTGACCGGCCAGGAAGGTGGTCAAATTAAGTGGGGTGCCCCCGATCTGTTCGTGGACCCCTGGAACCCGATCGCTGGCTCCAACTGGGCATTTGACCAGGCTATTGGCCGCGCCACCTGGGGCGAAGCTTACATGATCGATCCCCATACCGGTCTTTTGCGGCCGCAGCGCTTCACCAATGCCGAAATCACCGCTGTAGAAGGTCTGCCCATCGGTATCACCCTGACGGATGATTACACCCTCGACTTTGTACCTGAGATCGCCGTCCCCGAAGATGCCATTGTTGACTGGGATGCTGCCAATCAGAAATTCGTGACCGCCGCCGAGAAATTCCCGGATGGCACCACCGCGAAGATTAAGAGCGTGGTTTACTATCCCGAAGATCTCTTTGAAACGGTCAAATGGCATGATGGTTCCCCGCTCTCGATCGGAGACTTCCTGTATTCCTGGATCATCTCTCTGGATATGGGTAAACCAGAATCCGCGATCTATGATGAAGCTTATGCAGCCAACGCTGATGCCATCCTGGCGAACTACAAGGGCTTCCGGATCCTTTCTCAGAATCCTCTGACCATTGAAGCCTACAGCGATGCTTATCAGACCGATGCTGAGCTCAATATCACCACCATGTGGCCCAGCTTTAGTTATGGCGAAGCCCCCTGGCATGTTCTGGCCGCTGGCGCCCTTGCGGATGCTGCCGGCGAAGTTGCCTACTCTGCGGACAAAGCTGAAGCCAAATCCACCGAGACCACTACGGTTGAGTGGCTCAGCCTGATAGGCGGCCCGAGTCTCGATATCCTGACGAAATACACGGATCAGAGTTTAGCCGAAAAATATATCCCCTATGCCTCCGTACTCGGCGATTACATTACCGCTGAAGAGGCAGTTGCCCGCTATGAGAACGCGAAAGCATTCTTTGCCAAGTACGGTCACTACTCGATCGGAACTGGTCCCTACATCCTGAGCGAAGTATACCTGACCGAAAAAGTCGCAACCCTGATCAACAATCCTGATTTCGCCGATCTCTCCGATAAGTGGGCGATGTTTGGCGATCCCAAGGTTGCCGAGGCTGAAGTTGAAGGCGAAGGCAGCGTTGTTGTCGGCAAAGAATTCACCTTCGATGTCTTCGTGACCTTTGAGGGCGATGTCTATCCGGCTGACGAGATCAAGGAAGTCAAGGGCTTGCTCTATGACTCCACCGAGCAAATCGTCGCTGTGCTGGTAGGTGTATTGGCAGAAGAAGGCCACTATGTAATCACCGTTCCAGCTGACGTCTCCGCGAAAATGGTCGCTGGCCCAGCTAAGGTTGAGGCCGTTGTTGTTCCATTCACGGTCGCCATTCCGACCTTTGCTGCACTTGAATTTGTGACCATCCAGTAATTCGGTTCCGAATTCAAACCACTGTGTTGAATCAATAAAAAGGTAGGGGCAAGGAGAGCAATCGCCTTGCCCCTACGCTACCTGAATGATCAGGAGAATATTTATGGGATCGGTAGCCGAAGAAATTACTCATAAAGTTATAAAAAAGGGGGCGGCTTCAAGCAGTGCTTTGGCCAGGGTTCTAAAGTATTCCGGAGTCAGGCTGCTGTCATTGTTTGTGACCGTCGTGATCGGCATTTATTTGACGATCATGATCGCCAACATGGGGGGATATGTTGATAAGATGATGAAGGCGGAGATTCAGGAACGCATCACCATGCAAATCGCAAGGTCTCCTGCCTTCAAACAAATGGACCCGGCGACGAAAACCCAGCTCACTCAGGAAAAAATAGCAAGCGAAATTGAGCGTCTGAATCTCGATCAGCCGCTGATGATCCGAAGTGTTGGTTTTTTGAAAAATGCACTCACGTTGAACCTTGGCCGGGCGCAGAATATGACCAGCGACAGCGGTTCGCGTTCAGTCAAAGCTATTATTTTGGAGCGCATTCCATATACCCTTCTCTTAATGGGTACTGCTAACTTGTTTTTATTCTTTGTTACCGTTTTCCTGGCGCTGGGGCTTTCGCGCAAGTACGGAAGTTTTTGGGATAAGCTGGTGATCGCGCTTTCTCCAACATCGACCGCGCCGCCCTGGATCTATGGTATTTTCTTGATTCTAATTTTTGCGGCTGTGCTCAAAATTTTGCCATTCGGCGGGGTGATCGATGCCCCGGTCCCGCAAGATTTTATGGGCCGGGCGCTTAGCGTGTTACGGCATTTAATCCTGCCTGCCAGTTCATTGATCCTCTCCTCGTTTTTCCTCAGTATATATAACTGGCGTACTTTCTTCTTGATTTATTCCAGCGAAGACTATGTTGATATGGCCAAAGCGAAAGGGTTGCCCTCCCGCGATATCGAACGCAAATATATTCTGCGGCCAACACTGCCTACCATCATCACAAGCTTTGCCTTGATTCTAATTGCCATGTGGACTGGTGCGATTATCACAGAAACGGTGTTTAACTGGCCTGGTCTTGGTCGGGTAACCTATAAGGCGATCGGGTTGTATGACACGCCTGTGATTGTTGGCACGACCATCATTTATGCGTATTTACTGGCCGTTACTGTATTCCTTCTCGATTTTGTGTATGCGTTGGTAGATCCCCGGGTTAAAATTGGCGGCAGCGGAGCTCAAAAATGAAGAATCTTCGAAACATTTTCCGGGAAATCGTTCGATACCCTTCAGCCATCTTTGGTTCCATCGTGGTCCTGATTCTGATCGTTGCTGCCGTGGTTGTCATTGTTAAAGTCCCGTACAATGAGGCCATTAACCAGTGGCGCGGGGGCGAGCAAGTATGGGGCAAGAACCCGCGTAACGTTCCACCCATCTGGTATAACTGGTTCCGGGAAGAAAAGCTGGTCGAGTCGTTGGATATGAAAGAGGGGGATGAGGGCGTCACGGTGTTGCAGGAAGTTACAGAAGGCGGCACACCGATCAAGACGATCACCTTCGATTTTGACTTCGAGTATGATAATTTCCCTCAAGATCTGGTGCTGTACTTTACTTCGACTTTTGAGGCCAAGAAGCCGTTTGTTTCGATTAAGTTGATCACCCCGGATCAACGGGAGATCAAAGTTGGCAGCTTTGCCATTGGAGCAACGCATACCTATCCCTTGCTCCAGGATACCGCTCTGCGTAAACGTCTGCGTGGAGTTGTTCCCAATATCGGCCTGTTCATCAACCCTGATTTTGAGGAACAGATACCGGTTCAAGGACCTTATCAGCTTGTCATTGAAGCGATTACCTTTGAACCCGACTCAACCATTGAGGCGGAGTTTGTCATGCACGGCCAGGTTTTTGGTTGGGCGGGGACTGACCACCTGCGCCGTGATCTAACCCTCCCCCTTATGTGGGGTATACCGATTGCATTGGCATTTGGTTTGATCGCAGCCCTGGGTACTTCGGTTCTAACCATGATCATTGCTGCGATTGGCACCTGGTATGGCGGGATTGTGGATGGGATCATCCAGCGAATCACCGAGATCAACCTTGTCTTGCCATTCCTGTCAATTTTGATCATGATCGGAACGTTCTACTCGCGCAGCATTTGGGTCATTCTGGGCGCCACTGTTGCGTTGAGCATCTTTACCGGAGGCATTAAATCGTACCGTGCTATTTTCATGCAGGTGAAGGAATCCACCTACATCGAAGCAGCGCGCGCCTATGGTGCCAGGGATTGGCGCATTATCTTCCAATATCTGATTCCTCGCATTATCCCCCTGCTCATCCCCGGATTGGTTTCTTCTGTGCCTGCGTTCGTTTTCCTGGAAGCATCTTTGGCTTTGCTCGGGATTGGCGATCCGGTCTTGCCGACCTGGGGGAAGACGATCAACGAAGCTTATGCGAACGCTGCGCTGTATAGAGGCTGGTACTATTGGATCCTCGAACCCCTTGTGCTGCTTATGGTTACCGGTCTGGGTTTTGCAATGCTTGGCTTTGCTCTCGACCGCATTTTCAATCCGAGACTGAGAGGGATTTAGCGACATGGCAGAACCAACATTGTTGCAGTTGGATACATTAAAACTATACTTTAAAACGCAGCACGGTACTGTCCAGGCTGTGGATGGCGTGAATCTCACTTTAAATTCGAACGAAGCCATTGTGGTGGTGGGTGAATCGGGCTGCGGGAAGAGTTCTCTGGCAAAGGCGATCTTGAGACTGCTGCCGCGCAATGTGCAAGAGTATTCGGGGAAGGTGTATCTGAACGGCCAAGAACTGATGGGTTTGACCGAGGAGGAATATCGGCAGCAAATCCGTTGGGTCAAGATGGCGATGGTGCCGCAGGCAGCTATGAACGCGCTTAACCCGGTGCTCAGGGTTGGCGAACAAGTGGCCGAGCCCATGATGGTCCATTTTGGGGTCAAAAAAGAGGAAGCTTTGGCCCAGGCTGAGAAAATGTTCCAACACGTGGGCGTACCGATCGACTTCATTAACCGCTACGCTTTTGAATTAAGCGGCGGAATGCGCCAACGGGTAGCCCTGGCTATGTCGCTGGTGACTACACCCGACCTGATCATTTTAGATGAGCCGACTTCGGCGCTGGATGTGCTGACCCAGGCCAATATTTTTAACCTGCTCAAGAGCATCAAGAAGCAGATGGCTACCAGCTTTATTTTGATCACACACGATATCGCCACCTCCAGTGAGTTGGCAGACCGGGCTGCGGTCATGTACGCCGGGCAAATCGTAGAGGTTAGCGATGCGCAAACCTTCTTTAAGGAACCGCATCACCCGTATTCGGCCATGCTAATGGCCAGCGTTCCCAGGTTGCGCGGCAATGCGATCCCGGAATTTATTACCGGTCAGCCGCCAAGCCTGATCAATCCGCCAACCGGATGCCGGTTTGCTGCCCGCTGCCCTAAGCGCTTTGCACGCTGTGTCGAAGAACCGCCTGTAGTCCAGGTGGGTAATAATCTGGTCAAATGCTGGTTATATGCATAGGGCGGGGTGAACAATGACAATTGAACAAGATAAAGTACAGGAACAAATCACAGCCTCAACCGATGTGAATATACCCGGCAAAGGACCGCTCCTCGCGGTTAAGGATTTACGGGTCTGGTTTGAATTGCGCCGCTTTGGTTTTGGCCATGCCGGTTATGTCCACGCGGTAGATGGGGTTAGCTTCGAGCTGGATTTCGGCGGGTCAATCGCCATTGTGGGCGAAAGCGGCTGCGGAAAAACCAGCTTGATGAAAACCATTCTGGCGCTGTATAAACCCACTAAGGGAAACGTTATTTTTGACGGAAAAGATCTTAGCACCCTAAAGGGGAGAGAATTAAAGGCGTACCGCTCTGAAGTCGGGTTTGTCCAGCAGGATCCGTATGGGGCGCTGCCGCCATTCATGAATGTCCAGCGAATTTTGGAAGAGCCGCTGATAATCAATGGTGTAAAAAACAAGCAAGAGCGGCTGGAACGCATCCAAAAGGTGCTGGAAGAGGTCAAGATGGCGCCGGTCCATGAGTTCCTGCCTAAATTCCCGCACCAACTCAGCGGCGGTCAACAGCAGCGCATTGTGATTGCGCGCGCCATGATCCTCAACCCGAAACTGCTGGTTGCAGACGAACCCGTGTCAATGCTGGATGCTTCGGTTCGGGTTGAAATCCTTAAGCTGTTGCGCGGCTTGCAGGAAAAGCACAACCTCGCGCTGATCTATGTGACCCACGACCTTTCAACCGTGCGCTACTTCTCGGAACGCATCTTCGTAATGTACGCCGGGCAGGTGATCGAGAAGGGGCAGGTGGATTTGCTGGTCAATAATCCCCTGCACCCGTACACCTACGCGCTGTTGCAGGGTACCTCAGACCCGGATGCCCATAATTCGACCGTAATGAAGGAAGTGCCGCCGGGCGAGCCGCCCAGCCTGGTGAACCCGCCGACTGGCTGCCGTTTCCACCCGCGCTGCCCGAAGATCATAATGGGTGTGTGCGACATCAAGGTACCGCCTGAAGTTGAGCCAATCCCTGGCCAATTGACCTCTTGCTGGCTGTACGAATGAGCTTTTTTACCCCTGTCCGCATGATCGTGATTGGGGGTATCCTCGTCATCGGGGCGGTAGTATTACCGTTTCTGATGGTTCTACAGGTCCTTGAGTCGACTCTGTTTTTGAACTTTGTTTCGTATTTGATCGGGCTGGTCGGAATGTTTTTGGGTGTTGCCGGCACGGCACTGAACGTGAAATCCAACCGCAGAAAGTAA
>CALMGN010000012.1 GCA_937863605.1 uncultured Anaerolineaceae bacterium
ACCTCTCTGGATACGAGAGGCCAAGGGTTTGAGTGGCTGCTCTCATCTGCCAGAATCCCCGTTCGTGCGGGTTATCTGCCGGAATTGGCACCAGCTGATTTTACAGCGGTTGCCGAGGTATCATCGGGCCGGTCCCTCCACCTCTCTGGATGAGCGTTGTTAGCAAATATTCTACCACAAATGGTCAACAATTTATACAAGTCCTATTTTCCAGGTTGCGATATAATTTCCTCATCGAGGTACGCGTGGAAGAACCCAAACTCCCCCCTTTTAAACCATTTCTCATCGTCTCGTTGATTCTCGGTATTTTCGGGATCCTCGGCCTGTTTGTCCTCTTCGGTTTCACCGTCCCCACGCTGGGACCGCGCTGGTTGTTCTTTTTCTTCGGAGCGGCTGGCGTCAGCGGACTGTCGCTGCCGATCGTGTACTTATTACATTGGCGTTTTCCCTCGCCTAACCCGACCACACCCGGCATTCTCGTTCGTCAGGCGATCTGGGCTGGTGCTTACTTTGACCTGCTGGCCTGGTTCCAGTTGGGACGAGTCCTGAGCCTGCCGCTGGCAGTCGGATTGGCAGCCGGTTTCGTCGTGATTGAATTTGCCCTGCGGTTAGCCGAACGCAGCCGGTTCGCCCCTGGCTCCCCTGGAAATGAGTGATCTACACAGGCTGCCATCCATCGAGCGGCTGCTGCAAACCGACCAGGCATCCCGCCTGCTGGCTGAATTTGGCCGGCCGCTGACCCTGGACGCTTTGCGCGCTGTACTAGCGGACGTCCGCCAGGCTGTACAAAACGGCGCTGATATCCCCGAAACTGACGAATTATTCGTCCACATTAATGATTGGCTATACGCAGCTACGCAACCCACCCTGCTGCCGGTGATTAATGCCACCGGGGTGATTCTGCACACCAACCTTGGACGGTCACCGTTGAGCTCTGAGGCTTCCCGGGCAGTGCAGCAAGTCGCTACCGGTTATTCGTCCCTTGAATACAACCTGGAAAGCGGCTTGCGCGGCTCGCGCGAAGTGCACGCTGAAGCTCTACTCACCCGGCTGACGGGTGCCGAAGCGGCGCTGGTCGTCAACAATAATGCCGCTGCTGTCCTGCTGGCACTGAGCGCGCTAGCCAAACGCCGGGCGGTGGTCATTTCCCGCACCCAGCTGGTGGAAATTGGCGGCGGCTTCCGCGTGCCCGAGGTGATGAAGCAGTCCGGCGCCCGCCTGGTCGAAGTTGGCGCGACCAACCGGGTGCATTTGACCGATTACGTAACCGCGATCGAGGAAACTGGCCCAGCACTGGTACTCCACGCGCATTCCTCCAATTTTAAAATCATCGGCTTCACCAGCGAACCGACACTGGCTGAGGTTGTCGGAGCGTCTCACCAGCATAGAGTGCCCTTTCTGGACGATCTGGGGTCGGGTGCGTTGCTTGACACGGCTCTATACGGACTGTCACACGAACCAACCGTGCAGGAGTCGCTGGCTGCCGGTGCTGACCTGGTATGTTTTTCAGGCGATAAACTGCTGGGCGGCCCGCAGGCCGGAATTATCATCGGGCGTAAAGCCTTGATCCAAAAACTCAAGAAGCATCCGTTGGCGCGTGCGGTGCGAGCGGATAAACTTTGTCTGGCGGCTTTGTCCGAGACGCTGCTGCATTACCTCAAAAATGAGGCTGTTCAAAGGATCCCGGTCTGGCAAATGATCGGCCAAACCCCGGACCACATCCGGCAGCGGGCGCAGCACTGGCAGACGGTGCTTGGCAGCGGCCGGTTAGTAGATGGACTCTCCACCGTCGGCGGTGGCAGTCTGCCTGAAGAAACCCTGCCGACTACCCTGCTGGTATTGGACGCACCCAAACCCAACCAGGTTTTGGCGCGGCTGCGCTGCGGCATTCCACCGGTCGTTGCCCGCATCGAAGCGGACTGCGCTGCCTTTGACCCGCGCACCGTGCTGCCGGAACAGGAAGAAGCATTGCTCCAGCAAATTAAGCACATCCTGCAGGACCAAACCCCCTGATTTAATCTCTCCCAGGAGCTCTCCATGAAATCCGACCTTGATGCCTTGATGCTCGCCAACAATATTGACATCCTGCTGGTCAGTGGCCCAGCAGTGCATAACCCGGCTATGGTGTACCTGACGGGCGGCGGTCATATTACCAACGCGGAATTGATCAAAAAACGCGGCGAGCAGCCGGTTTTATTCTGCGGCATGATGGAACGCGACGAAGCAGCCAAAACCGGTCTGCCATTGCGCCTGTATTCTGATTATCCCCTGGCTGACCGGTTAAAAGAAGCCAAGGGCGACGCGGAATTGGCGGAGGCCTTGCGCTTGTTCAAGCAGTTTACTGACCTGGGGATCACCCGCGGCCGGGTGGCTATTTACGGCGTGGTCGAGGCTGGTCCGCTGTTTGCCAACCTGCAGCGCGTGGCTAAAATGCTGCCCGACCTTGAATTTACCGGGTTTGTGTACGACCCGATCTTTAACGGTGCGATGATGATCAAGGAACCGGCTGAAATCGAGCGCATCCGCAAGGTCGGAAAAATCACTACCGAGGTCGTCGGCCGCGTTGCAGATTATCTGACGGGTCAGCGTGTTAAGGACGAGGTGCTGGTCAAACCCGACGGTCAACCAGTGACCGTTGGCGATGTCAAAAGCCATATCGACCTGTGGCTGGCCGAATTAGGGGCTTCCAATCCCGAGGCAACCATATTCGCCATTGGTCGCGACGCCGGCGTCCCGCACAGCGCTGGAACCCCCTCCGATGTAATGCGCCTCGGCCAATCCATCGTCTTTGACATTTTCCCTTGCGAAACCGGCGGCGGTTATTTTTACGACTTCACCCGCACCTGGAGTCTGGGGTATGCCACTGATGAGGTCCTCCACCTGTACGAACAGGTATACCGTGTTTACCAGAACCTGGCAGCCGGACTGAAATTCGGCCAGGACTTTATCGAAGTGCAACATCGAACCAATGACCTTTTCGAGGCCATGGGACACCCCACCACACGCTCCCAACCCAGCACTAATGAAGGCTATATACACAGTATCGGGCACGGGGTTGGACTGAAAGTGCATGAAATGCCGTTTTCCGGTCTGGCAGCCGGGCCAATGGACAAACTGGTTGCCGGAACCGTGTTCACCCTCGAACCAGGACTGTATTACCCCTCGCGCAACATGGGCGTGCGTATCGAGGACACCTATGTCACCCGCCCGGACGGCTCCTTCGAGGTGCTGGTGGATTATCCATACGATCTGGTGCTGCCGGTACGGAAATAAAAAACCCTATCCCGGCGGTATATCGAAAAATAATCGGCGGAATATTCTGGATTCGAGATTAATACAGAAGATCGCAAAGGGCAAAGGTCACAAAAAAAAA
>CALMGN010000013.1 GCA_937863605.1 uncultured Anaerolineaceae bacterium
TTCACGCCTGGCTTCTGGAAGAATCACACGGCTGACTCGGCCAGCGGGCATGATGCCTGGCAGTACACCGCCTATGACCCGACTGATGCCCTGCCCTTCGAACTTGGGATTTACGCAACCAGGCAGATCAAGGGAATGACAAAAACGTTTGGTGAACTGACCATGCTGGATGCGCTCAGCCTGAAGGGCGGCACGAACACGATCGGCGCGCTGGAGATCCTGCTGCGTGCCGGAACTGCAGCGGTGCTGAATGCATCCTTCCATGTGGTGATGCACGGCACTGTAGTCGGGTACTTCCCGAAGACCAGCGCAGAGATCATTGCCATGGTCAATGCTGCAATTGCATCCCATGACCGGGATACGATGATCACGCTGGCAGGCCAGCTGGACTACTGGAACAACGGCTACCACATCATCGACTGGAGTTGGCCGGTTCCATAACCTTATCCACCCTGGCGTGGCAGGCTAACGCCAGGTGACCAATCCCATGGGGGGCGGGCTTCCCCGCCCCCCATGTCTTTAATAAATGTTCCACACTTTTTATTGGAGAGGTGTGCTATGGCGCGAAGATTATTGGCAGGAGTTCTGCTTTTGGCGCTGCTGGGGAGTGTCATCTCTGGCCCCGCGCGCGCCGCGGAAATTACCGTTGATCAGGTAAACCTGTGGGGTACATATTCATATTCCGCTTCACCCTGGGAGATCAATCCCGACGGTCTGGGGAACCTGATCGTTTCGGACAGCGGCGGAGTGATCTGGAAGATCAACCCACTCAGCGGCGCTTACACCCTCTATGACACCGCAATTTCAAATTTATCCGATGCGCACCCGGTGTCCGGGGGTTACTGGTTCACGGATTATTTAAATGGGGTGGCTTTCACCGATATGATCAACAGCTATTATTGGATTTTTGAGGAAACTGTCATACCCTCCCCTGACTATAGTTTTGGCGCCCTGGAGCTGGATCCGGCTGGAAATGTCTGGATTGTAGAATACTTTGGCGCAAGTTCTCGATTATATAAAGCCAACAAAAATAATGAGAATACAGCCACCATTTGCCCATTAGTCAACGCTGTTGGGGACCCCTATTACGGCACGTATGCTTATGATATGGTCGAAAATGACGGCTATTTGTGGTTTTACAATTATTTTACCGACCGGATCGTCAAGCTTAATCCGGTTGCGGATGGCAACCAGGAATATACGCTGGAGTATTGGGCAACCGGGGTTGAAGGGGAAATAGAAGGCCGCACAATCGAATTTGATGCCAACGGCAATTTATGGATCAGCGGCGGCGGCGCGGGCACCATTCTGCGCTTTAATCCCGCCACCAAGGATCTTGACACTTATTCAGCGCCTTTAAGGGATTATTTTCCCGGCGGACAGCTGGATATTCCATCCATTGAGGGTGTTACCGTCATGGGTAACAGGATCTGGTATGCAGATCTCTGGGGATCCGTTGGGGAATTGGACCCGGCAGCATCGCACACATCCACGAATTTGACTACAAATACCAACAGTATTAAGCTTAAATTGTCCAGTACCTGCGCTCCACTGACAGCCATCAAAACAGGGAATTATCCATCCCAAAGCGGCACCCTGCCGTTTGTCAACCAACCGGTCACGCTGGATACGACCACCCCGGGTTGGGCTGTTTACGTCCTTACCACATCCGATGTTTTATCCGGCATTAATAATGCGCAAGGGGTGGTGTTAGTAAGCGAGCCAAACGAATCAAGCCCTCAGCTCAGTAAATTGATCCGCTTCAAACCGACCGCCGCGCCAGAATTTAAGGTATTCTTACCTTTAATCAAACACTGACCAGAGCGGTCTCTGGCCAGCAAAGGGGAAAATTTAATGCGTCGTAAAAAAACCAGCCGGTTTACACGCTGCGGGATTATTTTACTGACCCTCTTTGCGGCAGTGGGTGCGGCTTATCGCCCCGCGTCTGCCGCCGGGCAGACCCTTGCCATCACCGGGATACAGGATTTTCCATTGCAGCTCGCGCCCGCGGCTGCCAGGCTTGAAAACGGCCGGCTGGTGCTGGCTGCATCTTCCGGCAGCCTGGCGCTGCCAATCGCTTCCATCCCGCTGGCAGTTGCTGCTCAAGCCGGGCAGGATCCGCAGCTGCTGGCATCCACCTACCTAGGCGGTTCAACATGGGATTCGGCCTACGCCGTCGCGGTCGATTCGGCCGGGGCGGTGTATGTTGCCGGGGAGACCCCCGCGGCGGATTTCCCGCTCACCGGCGGGTTTGGCAATCCATCAGCAGCGCAGCTGGATGCCTTTCTGGTTAAAATCGCGCCCGGCGGCGCAGCGGTCGAATATGCGGTGCTGCTGGGCGGCGGGTCGTTGGATTCTGTCTTTGCCCTGCAGGTGGAAAATGGCATTGTCTACCTGGCAGGCGAAACCTGGTCGCGCACCTTCCCGGACGGCGCAGCCCCAGCCGGGGAAAATGACGTCTGGGCAGCGGCGGTCACGCCGGATGGCTCAGGGCTGATTTATGCGGTGCGCTTTGGCGGCAGCGATCAGGACCGGGCGGGCGGATTAAGCGTACAGGATGGACGGGTCACCCTCACCGGCGTCACCTGGTCTGCCGATTTTCCGGCAGCCGCCTTTCACGGGGGCGCCGATGTGTTTGTCATGCAGCTTGGTCCGACTGGCGCCATGGAACGAGCTGTATTGATTGGGGGCTCAGACGTAGATGCTGGCTTTGGCCTCGGCCAGAACAACGGCCAAACGCTGGTGTGCGGCCAGACCTGGTCGCGCAATTTTCCGCTGCGCGGGCTGCGCGGCCAGGATGACGGGTTTGTCATGCTGCTGGACGAAAATCTGGCGGTAGCTGGCGGGGCGCTCATTGGCGGCAGCGGCGAAGATTCAGCCAATGCCTGCGCATTTGCAGCGGATGGCAGCATCCTGGCAGCCGGAAGAACCTCTTCAAGCGATCTGGCTGCTGGCGGCCCGCTGCAGGGCGAATCGGATGCTTTTGTCGTCCGCTTGAGTACCAGCGGGACGCTTGAGGAAGTCGTACGCCTGGGCGGCAGCAATACAGACGGCGCTCAGGCGCTGGCTATTGGTCAGGGCGGGTCGGTTTGGGTGGCCGGGATGAGCAATTCAACCGATTTTCCTGTCACTGGCGGGGCAGCACAATCCAGCCCGGCGGGCGCAGCAGATGCCTTTATTGCTGGCTTTAATATGGCTGATTTGGCCGCTGGAGCGCAATATGCCAGTTTACTCGGGGGCAGCGGCAATGATTATGCCCAGGCGCTGGCAGCCGGGTCAAACGGCTTGCTGGTGATGGCCGGCTACACTCAATCCGCGAATTTTCCCATAACTGGCAGCCCATTGTACGGCAGTCTGAACGGCTCGCAGGACGCCTTCATAGCCTGGCTGGGAGCGCCTGCAGCCGTTGAAGTGCTGCCAACCGCCACGGCTCAACCGGTTGTCCCGACCGGCACGCCGGTGCCGACCTTATCTGAAGAAGAAATTTCTACTGCTGAGACGGCAGGTCCGCCGCCGGCGCCGACCGAAGCGGGTCAAGCTACCGCCACGGCCGTATCCAGCGCGCTAGCTGCGACCGTCATCTCAGAGACGCCCCAGACCTCAATGGCAGCTGGTGGCGCTACGGCGACTTTAGCAAGCGGAGAGAATGCGACGGCAGTCGCCACCGCAACCGAAAATCCTGCTGTACCAGGCCGGAATCAGCCGCTGCTAGGCTGGTTACTGGGGGTGTTGACATTCGCGGCAGCCGGGTTTGGGGTTTATTGGTTTCTACGCCGCAAGAAAGTCGCATAATCCAGCGTTTGAGGAATTTATTATGGGAATTGGTTGCGCAGAGCGCAGGGAGGGGACCATGGGCCAGCTTCAGCGTGTATTTCGAACGTGGATCATATCGTTAATCGCCGCAGTTGTTATCACAGTCCCGGCTTTAACGGTCCAGGGGCAGGCTGTTCCTGAATCCTCCACCGGAGCTGGATTCTTTGTCGAAAATGTTGGCCAATTTCCCGGGGAGGGACGCTTTTTGCTGTCCGGCGGGCAAAGCTACATCTGGGCAGCGCCGGATGGAATCTGGGTTACCCGCCTGGAGAGTACGCAGGAAGCGGCAGCGCGCGGAGAGCCGCAGGGGCGTTGGAAGGTCACGGGGGGCGTCAATCTGCACTTGAGTTTTAAGGGAGCCAACCCAAGCACCCAGATCGTGCCTTACGGCGCGTTGGAAACGCATGTTTCCTACCTGAAGGGCACGGACCCGGCAGACTGGCACGCGGACGTTCCGGTTTGGAGCGGGGTGCGCTACGTTGATTTGTATCCGGGCATCGACCTGGTGCTGGAAACGGATGCCACCGGTAATTTCAGCTGGCGGCTGGAGGCGAAAGACTTGGCGCAAACCCACCGCGTCCAGCTGGTGGTTGAGGGCGCGGACCATGTCCAGGCAAACGGAAGTGCGCTGCTCATCGCCACCGATCTGGGCGAGTATACCTTGCCGCTGCCGCGGTTGGTGCAGCAATCGTCCGCTGGCGCCCTGGGTGCGGACTCGAAAACTACTGTAACCGCTGTGGGGTCGGATGAGTATGAAGTCACCACGCCGTTTACTCTGGCAGAGAGCAGCCTGCTGGCGGATAACAATCTGCAGGGCAGTGAGGATTTATTATTCAGCACTTTCCTGGGCGGGAGCGGGACGGATAAGGTCAAGGGAGTGGATGTTAATGCTGCTCAGGAAATCTTCGCAGCCGGGGAAACCCTTTCCTCTGATTTTCCGGTCAGTACAGGCGCGTTTGATGTTGCGCTGAACAGCACGGATGCCTTTGTCGTGCGGTTAAATAAGGACGGCAACGGGATTCTGTATGCCACCTACCTCGGCGGCAGCAGCCTGGATGAGGCAAACGGCATTGCCGTTGCGGGGGATACCGCTTACATTGTCGGCAGCACCTTCTCGGAAGATTTTCCGCTGGCAGGGGTGAAAATTGGCGAATATGATGCCTTCGTGGCAGCGCTAAACGCCACCGGCACCGACTTGATTTATGCAACCCGGCACGGTGGTAGTAAGGACGATTACGGTTATGGCATCGATGTCGAATCGGGATTGGCGTATATCACAGGGACAACCTTTTCCAATGATATTCCAGGAGCCAGTCCACCGGCTAAAATGCGGGGATTTGCCGCTAAATTTGACGCCAGCGGCAGCCGGCTGTACGGAGTGGTTTTCGGCGGGAGAAGTTTGGACGCGGCTTATGCCATCAAAGTGAGCGGCGGCAGCGCATTTATCACCGGTGAATCCGACTCGTTCGATCTTGGACCAGGGGGTACATTCATTGCTGGGGTGGATGATACTTTTGTCATCAAACTGGGAGCGATTGGAGAAAAAGTATTTGCCCGCATGCTGGGCGGCACCCAGTTTGACCGTGGCAATGGAATCACGGTAGATGCTGGAGGGCGAGCCATCATTGCCGGGTCGACCAACTCGACTGACCTCCCCGTCACCGAGGGCGCCAACGCTGGAGATTACGATGCCTTCATGGCGGTATTGAATGCAGCCGGAACCGCCTGGGATTATGTTACCTACCTGGGCGGTGCGGGCGGAGAGAGTGCGGCATCGGTCAGCCTGGATGTTGTTGGTGGGATCCAGGTCGTTGGCAGCACCACTTCAACCAATTTTCCGGTGACCCAGGATGCTTATCAATCCACCATTGCTGGTGGACAGGATGCATTTATCACGCGCTTTGACCTGTCTGGGACAGACCCTGGCCACCGGAATTATTCGGCTTACCTGGGTGGCGCCGCTTCGGATCAAGCTCAATCGATTGCCACTGATGTGTGGGGATACACCTATTTGGGTGGGTTTACTTCCTCCGCTAATTTCCCGGTGGTGGGGGCAGTTGACTCCAGCCTGGGGGGCAGCCAGGACGGTTTCATCGCTAAACTGGCCGTCGGCCCGATCCCCGGCGTGGTGCTCAAAAAATATACCAACGGCGCGGATGCCGATCTGCCGCCCGGGCCCTACATCCTTAAAAATGGTCAGGTTACCTGGAATTATCAAATTTACAACACGGGCAGTGCGCCATTAAACGCCATTGTACTGACCGATAATCGACTGACCGGCTCGATTTCATGCCCGACAACCACTTTGGCGCCCGGAGCCAGCACCACATGCACAATTACTGGCACGGCAATTGCCGGGCAGTATTCGAACACGGGCACAGTCGTTGCCCAGCCGCCCGGCGGTTTGCCCATCGTCACGGATGACGATCTGAGCCATTATTTCGGCGCGGAGCCGAAGATTACCATCACAGCCACGACAGCCGGGCTGGACGGCCGCGTTATCCTGGTCGGGCAAACAGCAGCCATCACTTATCTGGTCAAAAATACCGGGAATGTGCCGCTGGGCAGTGTCAGCGTAAACGACAGTGCAGGGATTACCGTTACCTGCCCGGGAAATACGCTGGCAGCAAGTGAGCAATTCACCTGCAATGCCAGTATGCCTGTCACCGCCGGGACGATTACGCACACCGCCACGGTCACAGCCAACCCGCCTGGCGGCTTGCCGGGGATCAATGCCAGTGATCCGACCAGCCACTTCGGGGCTTCGCCGTCCATTGCGCTGACGAATAAAGTGTCGGTAAATGGGGGAACCGTCTGGAATGATTCGAACACAGGAAGTGGGCTTACGCTTTTGATCGGCAATGCGCCGAAGTTCCAGCTAAGTGTTAATAATAATGGCAACGTCGCATTGACCAATATTGCTGTGCCGGGTTGTTCAACGATCGCAAGTCTTGCTGTAGGAGCTACATCCTCAGCCTGCACCGTGACCGGGACCTGGGCAACCGGGCAGCAGGAAAATCTCAAAACGGCAACCGGTTCGTATACCGATGGTTTGGGGAATGTAGCTCCCCTAAGCAGCGCTGACCCTGCCTATTATTTTGGCGCAGATCCTAAGCTGACGATCAATAAGGAGATCTCGCTGGATAGCGGTGCGACCTGGCTGGTGACGAATACGGGAGACGCGCCGACGCTGTTAGCTGGATTTGACACTCCAAAATACCGGATCACTGTGAAGAACACGGGCAATGTGGCGCTTAATACCACCATTAGTGACTCTATTTTGACTCTTGCTCCGAGCTGCACCCCGGTCACGCTTGGACCTAACGATAATCTTGCGGGTGGGCTTGACGAGAAAATTTGCATCGTGGAAAAAGCCTGGGCGTCAGGTTTGCGGACTAACACGGCCACTGCCGCTGCGAGTTTCACAGATGATGGAAGTCATAATTTAGCTCTTAACGTAACTTATTCCGCAAAATATTTTGGAGCAGCACCTGCGGTATCCATTGAGAAATATGTTTCGGTAAGCAACACTACTCCCTCATGGCAAATGGCTGATTCAGCCCCGGGGCCTTATCTTCTTGACGGACATGCAGTGCCGCAGTATAAGGTCACGATAACCAATAATGGCAATGTGCCGCTGACGGGCATCAATGTCACCGACAGCGATTTTGCTCTAACGGGCTGCACCGCTCCTTTTAACCTGGTATCTGGTTCAAAAGACTGCACCGCGACTGCAGGTTGGGCTGCCGGACAGCATGAAAATACCGCCACTTTGGGGGTTACATACACTGATTCTCAAGGGCACTCAAAAGTGATAGAAGCAACGGACAAAGCTTTCTATTTTGGCGCGCACCCAAGTCTATCTGTCACCAAGGATATCTCCATCGATGGGGGATCAAATTGGCATGCAGCTGATACCGTGCCAGGACCAGAGTTATTGGTAGATTCTGTGGCGCCGCAATACAAGATCAAGGTCATCAATGGTGGAAATGTTCCACTTTCAACCACTTTAACTGATTCTTCAATCCTTAATCTTCCAACTGGTTGTGCTCCTGGAACTTTAATAGCGGGTGCATCGCATGAATGTATCGTCACGGGTAGTTGGGGGATAAGCCAGCAATCAAACACTGCTACAGCGTCAGCAGCATATTTGGATAATGCTGGTAATTCGGCTTCGCTTTCGGTAAATAATAGTGCTCATTATTTTGGTGCTCAACCGCAGTTGAACCTAGAAAAATATGTCTCGGGGGATAACGGGGTCACCTGGCAGGATGCTGACACACAGCCCGGGCCGTATTTCCTATCTTCCAGTGTGTTGAAATATAAATTAGTTCTGGACAACACCGGGAACGTGAACCTTTCCACCCCAACCTGGAGCGACCCAGGATTTATCCTCACAAGTTGCCCTTTACCGGCATCCTTTACGCCGGAAGCGACTCCGGTCGAATGTACACTGTCTGGGACCTGGGCAGCCGGACAAATCGACAACCTGGCTTCTGCCAGCGCCAGCTATACAGACACCGCCGGGCATCTTTCTGCCCCATCCGACACAGATGCTGCCCATTACTTTGGCGCGCAACCAGGAGTATCCATCACCAAGAAAACCAACGGGGATGACGCCAACAGCACCCCGGGACCTTACGTTCTGGTTGGGGATGCGGTTACCTGGACTTATGTCATTACCAATACCGGCAACGTGCCATTGACCGGGATTGGAGTCAGTGACGATAATGGTACCCCGCTAAATTCGACAGACGATTTTAATGTATCGTGCAGCTCTAGCAGTCTGGGGGCTGGTTCTGGCCAGACCTGTGAAGCCAGCAGCACCGCTATCGAAGCTCAATATGTCAACGTGGGAACAGTAACTGCCCAGCCTAAGGTTGGTGATGCACCGATCGGGTTCGCTCTCACATCCAGTGATCTTTCGCACTATTTCGGAGCCCGTATCTCTCTTACGCTGGAGAAAACCACCAATGGTGTCGTCACGGATAACACACCACCTGGACCGTTTGTCCAAATTGGTCAAACTGTTACCTGGGCTTTTAAGGTAACCAACACCAGCAACATCCCTTTGACCAATATCCAGGTTCGGGATGATTTGGGCACTCCCAGCAATTCCGCCGATGATTTAGTGGTTTGCACCATTTCTTCCCTCGGGGTAGGAAAATCTAATAACCCGACCAATTGTAAATTTAGCAGAACCGCACTGGCGGGTCAGTATGTTAATGTAGGCACTGCAACTGTGACTGTCCTGGGTAAGAATTTTTCAGCCACAGATAAAGGACATTATTACGGCTATGATCCAAATCAGGTGCTCGATCTGACCGTAACTGTCAACGACCAAATTTCAACCAACCCGCCCGGTGTCTATATCCTGAAGGATAACGAGGTTACTTTCCTCTACACGATCTACAATTCATCGCTGTCAACCATGCAAATCAGTGGATTAGTCGATGACAACGGCACTCCCAGCGATGCTGCCGATGATGTCACAATTTGCCAGGGGTTTACCATTCCATCGCGCTCAACCAACACCTGCAGCCGGACCATTCCGGCTGTGGAGGGACCCCGTACGCATAATGGCTCGGTGACCGGAACGATATCGACATCGACGGATGAGCTTACCCACAATGCTGCCGGCAGTTATTTCGGCGTACGTCCGGGGATAACGCTGGATGTGCATACCAATGGTCAGGATCCAACCAGCGCGCTGGATTTACCGATTAAGGCGGGCGACCCGGTGACATGGGAATATTTCATCGAGAACACATCGAATGTTGACCTGAGCGGGATCAGCCTGGTCGATGAACATGCAAACCCGATTGCATGCCCATTTACTGGATTGGCTATCGGCGTGACCATGACCTGCACAGCGGAAGGGATCGCCCAAAGCGGTGCGAACCAGATTCCGTTCCATGTAAAGGGGGTCTGGCCTGACGGGCTGCAGGCATTTTATGCCGATGCGGACAGCCTTTATTTCGGGGTAGTCGCCGGAGTGACGCTCGACTTTCAAGTAAACGGCCAACCTGCCGATGCGCCGCCTGGACCGGAAATTGTTGCCGGCAGCACCATAGATTTGACCTATACCGTCACAAACAGTGGAAATTATCTGTTGCAGGAAATTATCGTGGTGGATGATGCGTCGAATCTCATCACCTGTCCGGCTGGTACTTTAACTGCTGGTCAGTCCAAGGTGTGCGGCGCGCAGGAGATCGCAAGCCTTGGGTTGCAACAACGGATCGCGACTGTTACGGGCAGTGTCTATGGCGAATCCGTCAATGACACCGATCCGGTGTACTATACAGGTGTTCAGGATAAGTTTTACGTCTATCTTCCGCTGATCATGCGCTGACCGCGCGGGCAGCCTGTGCTTTTTCCACCATTTCGCGCAGTGATTGCTCGAATGGCGGGTAGGCGATTCCCTGTTCGGTGATGACGGCAGTGATGTATTCGGCTGGAGTGACATCGAAGGCTGGATTGTAGGCTGGCGCACCCCGCGGGGCAATCCATTCGTCCCCAATCTTGGTAATTTCCTCCGGACTGCGGTCCTCAATCGGTATCGCATTCCCGTCTAGGGTATTTAAGTCGATTGTGGAGGTTGGCCCGACCACATAAAAGGGCACCCCATGAGCCTGCGCGACGATCGCCAGGTTGTAAGTGCCAATTTTATTGGCGGTGTCGCCATTAGCGGCGATGCGGTCACAGCCGACTGTGACGGCATTTACTCCGCAATGTTTCATTACATGCCCGGA
>CALMGN010000014.1 GCA_937863605.1 uncultured Anaerolineaceae bacterium
CCCGATCGCACATTTGGCCAGGGTCAGCGGCTGGCGGTAGCTTACCAGCCAGGACCTTACCATTCGGTCATCGTCAACTGGAACCCGCCGACGAAAGAAGTGCTGTTTGTGAGATCGGAATTTCAAGCCCTCAGTCTGGTATATATGCACGATCCTTACGGGATTGCTCTCGGTGCAACGGATAAATCTGTGGTGTTGATCGATGCGGAAAGCGGCTATCCTTTGCGCGCGTTCGGTGGACCGTCTTCTCCCGTAGAAGGTCTGGCGATTGACAGAGGAAGTCACCTGGCTGCGAGTTCAATGAGCGAGGTGCGCATTTATACCCTATCGAATTCCGGAGAGGAAAAAGGCCGCGATATTCGCGTCCCAGGCGGCTGGGTGAGCGATATCATCTGGCCGTGTTACCTGGCTGCGGCAGTGGACAACGGCAGGGTTCAGGTACTGGATGAGCATGGAGAGAAAAAAACCCAATCCATCATCATGCCGGAACCAGGTTATGAAATCCTGCTTGCCGCACGCACAGATTGTTCTCAACTGTTGGCAGCTCAAAATAAATCCGTGTATAGATTAGTGTCCGGTTCCTGGGAAACTTTACCCAGCTGGGAGATGCCAGAAGTGATTACAGCGTTAGCGGTGTCGATGGATGGGTCGCTGGCAGCGGTTGGGTTAATCGATGGCACCATCCGTTTGATGGACATGGAGACTGGTGGAGAAATTCACAGTCTAGAAGGACACGCTGGTTGGGTCACCGCGTTGGAGTTTTCGCCGGATGGCAGCGTTCTGGCCTCCGGCGGCGCGGACGGGGTCGTGATTATTTGGGGGGTGGAGTAGAGCGAAATTGAATTTCGCTTCGCAAATTGAAAATTTGCGCTACATTTGGAGCGTTACATGGGCATGGCGGTTTTTTCTTTGATCGCATCCAATAGCACGGTGAACGCGTCGGCGAAGGATTTGACGCCTTCCACCTCCAGCTCGTAGGTGACCTCATCCATCGAGATGCCCTGTGCTTCCAACTCAGCCAGGACTCTAGCCGCTCCGCTCAAATCTTCCTCCAGGCTGTTGCGAACTTGACCGTGATCCAGAAATGCGGCCAGGGTCTGCGGCGGGACGGTATTCACCGTGTCCAGGCCAATCAGCTCCTCGACATACATCACATCGCGGTAGGCTGGATTTTTGGTGCTGGTGGAAGCCCATAACGGGCGCTGGACGTGCGCCCCTTGCGCCTTGAGCTTGAGAAAACGCTCAGCGGTGAAGACTTTTTTGTAGGCGGCGTATGCCAGGCGGGCGTTGGCGATGGCAGCTTTGCCAAGCAGACCTTCCGCCTGTTTGGCTGTCGCGCCGCCGGCCTGGACGATGGCTTGCAAGCGCTTGTCGACATTGGTGTCCACCCGCGAGACGAAGAACGATGCCACCGAGGCAATCGCATCGACCGGCAGATCGTTAGCGACGCGCTGCTCCAGGCCTTTCAGGTAGGCGTCCATTACCTCTGCGTAACGTTCGAGCGAGAAGATCAGCGTCACATTGATGTTGATCCCGGCCGCAATTGCAGCGGTGATCGCCGGGATGCCGGTTTTGGTCGCCGGGATCTTGATCATCAAATTGGGACGGTTTACCTGCTGCCATAACTTTTTGGCCTGCGCCAATGTGGTTTCAGTGTCGTTCGCCAGGTAAGGACTGACCTCCAGGCTGACATAGCCGTCACCGCCCCTGGTCTGCTGGTAGAGCGGCAGAAACAGGTCAGCGGCGGCCTGAATATCTTCGATCGCCAGATGGAAGAAAATCTCCTCAGCGGATAATCCTGAATTTGCCAAAGGCAGCAGGCTCTGGTCATAATCCTGCGATTTGGTGATGGCATTCATGAAAATGGTCGGGTTGGAGGTAACTCCGCGGATTTCCCCGCGCTGGATCATCCCGGCCATCTCGCCATTTTGCAGCAAATTGCGTTGAATATTGTCATACCAGACCGATTGCCCGGCCTCGAGAAGTTTTATAGTCGTGTTCATCATAGATTCGCCTCTTTTTATTTGCCCTGGGCGCAGGGTACCATTCATATCACCCCGAACACTGGGAAATTAAATCATCAAGAATAATCTATCCTTGAAATTTAATAATTCTAACACCGCTAAATAATAGGTACGCCCCAATAGGATGATTGGTTCTTTTAATCTTCCCAATGGGTGTGGAACACACCCTCGCGGTCGATGCGGCGGTAAGTATGTGCGCCAAAATAATCGCGCTGCGCCTGGGTCAGGTTGGCGGGCAGGCGTTCCGAGCGGTAGGCGTCAAAATAAGCCAGCGATGCGCTGGT
>CALMGN010000015.1 GCA_937863605.1 uncultured Anaerolineaceae bacterium
ATATCCTCGGGGTCGCCGGAGAGCGCCACCCAGCGGAAGGGACCTTTTCCCTCGCAAAACAGCGGGCGGATGTAGGCTGGGACGAATCCGGGAAAGTTGAAGGCATCCTTAACGCCCGTATCGAAGGCGCGCTGGCGCAGGTTGTTGCCGTAATCGAACACTTCCGCGCCGCGGCGTTGGAACTCCAGCATGGCTTCCACATGGCGCGCCATGGACTGCAGCGAGCGGCGCTCGTACTCCTGCGGGTCCTGCTTGCGCAGAGCATCCGCCTCAGCCACGCTTAACCCGCTGGGCACATAAAACAAGACATCATGGGCCGGCGTCTGGTCGGTGACCACGTCCGGCGTCACGCCGCGCAGCACCAGTTCCGGGTAAATGTCAGCGGCATTGGCGACCAACCCGATCGAACGCGGTACGCCGCGCTGTGTGTAATCTTCCACCAGGGTCATGGCTTCTTCCAGCGTATCGACCACGTCGTCAACGTAGCCGATTTCCTGGCGGCGGCGGGCGCGGGCGGGATCGACTTCCACCACCAGACCAACGCCTTCATTCATGGTAACCGCCAGCGGTTGAGCCCCACCCATGCCGCCCAGCCCGGCGGTGAGCACAAATTTGCCCTTGAGCGAAGGCCACCCCTTTTGCGCTGCCAGGGCTGCCAGGGTCTCGTAGGTTCCCTGCAAAATACCCTGCGTGCCGATGTAAATCCACGATCCGGCGGTCATTTGACCGTACATGATCAGTCCGCGTGCTGCCAGATCGTCAAAGTGCTGCTGGGTGGCCCAGTGCGGCACCAGGTTGGAGTTGGCAATCAGCACGCGCGGGGCATCCGGGTGCGATTTGAAGACCGCCACTGGCTTGCCGGACTGTACCAGCAAAGTCTCGTCATCCTCCAAATTGCGCAGCGTCTCCAGGATGGCATCAAATGCTTCCCAACTGCGGGCAGCCTGTCCGCGCCCGCCGTACACCACCAGATCCAACGGGCGTTCGGCAACCTCGGGATCCAGGTTGTTTTGAATCATGCGGTAAGGGGCTTCAGTCAGCCAGGATTTGCAGGTAAGCTGCGTACCGCGGGGTGCGCGAACTGTGCGTGGACCAGACATAAAACTGCCTCCATTGGAAATGCCGTGCGATTGGAATGAATAATTTTACTCCAGATCGAGTCCGGGTAACCGGCCTCAGCCAGGAAAAAAAAAGCAGTCATTGACCGGTAGCCGGTTAATGGCTGCTTTATTGAAATCGTATCTCGGGTCACTTTTCTTCTGTTTTTTTGCCCCAGCCCGCAAAACGCGGTACAGCCGGTTCGATCACTTCCGGCGCCTTGCCGAGCACCTTCTCTTCCATTTCGCTGATCACCTGGCGCTGGTGGTAGATGATGTCCTTAAGCACATCGCCAATGGAAATCACGCCGACGAGCCGGTCGTTTTCAATAACGGGAATGTGCCGAACGCGTTTTTCGGTCATCAATTCCATACATTCTTCGATGGTCTGGTCGGGGTGTACGGTAAAGACCTGCGAGGTCATAATCTCGCTCACCAGGGTGTCGCGGGAAGTCCGGCCCTTCAAAATGACCTTGCGGGCATAGTCGCGCTCGCTGATGATGCCAACCATTTTATCATCTTTGGTCACCACCAGCGCGCCTACCCCCTTTGTCGCCATCAGGCGCAGGGCTTCAAACACGGTGTCGTCGGGCGAGATCGTCCAAATGTAGTCGCCTTTGAGTTGCAGTATATGGCGGACCTGGTGCATCATTGCCTCCTTGATGGATTATTCCCGTAAGAGTTGATCTGTTTAATTTATATCACTTTAAAGGTGCATCTGGCACTATCGTATCATAATTTTTTATGAATTAGATAGTAATTGATAGCTTAA
>CALMGN010000016.1 GCA_937863605.1 uncultured Anaerolineaceae bacterium
CGGATGAGATCATCATGATCGGTGTCCAGGCGCCATTTTCACCGCTGCCCATCCCAGGCCGGCTGGTTTACCTCAGCGGCGGAAACGCCTGGATGATCGAAACCAATACCGGTAATCGTCGGGCAGTGGTCACATCCGGTGATCTGGACGGTCGTGTTTTCAGGCTCTCTCCGGATCGATCCTGGCTGCTCTTTACCCGCGCTATACATGATCAATCGAGTAGCGACATTAATTCGCTGTGGGCGGTTCGCCTGGGTGGCGAAACGTCGGCTTTATTTGACTTGAACGTTCACAACATCATCCATTTTGCCGATTGGGTTCCGTACGCTGTTCAAACAGTTCTTGTCTCCACGGTTGAACCGCGTACGGCCGCGCCGGGTTGGCAGGCGAATAATGATTTGCGCCAGTTGCTGATTGGCTCTGACGGGGTGATTTTGAGCGACGAAACCATCATAGGGCCTAATACTGGCGGTATTTACGGCTGGTGGGGTACAACCTTTGCCTGGTCACCTGATGGCACGCAGTTGGCCTATGCCCGACCAGATTCGATCGGTCTGGTGAATTTTGGAGAAGGTGCATTTTATCCATTGATTGAAATTCTTCCATACCAAACCCGGGCAGATTGGGCCTGGGTGCCTGGAATTGCCTGGTCAGCTGATTCCCAGCAGCTTTATGCGGTTAGCCATGAGACAGTTTCTGGGGTGAGCAACCCCGAGACTTCGCCGCTGTTCAACCTGACGACGATTAACCTCCCCACCGGCTTGCAAATTCCGCTAACGCAACAGGTAGGCATGTTTGCCCACCCCAGTTTTTCTCCGGCTAGCGATGGCAGTACTTCGCGGTTGGCGTATCTGGAAGCCATTTTTCCGGAACAAAGCGGCTCTAGCCGCTACCGGCTAATGACCATGGACCAGGATGGGTCAAATCGCACAAAATTGTTCCCGCCTGAAGGTTCCTCGGGACTGGATCCACAGACAGTCGTCTGGTCACCTTTTCGCCAGGAAAACCAGCCGCGCTACATTGCGTTCACTTACCAGGGTAATATCTGGTTGATTGACTCTGAGACTGCAAAAACCCGGCAGATCACCGGTGACGGGATGGTCAGTCGGATGGATTGGAAATAATCTTCTTAAGAAGGATGGTATCGTTTTAATGCGTGTATTAATCACCGGCGCGGCAGGATTTTTAGGCTCACATCTTTGCGACCGTTTGCTTAAAGAAGGCCATTCGGTCATTGGCATGGATAACTTCA
>CALMGN010000017.1 GCA_937863605.1 uncultured Anaerolineaceae bacterium
GCAGCCCGGATTTCATCCGCCAGCCGGTGAATGACGTCCAACTGCGCCGTACGCGGGTTGGTCTTGTCTGTAATTAGCGAGCCGCCCAGTTTTAGGAAAGTGATCAAGGAGCGGGCTCCTCGTAGCGCGGTAGGTTTGCCAGCCAGGTGCGGTGTGCGCCAGCCGCCAGCAAGGCCGCGGTGACGTTTTCGATGCGGTTATTGGCGACCAGAGCGATAATATTGCCGCCACCGCCTCCGCCGGTTAACTTGGCTCCCAAAGCATCGGCATCCAAAGCAGCCTCGACCAGCCGGTCCAATTCGGGGGCTGAAACTTCAATTTTTTGCAGCAAGCGGTGATTTTCAGTCATCAACGGACCTAAATTCGCCGCTGGGCCGTTTTCAACATAAGTGCGCGCCAGTTTTACCAGGCCAGCGATTTGATCGAAGTAGTTTTCATACGTTTCGGGGGAAGCCTGATAACGCTGCAGAACACCAGCCACCATCGGACCGGTGGCAGCTGCCACGCCGCAATCAGCAACCAATAGGTCCATCGGTTCGCGGACTTTTAGAAACTCAATCGGCTGGCTGCGCATAAAATAGACCGGACGGCCGTAGCTTATAACCGTGTTGTCGACTCCGGAGGGAGTGCCGTGCAGCCGCTGCTCGACCTGGAACGCGATCGCGTTGACCGCTGAATCGTCCAGCGGGTGACCTAAAAATGTCGCCAGCGCCCGGGCAAGGGCGATGGATACCGCGGCACTCGAGCCCATACCGGCAGCAATCGGGATGGTAGAGGTGATTCGGATGTGGCAAGCCGGCAGCCAGTGAATCCCCAGCGTTTGCATCACCCCCTGGATGGCGATGGCAAAGGGGTGGTCGGTCTCCAGTTGATCCAGCGTTTGATCCAACCCGATGGCCTGGGCTTCGATGCGAACCTGGCTGACTGGGGCGATCGGGGTGGCGAATACCGCAGCCTTAGCGTGTACCCCCATGAAAGGGATTGCTATCGCCGGGCGGTTATAGACAACCGCGTGCTCGCCAAATAAAATCAATTTCCCAGGTGCAGTAGCAGAAACCGCTGGCATTTCTGGCCTAAAAGAGGTAGAAAATGATCAGGATGGTGATTCCCCACAGGATGATCGTAGCCTGCAGCGGCCGGTCTGAAAGCAACAGCTCCTCGGGCGCACCACCTGCTTGCTTGACTTGGATGAGGTAAAGATAGCGGAATACCCCATAAAGCACAAAAGGGATCGTCAGCATCATGCTGTGGTTGGCTGGAAGGTTAGGCGCTGAGAAGGTGTATAGACTGTAAGCGATAATGGTGGTACTGGAAACGATCAGGATCAATTGGTCGAGCAAAGGAATAGTGTAGCCGTCAAACACCCGGCGGTGGTTGTTGGCTTCAGTCTCTAACAGAGCCAGTTCCGAGCGGCGCTTGCCAAATCCGATATACAGCGCCCCGAGGGTGGTGACAACATAAAGCCAGGGTGAAAACCGTTCGACCGTAACCAGTGCGACGCCGCCCGCCACCCGCAGCACAAATCCAGCCGCAATGATCATCACATCCAGCAGCGGGATATGTTTCAGCCAGTTGGAGTATGCCAGGTTGAGTAAAAAATATGCCAGCGCTACCCAACCGAAGCCGGTAGATAACAGGAAAGCTGCTGGAATGGTGACCAGCACGAGCAAGATCGCAGCGCCGAGGGCTACCGGAATCGGCAGGGTGCCGGAGGCGATCGGCCGATTGCGTTTTTGCGGATGCTGACGGTCAGCTTTAACATCCAGCACGTCATTGATCAAATACACACTGCTCGAGAGCAGGCAAAAGAGAAAAAAACCAGCCAGAGACGCCAGAACTGCTGGCAGGTGACCTAGCTGCCGGTCGAACACAACAGCAGCCAGTACGAATGCATTCTTCGTCCACTGCCGCAGACGCATGGATTTAATTAGGGCGCGAAGCATGCGATAATCATATCATAAGTACCACGTGGGGCTGCGGTTCCGCAGGCGCAAAAACGGGTACAATCAGCGCATGCCGAAGACTAGAGTAGATGTGCTGCTGGTGGAACGCGGGTTGGTCGAAAGCCGCAGCCTGGCTCAGCGCCTGGTGATGGCTGGCCAGGTGCGGGTTGCTGGACAGGTGGTTTTTAAACCGGCCGATAAAGTGGAAGATCAGGCGGAGATCGTGATCGACCACGGCCCGCGCTTTGTCTCTCGCGGTGGTGAAAAGCTGGAGGCTGCCCTGGAAGCATTTGGGCTGGTCGATTTGCAAAACTTTGTTTGCGCCGATGTCGGTGCGTCAACCGGCGGTTTCACCGATTGCCTGCTTCAGCACGGTGCAATTCATGTCTATGCCATTGACGTCGGCTACGGCATTTTGCACTGGAAAATTCGCCAGGACGCGCGAGTAACGGTGATGGAACGCACCAATGCCCGGCATGTGCAACATTTGCCGCAGCCGGTGAAGCTGGTAACGATCGATGCATCCTTTATATCGTTGAAAATTCTGCTGCCGGTGGCGCGGGGCTGGTTCGAGGGGAGCGG
>CALMGN010000018.1 GCA_937863605.1 uncultured Anaerolineaceae bacterium
TCATTGCACCACCTCAATCGGATCGGCAAGCGGGAATCCAGCAGAGAAAGGCAAATTTTCGCCTCCTGGCGGGCTGTACGACCGCTGCCAGAGCGCCAGGTACGCGTTTACCTCTGCCTGCCAGCGCTGATCATCCCATCCCAGTTCAGGCTGGCACACTGCCCGGATACGCTCGAGCTCGCCCAGGCCGCCGGCTGGCAGCAGCAGACCCAGGCGGGTGCGCCTTAATAGCAAGTCCTCCAGATGGACGACCTGCTCGGCGCGCGCTGTCCAGCGCAATTCTGCCCACAGGGTCGGTGTGCTGCTGATGGGCTGCAGTTCGTCCGCACCGGCAGCACACAGTAAATCCACGGCCGCGTGCCCGTAACGCCCCAGCAGCCGCACCAGAAGGGCAGGCTCGAGTCCCATCTGGTCCGCCAGGGCAGGACAATCCCAGGACTGAATCGCATCCAGGGCACGTGCGTGCCGGTCGGGGCGGGTGTGCGATGGCAGGCTGGGTCGAATAAAATTAAGCGTCTGTTGGGCCATACGGCGGAACATGGTCAGCTTGCCGCCGGTAATCGTCACCAAGCCATCTTCGTTCCATAACACTTCATCGCGCGATTCCCTGGAGGGGTTAGCCTTACCCGTGTCCAGCACCGAGCGAATGCCTGCCAGCGTGGATTGCACATCGGAGGTCGTCAAGTTCAAACAGCCAAAAGTGGCAGCAACCGCTTCCATCAGGTAGGCTACCTCAGCGCCGCTGATGCGCGGGTTGGTTTCCATCGGACTGGGAAAATCAACATCGGTTGTGCCCACCAGCGTCACTCCTTCCCAGGGGAAGGCAAACACCGGCCGGCGGTCAAGTGGATGCAAAAAACTGATGACTTTATTGACCGGTAGTTTATTGCGCGGGAAAATCAGATGGCTGCCGCATAACTTGCGCAAGCGCGGCGGTCGACCTACCTGCCCGCGCAGGTCATCTGCCCAGGCGCCGGTGGCATTGACCACTACCGCAGCGCGCACCTCAACCGTCCGGCCAGTGACCAGGTCATGCACTTGCGCCCCGCAAACCTTGCCGCTGCGCTCCCGCAGCAGCCCATCTGCGCGCGCATAATTGAATGCTGTACCTCCAGCTCGAATACCTTCCTGTAATATGCGCAGCACCAAACGTGCATCATCGGTCTGGGCGTCAAAGAAGCGAAAACCGCCTGCTAATTGGTCACGCTGCAGTTGCGGGCACAATATTTCCAATTCGTCGGGAGATTCATGCTGGTGCTGCCATTTCATCGCCAGCGTGTCGTACACCATCAAGCCCACCGCAAAAATCCACGCGGGCGGGCGGTCACCCTTATAGCTGACCAGTAAAAACTCCAGTGGATCGATCAACCCTTGTCCTTCATGCAGCAGCCGCTGGCGCTCGTGCACCGCTTCCATCGTCAGCTTGATTTGCCCGCCGCTCAGATAGCGCAGCCCGCCATGCACCATTTTGGATGACCGGCTGGAAGTACCCGAAGCAAAATCGTTGGCTTCCACCAGTAAGGCACGCAGACCAGCCTGGCTGGCCTCGCGCAGCAGTCCGGCACCGACAATTCCCCCACCAATGATCAAAAGGTCCCAGGGTCCAGCGATTTGGTCCCAGATACTATCCCGCTGCTGAATGCGCATCTTTTATCCTCCCCAAACAAAGACCTTACTGTCTTGCCATTTCCGAGCGATTCGGACTTTTCACTCCTCTGTCTAAGGTCTTTGTCAAACAGGCGACACCTTCAACCCTTGCCAAAGCATTTGACTGGATGTCATGGTTTCCCGCACCAATTTACCTGCTCCAACGGCATCATTGGCTGCCGCATATTTCAACAAATTGCGGTAAAACCTTTGCGATAAAGAGCGGTAGTCAGCATGTTGGAAATAGACGACCCCAAGCACCCGGTAAAGATCGGTGAAGCTGTTATAAATTAGCGTAAAAACCGGGTTGCCGCTCAATAAGGTAAGTTCGAGCTGCAAGCGCCAGTCGAATTCGGTGAAAACCAGCGGATCATCATCCAGGTTCTGAAAGGACTGCAGCAATTCAACCACTGCCCCGCTAGCACGCTCGACTGCCAGTTGGGTGTAAGCTGGCGCCAACAAGCTGCGCAGCGACAACAAATTAACCGGAAAATCAACCGGCAGGCTGCCCGGATATCTTGCGATGGCTGCCAGCACACCAAGGTTGCCTTCACGCCAGTAATCGCGCACGCGGGTGGGCTTGCCGTGACGGATTTCGATCCAGCCATCGCGTGCCAGCCGCTGCAAGGTTTCACGCAAGGTAGGACGGGTAACGCCGAGGGTGACTGCCAGCTCGCGTTCAGCAGGCAAGTTCGAGTCGATGGGAAATTGCCCGCTTAATATGGCATCGATCAAGCGGCTTTCAGAGATTTCAGCTGGTTTCTGGGGGAGTTCCCAATTCATGGATAAGTCCTGGGAAAAGATACTGGTAAGAGGTCTTACCAGTTGATTCTATTTTAGCAAATAATCAAACCAAATACAACAGAAATTATGAATTTCCGCCCCCAGCCTCTCCACAGTATGCTTCGCAACCCCAAAATCAAAAACATTTTCAGGGAAGGGATTTGACAATGGCCTTTATCACAAGGGAAAACATTTCAGTATACTTAAAATCTAAACTCTGCTCCATCTGCGCATACTAGAACAAGCTGAAGCCTATCCTTGTATCTCAATATTCGCGAACGCCCTTTGTGATCGATGGGTTATCAACCTCACCCATCCAGCCCCATTCTTGGAGCGGGCTTATT
>CALMGN010000019.1 GCA_937863605.1 uncultured Anaerolineaceae bacterium
ATTTCCGATGAAAGAAGATTTGGAATGGACTCTCGCGCATAACCCGATCCTGAACCGAGTTCCAGGACAATCCCGGGCTCCTCAGACACATTATCCGAAAGCAATTGATACCACTCTGCATAAATCGCTCGCAAGAACTTTTTTTTTCGCAGAATATACTTTCTTACCTCAAACAATGCGGGGTCGTCAAGATCCAGCCCACGCGCAAGAGGTTCTGCCAACCATTTTTTTAACAAATTTTTCATTACCCGGATTAAACGAACTTTAGCCGGCAAGCTGCAACGGCTGCCATTCGAAGCAATAGGAACCCGTGTCGCCATCGAGAAATATTTGTTTTCCCGTACGTCCGGTCCATGTAACGAATGGGCATATCGACAATTTTTAACCCTAGTTTTGCAGCGCCGAAAAGCAGGTCAAAATCACCGAAAGGATCAAAATCACCAAAGGTCGATCTATTGTTGGCAATTCGGTGGTAGTCATCCCGCGAAAGTACTTTCGTTCCGCATAATGTATCCTTTACAGGTTGACCAATCAGCCAGGAGAAAAGCAAGCTAAAAAATTTATTGCCAACAAAGTTTAAGGATTGCATGGCCTGGCTTTCCATTGGGTATACCAGGCGAACGCCATTGATAAACTCTCCCTTCCTGGTGCGAATTGCATCATAAAACCGGAGCAAGTAACTTGCTGGAACCGTTAAATCAGCATCGAGAATCATCAAAATATCTCCCTGCGCATGCTCAAAACCAAGGCGTACAGCATCACCTTTTCCGATTCCAGTTTGCCTCAGTAAACTGACTTTTTCGCTCGGATACTTTGCAATATGCTCATGGATCGTCTCATACGTATGGTCGTCTGAATATCCCTCGATAAAAATGACCTCGCTTTTACATCCTATCTCTGGAAGGCTGGCAAAAATTCTCTGAATGTTTCCTTCCTCGTTGCGTGCTGGAACAATAATCGAAACGGATGGGCGATCATGTCCCGGGGTTGGAACTGGACGTGCAAGTATAAAGTTGGTTAGCGCCAACTGATTCCAAGGCCAGATTTTTGGCAGGATGCGGTTTATAAGGTCGGACACAATCGGAATGGGAAGAGGCAGCAGTATTTCTTGCCACGTCCGAATTATTTCAAACCCGCTAAGGTTTAGTAAATGCTGAATATCGTCAATCGTCAGCCAGTTTTGATCGAGAACTGGCTGTGCGAGTCCCAGCCTCTCTGCAATACCGAGCGGTATCTCCCATAGACGGCTATAACTATTAATCAAGATGCGGGTACCCGGATGGCAAACGGAAAGAATCTTTTCAAAAATAGTCTGCACATCCCAGACATCATTAAGCAAGTCGGAAAGAATAATGGCATCATACGTTTCTACACCGACATTTAGCTCATGCCCATCCTGCCGAAAAAAGACCAGTTGAGGGTATTTTTGTTTTGCGGCATCAATCATCTGAAGGGAAAAGTCAACCCCGACGCCATTTGAGGGGTTCAGTGCCGCAAGAAGATCACCCTTTCCACAGCCGATTTCCAGAATACGCTGCCCAGGAGAAACCACCTGACGATAAATTTCGGCCAGGCGTTGATGATAGTATCGTCCCCAGCCTTTACCATGGTTCTCGGCTGCCTTATCCCAATGATTTTTTCGCCGTTGCTGGAAGGCAGCAAATCCAAAATTTTCCGTGGGATCAGAATTTTGTATTTCTGTGGACAATCGATCAAAGTGAACCATTTTTAAAAAGTTTCCTTTATGCCGAACCAGTCTTTTGCTTGAAGGACCACCTAAAAGAAGGCAATCTTTCTGCATTTTCGACTAGCAACGAAATTAAGTAAACAAATATCATTGCAGGCGGGACCCACCAGACACTCCCATCTCGGATATCACGGTGCCAGCGTACAGCGTACTGAAAATAATATACTAGAAAAGTACCCACCAATAGCACCACCCTGGCTCTCATTAATTTAATATTCAAGATCAACCAGTAAAATGCCGGTAATAAAAGCATAAAGTCCCAACTGGATGCGTAAGGAGTAACCATGGGTGTTAATGTCAGGCTGACAATCATAGCTGTCTTATTATCTGTCTTGGACCAAAACCAGAGTGAAGTGGACAAAGCAAGCAAAAAGACTAACGCCCAGATAGCATAACCAGCTTGCCCAAGAATCAATGGCAGCTGCACGAACAAGGTAGGTAAATCCCATTGCTTTCCCAAATTATCGAAAGTAATGAAGAGGAAATCTTTTACCCATCCAGGGAAAAAGATAAAAAGAGGGATCGTTAACAATGCCGTGGAAATCACCGTAGAAAAGAACAACCAGGCCGCCTGGCGAAAACCTTTTTGGTGCCAGTTGTAGATTAACAGTCCAGGATAAATCAAGATACCTAGCTGCGGTTTCGTTAATCCAATTGACAGCAGCAATGGAACCCAAGGCAGTGCTTCTGGATGGTAGACGATCACCAACATTAGAATTGCAAATAACATGGAGAATTGACCCAAAGTTGTATGAAACCAAAGTGGAGGAAATAAAAAAAGCGCCAGAAGGCAAATGGTGAATATCCAAAGCGGCACTCGCTGGCGATCGTTGAAAAGCCAGACCATCCAAATAAAACCACATATCCCAACCAGGAGCCAAAGCTTTGCGGATACTGTACAGGGAAATAAGCCGAACCAAAAGAACATACCCAGCGTTTGCGGCATCCAAACGCCAGGATAAGGTCCATACGGTGGGTTGAGAGTATATGGTGATCGACCTTGTACAAGCAAATTTACCGGGCCCCACAAAGAGTTGTGAAAATCCCATCCGCAATATTCAATTGACCTCGTCAACCCGAGCAGCACAAAAACCAGGCTTGCAGGCACTATTATGTAAAGGAGTTTTCGGGTCAATGTGGACCTCTGCTAAAGGAAAATTATGCATAATAATCATTCGATGATCCAAAAAGATACGCTTCACATTATTGCATAAAAAAATGATTCATTGACCCTACAATTTAGATAATTGGTCGTTGATTGGACAAATAATTGGCAATGAAAAATAATGTATTGATAAGCGTGAATGGATAAGGGGGAAAAAATAAGACTGCATGCGGTTACTTGCCCCGTCTACGAGGATGCAATAGGCGAGCCGGTCTCTTTATGTTTATCGCCATCTGAGAATATTAGCAAAAGTTAAATATTTTTACCCAAGGTAAATTACATACATCAAAAACAACAACGTTCAGGCATTATCCATCGGAAATCCCGCTATATAATATCCTCAACCAAGATAAACCGTTTTCCCTTTGAAATAAGTAAAACAATTTCCTCGAAAAAAAAGGGTAGATTTAGTATACCGAATAAATTGGTTGATTAGATTCGTCAATCTTTCTCATGAGAAATTACCTTAAATGAAATTGAAATCAATGGTTAGTCTATTTCAGAGATATAGTAGCCATGCCAATGGGCGAAAATTACATATATTTAAAATTGAATGGTTATCAATCCTGGTTCTGTTTATATTGATGCGGTTAGTTATTAGTGGGGTTGCTGCGACAAAAACATGGAATGAATCGGTTTCTCCACCCACCTGGATACACTCCAGTCAGTGGTCGGCTTTTGAAGAGACTGCAAGCGACTCAAGCGTCATGGCAAGAATTTTCCTAAACGGCTGGTTCCGGTGGGATACCGGATATTTTGTTTCAATTGCTCTATACGGGTATTCCCCGGCAGATGACTCATCAAGTTTCATGCCGTTATACCCGTTTCTTATCCGTCTTATTTACTTAATCACCAATTGGAATGCATTATTCATATCGCTGATCATTTCAAATTTGATGTGTATCGTCGGCCTTATTCTTTTTTATGAAGTAGCTTTCCTAGAGTTAGGTACACATTTAGCAGCCTGGGATGCAACTCTATATTTTGCGGCATTTCCATCGGCATTTTTCCTTTTTGCGGGTTATTCTGAATCCCTTTTCCTTGTTTTCCTATTATCCATGTGGCTGTTACTGAGGCGTGGTTACTTGCTATGGGCTGCATTTATGGCTAGTCTAGCTGCGCTTGTGCGACTGCAGGGTGTCGCTGTCCTATTACCTTTAGCATGGCAAAGCTTGGTTTATATATCACATGTGAATGGATTGACACCAAAAGAGGAATTTAGCGCAATATTACATTATATTTTTTCCAGAAAGGGACAAAATATACTAAATTTTTCCAAACTTGTACAAATTCTTGGAATCGTTTCATTACCTCTTTTTGCTATTCTTCTATATAATTTTGGTCTTGAAGCTGGAGGGTTAACCACAGTATTCGGAGCCTACTCTAATCGATTATCAACCGTAACTCTTCCATGGATTGCCGTGGCAGAATTCGTATACCGGCTTTTTACTGTCAAACTTTTTCCAGCAGACATCGTCGATCTGATCGTCCTATTTGTTTTTGTCGGCTTGTCAATTATCGGTATATCAAAAATCCGACCAGCTCTTACCCTGTTTTCGCTGGGTGTGTTGGTGATGGTTTTTTCCAGAAGCTCCCCAAAAGGAATTATCCAGGGATTTATGCGGTTTGCCTTAACTACATTTCCGATGTTTTTGGTTATGGCAAAATTGGATCTTAAACGCCCTATAAAAAATCTTGTTCTCTTTTTATTTCTAATCACCCAAATGTTCCTTGAGTTTTTATTTATCAATTGGATTTGGGTCGCCTGACTCCCCCGATGGACACCAATAAGATTTCGAAAGAGTAATTAATGATGATGCATGAAACCACCGCAACCGCTCTCGCCCAACCTAACATCGCCTTCATCAAATATCGATGGCAAAACGCGGTCGAACTAACCGCAAGCGTTATTTTGGTAGCAAATTTGTCCCTCGCTGACATATTTTATTAACACGAATGACACAATTGTACGATGCTGGATTCTACCCATCTAAAATTGAAGCGATAAAGATCGGGCCACAGCACATATATAACCAAAAGCCTCGCGGGCATTGATCCGTGAGGCTTCTATCTTTGTTAATCAACCCATTAATTCCGCTCAGGAACCAGCCTTAGGGTGTTTGCGCTTGCCAATATTCCTGCATCCTCAGGCCGCTGCTCGGCTACTTGGGAACTTGGACATGGAGCGTACCCTGGAAACATAAGGTGCCATAGGCGTTATCAGGTGTCTCGATGGGGCAGACGGCCAGCACGTTGTACTCCCCGGTCACGGACGCGCCTTTCAGCCAGCCCTCCGTGACGCGCCCGGTGATTGTACCTATGCCAGTTGAATCATTCTGTGTTACATTGAGCTCTGCCGTAAAGGCATGTTTGCGACCGTTGAAGTGGTAAACAGCCTCGATGCTCGTAATGTTGTCCACAGTGTTCATACTAATTACCTCACCGGTATATGTGCCAGGACCTACATCGCCGCCTACAACGCCCACCATGTTCGCAGCCACGCCTGGGGCCGGCGGCGAAGTTGTCACCCATTTTGTGAAGGTATCATCGAACGTATGCCCGGTTGCGCCGCTGCTGTAAGCCCAGGCTGTTCCGGCAGTCGTCGCGACCAGCACGAGGCCTAAGAGGATAATCCCCCATTTGAAACGCCGGATTTTCGTCGCTACGGTCTTCGTGCCTTCATTCTTCAAGTTTGTCATTTCTCACTCTCCTTTTCTATTCTTCTGAAGCCGGTTGAATTTGCAGATGCCGGATAAAACACCAACCATTTTGATCTCCTTTGGGTGGTATACTTTGCTTAACATATTACAGGTTGACAAACTGGGACGGGTATCTCTGAGGGATACAACAGGGATACTTTCCTGGTAGGGAGGATAGTTATGCCTGAATTATCGTTCGGAGAATGGTTAAAACGCCGTCGCAAAGGAATGGGATTTACACAACAACAACTCGCGGCGCAAATCAGCTGCTCAACCATCACGCTAAAGAAGATCGAGGCAGAAGAGCGTCGACCGTCCCCTCAGATGGTTGAATGTATTGCTGAAGTTCTTACTGTCCCTTACCACGAGCGAACATCGTTTCTGCGCTTTGCACGGGGCGACTGGAAATCTGCACCCACTTTAGAAAGTGAAGATAGGCCTTGGCGCGTCTCAACCACATCCCCGCGCTCGAACTTGCCTACTCCCCTGACAAGCTTTGTTGGCCGTGAAAAAGAATTGAAGGAAATTTCAGGACTACTTTCTTCTTGCCGCTTACTGACACTGACGGGTCCTGGCGGAGTGGGCAAGACCCGTCTTGCTATTCAAACCGCGCATGATTCGATCAAGAAGTTCAATGATGGCGTATTCTGGGTGGGTTTGGTTGGTTTGTCAAACGGAAGTCTGATCCCGCACGAAATAGCTCAATCGCTCCATGTACGCGGAACCCCGGGTGAGCCGTTCATTGAAACTCTGAAAACATATCTCGAAACTAAAGATGTTTTGCTTGTAATTGATAATTGCGAGCATTTGATTCGACCTTTCGCGGAGTATGCCGAGCAGCTGCTTGCAGCATGTGCAAAACTAAAAATCCTGGTAACCAGCATTGAAGCCTTGGGACTTTTCAATGAATTGATTTGGCAGGTTCCTTCTTTACCATTCCCTGAAAAACAAGAGCCGCGTTCCCTCAAGGACTTCAAGGAATTTGCCAGCATTGAATTGTTCGATGAACGGGCGAGCACGGCCAAACCTGGTTTTGCGTTAGATGAAAGAAACGTATCTACCGTGTCTCAAATCTGTCGACGGCTCGACGGCATTCCCCTGGCAATTGAGTTAGCCACGGCGCGGGTCAAAGTCTTATCTGTAGACGAGATAGCTGCGCGTTTAGACGATTGTTTTTCTCTGCTGACAGCAGGCAGCCGTACAGACATACCCCGCCATCAAACTCTGCGTGCGACGATGGATTGGAGTTATGACTTACTGACCGGGGCAGAGCAAATCTTATTTCGTCGGCTGTCCATCTTTGTCGGTGGGTTCACCCTGGAAGCAGCAGAGGTGGTTTGCAGCCAAGGAATGCTGCGTAAAGATATTCTTGGTTTAATAGGTCGGCTCGTAGACAAGTCGCTTGTGATTGTGGAGATAGGTTTGGAGATCAGTGGCTCACGTTATCACTTGCTGGAGACGATCCGCCAGTATGCGCGTGAAAAATTGTTGGATGCGAATGAGACCGAACCGTTATGTGACCAACACCTGCACTTTTTTATGCAGTTGGCAGAACACACCCAACCCATATTTGAAACCGCACGGCGCACCGAATGGTTGCCGCGTTTGGAAATTGAGCACGATAACCTGCGCGCCGCGCTGAAATGGGCGTGTAAGCGAGACATCGAAACTGCGCGCTTCTTAGCGGGAATGCTCGAAAGGTTCTGGTTCTTTAGCGACCAGTTGAGCGAGGCCTACGCGTGGTACGCACGCGTTCTGGGTCCAGACGAACGGCCAACGGTCGTCAAAAGAGGACTGGCTCTGGCTCTCCTTGGTTCAGGTTGCGTCTCGCTAAACCTGGGATACATGGATGAGGCACAAGCCCGGCTCGAACAGAGCGTCGTTTTGTGGCAGCAGATCGGCGAGCAACGGTGGCTAGCCTCTTCTTTTCAGTGGTTGGCTTATTTGCTGGTGCAGCGTGGGGACGGAGAGCGGGCGTGCACGATGTATGCTGAGCACGAGGCGCTCTTTCGGACTTCAAGTGACCCCCTGATGCTCGCCTGGACATTGGGTAACTGGGGGACTGCTAAATGCGCCAAGCGGCCCGACGATCCCACCGGCAAAGAGTTGCTGGACGAAGCCCTGTCCTTCGCGCACACCCTGCAAGACCCATTCAGTTTTGTCTTGTGCTACTCAAGCCTAGGCGATTGGGCGCTGCTCCAGGGAGACTACGCGACCGCCCGCCAGTATTTCCTAAAAGCGCTTGAATGGCGACGGCAATTGGGCACGCGCTGGATCATCGCGGCTGGCTTATGGCAAGTCGCAAATATAATGTGTTTGCAGGGTGATTACCCTCAAGCAGAGCCCATGTATGCGGAGGCGTTAGCCTTGGCACGTGCCCTTGGCGACCAACGCAGTGAAGTTCATATCGCGCAAGAACTCGGTGCTGTAGCGATCCATCTTGGCGACGTTGTGCTCGCGAAGACATTGCTGGCAGAGAGTCTCGCGTCGTTTCGCAAATGGGCGGACTCACTCGGAATTGGCCGTTGCCTTTTGGGATTCGCAGACCTGCAGCAGGTGCACGGGCATCTAGAGCAGGCGGCGCGTGTGTTGAGTTTTGTCGAGCCATGGCTCCAATCCAACCAAATCCAATTCGTGCACTTTGACGTTACAAGCTACGGGCGCAGTGTGGCTGCGGCGCGCGCGCAACTTGATGAGGCAACATTTACAAAAGCGTGGGCGGAAGGACGCGCGCTGACGATGAAACAAGCAATTGAATTGGCGATGAGCGATGAATAATTTACCCACCGGCACAGTCACCTTCATCTTCACTGACATCGAAGGCTCGATCGAATTCACGCGTGATATACTGACGATATGCCTGCCCTTTCAGCATGACACAGTAAGATAGTGAACCACAGCAGTGGTATCATCTCTCTATGACTACAGCAACCGCTCTCGCCCATCCTAACATCGCCTTCATCAAATACTGGGGCAACCGTGATGATGCCCTGCGAATCCCGCAGAACGGCTCGATTTCCATGAACCTGGCCGGGTTGCACACCCATACCCGGGTGTGTTTCGATCCGTCCTATGCGGTGGATTCATTCACGCTGAATAACCTTCCCCAGACCGGCGCTGGATTGGAGCGGGTTTCACAGTTTCTGGATATTGTGCGCACGCTGGCGGGTAAAAACTGGAAAGCGCAGGTCGAGTCGGCCAATAATTTTCCGACCGGCGCGGGGATCGCATCCTCGGCAGCTGCTTTTGCGGCGCTGGCGGTGGCAGCTTCACAGGCCATCGGACTGGACCTGGACGAAAGGCGGCTTTCAGCGCTGGCGCGGCGTGGATCAGGGTCAGCCAGCCGTTCGATCCCGGCCGGATATGTCGAATGGCTGCCTGGGAACAATGATTCCGATTCTTATGCAGTCACTCTGGCTCCACCGGCTCATTGGGACCTGGTGGATTGCATCGCGGTGCTCAAGGAAACCCACAAGCTGACTGGCTCAAGTGAAGGTCACTTGCTGGCGGGGAGCAGCCCGTTGCAGCAGGCACGGATCGGTTCTTGCGGCGAGCGCTTGCAACGCTGCCGCCGGGCAATCATCAGCCGTGATTTTGATGCCCTTGCTAGCGTGGTCGAACTGGACAGTAACCTGATGCACGCCGTGATGATGACCTCCAACCCGGCGCTTTTCTACTGGGAGCCCGCCTCGATTGAAATTATGAAAGCCGTACCGGAATGGCGCCAGAGCGGTCTGCCGGCCTGCTACACACTCGACGCTGGGCCAAATGTTCATGTATTGTGCCCGGCCGATCACGCTGCTGTAGTCCGCTCGCGGCTGGAAATCATTCCCGGCGTGCTTCAGGTATTAACCGCAACCGCTGGCGGCGGGGCGCACCTGACCGCAGAAGATTAACACCGGCTTAGAACCCATCCGGCCGGTTCGCCAAAGACAGTCAAAGGCGATATAATCAGAAAATCTATCCAAAGTAATGCGGGTAGACGGTTGTGCGCGCATATAAATGGGAATTGTCCCTGTAGTTACCGGTAAATATGTTTGCCGGTGGAAAACAGAGAGAGGCTTTTGTGAATTTCACCAACTTACTGTTATTTATCCTGTTCTTTGGCATCTTACTCTTCTTGCACGAGCTTGGACATTATCTCGTAGCGAAGGCTTTCAAAATCAAGGTCGAGGAATTTGGCTTTGGCTTTCCGCCGCGGATGGTCAAGCTGGGCAAATTCAAGGAGACCGAGTTCACCCTGAACTGGATCCCATTCGGTGCGTTTGTCCGTCTGTCGGGTGAAAATGACCCAGGCGTGGCGGGGGGGTTTGGCGTCGCCAAACCGCTGGCACGTATTGCGGTCCTGCTGGGCGGTCCATTGATGAACCTGGCTACTGGCGTGGTGCTTTTCTCGTTGATCTTCAACCGGGTGGGCGTGCCGGACTACACCAAAGTTCTCATTTCATCAGTTTCAGCCGATTCCCCAGCTGAATCTGCCGGGTTGCAAGTCGGCGATATCATTACCAAAATCAACCAGACCACGGTAGATAGTACCCAAACGCTATCTGCGCTCATCCAGGCCAACAAAGGCACTGAAATCGAAATCGTTTTCATGCGCGGCAGTGAGACGGTGACCACTTATGCAGTCCCACGTGTCAACCCGCCCCCCGGTGACGGCTCGCTGGGGATCGCCATGACCAATCCGCTGGTCAAAACCAGTTGGGTCCGAACAATTCCGCTTTCCTTCCAGGCAACCTACGCCCAGGCACGTGAAATTTTCGAGATGCCAGGCCGGCTGATCCGCAACGAGGTTCCCAAGGATCAGGCCCGGGTGGTTGGCCCGGTCGGCATCTATTCGATGTTCAACGAAGCCCGCACGATGGACGAGGAGAATTCAACCTCCACCAATCCATTTGATACCACCTTTACCCTGCGGTTGATGGCGGTGATCACCATTGCGCTCGGGTTGACCAATCTGTTCCCCATCCCGGCAGTGGACGGCGGACGAATAATATTCATCCTGCCAGAACTGTTATTCCGCAAACGCATTCCACCAAAATACGAGAATTTTGTACATATGATCGGGTTTGTGGCATTGATTTTGCTGATGTTCTACATTACCGCGCAAGACATCATTAACCCAATACAAATCCCCTAAACTGAGGACACATGGAAGACCCCGTACGCCCCACGGTTTCATTTGACAAAATCATCACCGCTTTGCTGGATAACGAGCATCCGTTTCCACCAGTGCATCTTCACCGCTTCTCCGATATTTCAACAGCCGACCTGGTCAATTTGGAAAAATCCTGGACTCAGGTGAATCCCGACCGGCGGGCTGCGTTGTTAGAGGATCTGGAAGACCTGGCCGAGGCTGACATGCTGGTGTCCTTTGATGACTTAAGTAAATTCGCCCTCACCGATCCAGACCCGCGGGTGCGCGAGGTGGCTTTGCGGCTGCTGTGGGAAAGTGAAGATGTGGGGCTGGTAGCTAAAATGCTGCAAATGGTAGAAAACGACCCAGCCGAGAAGGTGCGCGCTGCTGCTGCCACGTCTCTTGGTCAGTATATCTACCAGGGCGAGCTCGAGGAAATTCCGGAAGCCGTATTGCACCGCATCGAAGAAAAGCTGCTGGAGATTACAACCTCCACGAGCGAACCGAAATTGGTTCGTAGGCGTGCGTTGGAAGCCATGGGCTTTTCCAGCCGGCCGGAAGTCAAGCCGTTGATCCTGGCGGCCTATGATAATAATGATCAGGAATGGCTGGTGAGTGGGCTGTTCGCCATGGGGCGCTCCGCCAACGCAAGTTGGATTCCATCCGTAATGGAAATGCTGGATAGCGATAATGAAGAAGTGCTCTTCGAGGCCGTTCGTGCTGCCGGCGAACTGGAAGCCCCGGCTGCCCGCCGTCCATTGTTGAAACTGGTCAAGTCCCAACCAGAGGAGTCAGAAATCCGGATGGCTGCCATCTGGTCGCTCTCGAAAATTGGCGGTGAAAAAGTGCGCGACACCCTCGAGAAAGCGCTCGATAAGGCAGAGGATGACGAAGAAATCGAGATGCTCGAGGATGCGCTGGAAAACCTACAATTTACGGAAGGCTTTAACAAATTTGGCCTGATCGATTATGACCCTGAAAGCGAAGAAGGCCTCATCGCCCAAACCGAGTCCGATAGCTGGGATGACGATACGGATGATGATGAAATCGCCGAAGTGGATGCTGAAGATGAAGACGAATAGCCGGACATAAATACGGTTATCTGGAATGTACCCCCTTTGCGCCGTTTAACCACCCTCACGATCTTGATTGTCAGCCTGTTCAGTCTGGGTTTCCGGTCACTGCCAGCCGAGGTCGAATTCATTGACCTCACCCATAAGATCGTTTTTGGTGAAAAACTCCTGTTTTCTGGTGCGATCAAAACCAGCTTGCCAGTGGCTGAGGTTGTCCTGTTCTTGCGCCCCTTCGGCGCGGATGTACAGTCGATACCTTATCAACTGGGAGCGGATGGGATTATTGAACAGACCTACGACTTGGAGGTAAAGCCGTTACGCGCCTTCACTACGGTAGAGTACTGGTATCAAGTCAAACTTGAATCAGGCGCAGAAATAACCAGCCTGATTTACACCTTCCTCTACGAAGACGACCGTTTCGATTGGCAGCGTCTGGATGCGGACCCGTTCCAATTCGCATGGGCGTCCGGTGATCGCGAATTTGGCCTTGCCCTGCAAAATGCCGCCCTGGACAGTCTAACAGCTGCGCAGACCGTTCTACCTGCTGATCCCCCAACCCCGCTGCGCATTTATGTCTACCCTACTGCCCAGGAAATGCAATCAGCAGCCCAGCTTGCAGCCGCTTCCTGGGCTGCCGGGCACTCCTGTCCGGATCTGGGGGTGATTCTGATCTCGATTGCCCCCGGTCCGGATGCCCGCGCGGAAATGGAGCGCCAGATTCCACATGAGATCATGCACATTCTGGAATACCAGATTGCTGGAAACACTTACAACCAGATGCCAGTCTGGCTGCGTGAAGGCTTAGCCTCCAACGCCGAGTTGTATCCCAATCCGGATTACCAGCGCGTCCTGCAAAAAGCAGTCGATGAAGACAGCCTGCTGCCCATGAGCGTCCTTTGCCAGGCTTTTCCACGCGATCTTTCCGGTGCTCTACTTGGCTATGCGCAGTCCAATTCCTTCGTACGCTTCTTGACCGAGAATTACGGCAGCAGTGGCATAATCAATCTGATGAAACTGTATGCGGACGGCTTCAGTTGCCAAGCCGGCGTTCAAGCAGCATTTAATTCCAGCTTGCCGCAGCTGGAAACGCGCTGGCAGCAGGAAACCCTGGGGCTCAATGCCGGTCTGGCAGCCTGGAAACAGGTCTGGCCGTATTTGCTGCTGGCATTTCTGGTGATCGTCCCGGCTGGGCTTTCGATCCTCCCTATTTTGCGCAAGCGGCAGAATACCCGGGGAACAAGTTGATGGAGACTGAACTCGACCTACGGTTACACGCCATCATCCAGGGACATGTCCAGGGGGTCGGGTTTCGGGTGTACGTCCAGCAATATGCTGCCAATTTAAAGCTGACCGGCTGGGTGCGCAACACCTACCGAGGCGATGTTGAGGTTCTGGCGGAAGGACCGCGTCCCGCGCTGGAAAAGCTGCTCCAACTGCTGGAAGCGGGTCCACATTCGTCCCACGTTCTTCAGGTCATCCGGAACTGGAGCGATGCCTCAGGTGAATTTCACCAGTTTTCCATCGAACGGACAGCTTGATTCTGTCATTCTCGTCCAGTCCGGATTAATTCATTTCGCCTGAAAGTAATTTGGCTTTCTGCCAGCCGGGTATATCGCTTTGATCGGCGAGTATGGCGCGCATTTCAAAGATCTGATCGCGCAGCAAGGCAGCTTTTTCAAATTCCAAATCCTTGGCTGCCTGCTTCATTTCCTTGTCCATTTCGTTGATAATGCGTTTGAGTTCGTTGGTCGGAATGGGGACGAATTCCTTTTTGCCGTCTGCCGAGTACCTGGTACGGGCCTCCGCCACACCTGACGTCGAGGGCACACCCAGGCGATCGGTCAAATCGTGAATTGCCTTGAAAATGCTGACCGGCTCGATGCCGTGCTCCTGGTTATAAGCTTCCTGTTTAGCGCGGCGGCGATCGGTCTCCTCGATGGCAAAGCGCATCGAGTCGGTCATGCGATCCGCGTACATGATGACCATCCCGTGTACGTGGCGCGCTGCCCTTCCAATGGTCTGGATCAAGGCTGTGCCAGAGCGCAGGAAGCCCTCTTTGTCCGCATCCAGAATGGCGACCAGGGAAACCTCCGGCAAATCCAGGCCTTCACGCAAAAGGTTAATGCCGACAACGACATCAAACACGCCCATACGCAGGTCGCGCAGGATGCCAATGCGCTCCAGGGTCTCGACCTCGGAGTGCAGGTAATGCACCTTGATGCCCAGTTCCATCAGGTAGTCCGCCAGGTCTTCCGCCATGCGTTTCGTGAGCGTGGTCACCAGCACCCGTTCGCCATTTTCCACGCGCATGCGAATCTCCTTGACCAGGTCATCTACCTGCCCGCGGCTGGGACGGATGTCAATGGCAGGGTCAACCAGTCCGGTTGGGCGGATGATCTGTTCCACCACCTGTTCAGCATGTTGCAATTCGTAAGCTGCCGGAGTGGCGGAGGTATAAATGGTGTAGCCCATATGCTGCTCAAATTCGGCAAAAGTCAGTGGGCGGTTGTCCATCGCCGAAGGCAGCCGGAAGCCGTATTCAACCAGAGTACCCTTACGCGAGCGGTCGCCGTTGTACATGCCGCGGACCTGCGGGACGGTCATGTGCGACTCGTCCAGGAATAACAGGTAGTTGCTGGGCAGGTAGTCCATCAATGTCCAGGGTGGCGAACCCACCGGACGCTGGTCCAGGTGGCGCGAATAGTTTTCAATGCCTGAGCAGTAACCGACCTCTTTGAGCATTTCCAGGTCGTAACGTGCGCGTTGATCCAGCCGCTGAGCCTCCAAAATCCTGCCATCTGTCCGAAAGCGCGCCAGCTGCGTTTCCAGCTCATTCTCGATATCCGTCACCGCCTGCTTCAGTCGGTCTTCCTGGGTGATGTAATGTTTGGCAGGGAAGATTTGAACCTGTTCCGGTTCTTCCAGCATTTCGCCGGTCAACGAGTTGAGCAGCTGAATGCGCTCGAGCTCGTCGCCAAAAAACGACAGCCGATAAGCCGTCTTGTCCATGTACGCCGGGAAAATCTCCATAGTTTCGCCGCGCACCCGGAAGGTGCCTGGGCGCAGTTCCATGTCATTACGCTGATACTGCACCTCCACCAGCTGGCGCAGCAGCGCGTTGCGGCGGAACACAGTGCCCTTTTGCAGGTTGATGACCCCTTTGCCGTAAGCTTCCGGGTTGCCAAGACCGTAAATGCATGAGACTGAGGCCACGATAATGACATCCTGGCGCGACATCAGTGCAGCCGTCGCCGCCAGCCGCAGCCGGTCGATTTCCTCGTTGATTTGGGTCTCTTTTTCGATGTACAGGTCATGCCGCGGGACGTAAGCCTCGGGCTGATAATAATCGTAGTAGCTGACGAAATACTCGACGGCGTTGTTCGGAAAAAACTCCTTGAATTCAGCGTACAACTGGGCCGCAAGCGTTTTATTATGCGCCATAACCAGTGCCGGCATTTGCATCTGCTGGATAATATTTGCCATGGTAAAGGTTTTACCAGTACCGGTCGCCCCCAACAGCACCTGGTGTTTCATCCCCTGCTGGACGCCGTTTACCAGCTGGCGAATCGCCTCGGGTTGATCCCCGGTTGGTTGGTAGGGTGCATTCAGTTGGAATTCCATGGAACCCTCACTCAATTGTCGCAGCCAACCCCCACTCAATGGGTAGGCATAAGGTTTTTAGAATAAATTTTATTCTATCACAAATGCGATCAAAATAAAACATATTTTCTAATTATTATAAGGCTTGCAGCGCCTTTAATAAGGCGGTCAACCGCTCGCGCCACTCGGGATTCGATTCCTGGAACGCCATCCAGTAGGCATTTTTCCCCGGACGGGTGCCAAAGCCAACATTGGGAAGGTTGCGCATCGCAGAACCCTCCGGCAGCGCCGGATAGCGCAGCACCATCTGGTCGCCCTCATTCGATACTGAGGCCAAACCGGCATCTTCTGCCATAATTTTGACCCGAATCTGGTAGAAAAGATTGCTCAACTGATCTGGCAGTTTGCCAAAACGGTCCTCGAACTCACTGGCTAGCGCGTCCAATTCAGCATCGTCCTCGATATTCGAAATTCGGCGGTACAACCCCAGGCGTACATTCTGCTCGGTAATAAACTCCGAGGGGATCCCAGTAGGAATCGGCAAATCGACGTTGACAGCCAGCCCAATTTCACGCAACCCGCCTGCCAGCTGCGGAGATGGCAGCCCGCTAACCTGCCGGATTTGGCGGACAGCCTGCCCAAGCAGGCGGGTATACAGGTGAAACCCAATCGAAGCAATGTAGCCGTGCTGACGGCTGCCTAACAGTTCCCCAGCGCCGCGCATTTCCAAATCGCGCATGGCAATCGAGTACCCGGCACCGAGCTGAGTATTCTCGGCAATGATTTCGAGCCGTTCCTGCCCCTCGATGGTGGGCGGGCGGCGGCGGTGGCGAAAGAAATAGGCGTAGGCGCGCTGTGCACCGCGCCCTACCCGACCGCGCAGCTGGTATAACTGGGCCAAGCCAAAGGTATCGCCGCGGTCAACGATCAGCGTATTGGCGTTGGGGATATCCAACCCTGATTCGATGATCGAGGTGCATAACAACACATCAATCTCGCCATTGGTGAACATGTGCATGACCCGCGAGAGCTCGCCCTCGTTCATTTGCCCGTGACCGATGCCAATGCGCGCATCCGGCACCAGGTTGGTGAGGTGACTTTTCATAGCATAAATCGTATGCACCCGGTTGTGCACAAAAAATACCTGCCCGCCACGCTCCACTTCGCGCAGGATCGCCTGACGCACTAGTTTTTGCGAGTACGGACCAATATGGGTAATAATCGGCAGGCGCTCGGCTGGCGGCGTGTTGATCATCGAAATGTCGCGCACCCCGGTCAGCGCCATGTAGAGCGTGCGCGGAATAGGAGTTGCCGTCAAAGTCAACACATCCACCTCGGTGCGCATTTTCTTCAAGTGCTCCTTGTGGGTTACCCCGAAGCGCTGTTCCTCGTCAATGATCAGCAGCCCGAGGTCTTTGAAAACCACATCCTGCGAGATCAACCGGTGGGTGCCGATGACAATATCCACTTCTCCCATTGCCAGGCGTGCGATGATAAGGTCCTGTTCTTTGGACGTGCGGAAACGCGAAAGCATTTCCACCTGCACCGGAAAAGTTGCCAGCCGCTGGCGGAAGGTATCATAGTGCTGCTGTGCTAAAACTGTGGTCGGCACCAGCACTGCTACCTGTTTTCCCGACATGACCGCTTTGAACGCAGCCCGCAGCGCAACCTCAGTCTTGCCGTAGCCGACATCGCCGCAAAGCAGGCGGTCCATGGGGCGCGGGCTTTCCATATCTTTTTTAACTTCCTGGATAGCCTTCAGCTGGTCCGCGGTTTCGGTGTAAGGGAAACTGGCTTCCAGGTCTTGCTGCCAGGTTGAATCAATCTCAAAAGAAAAACCGTTGGCGACCTGCCGCCTGGCGTAGAGTTCCAACAAGTCCTGGGCGACTTCCAACACCGCCTGGCGTACGCGCTGCTTGGTTTGTGTCCATTCGCCGCTGCCAAGGCGGGTGGGGTGCGGCGCCTCCCCGCTGGCGCCAATATACCGGCTCAGGCGGTCGGCTTGATGGACCGGTACGAAGAGTTGATCCCCTTCGGCATATTCCACGCACAAAAAGTCGCGTTCGACACCGTCCAAAGTACGCTGCACCAGCCCGGTGAAGCGGCCAATTCCGTAATCGACATGCACCACCCAGGTCCCAGGCCGCAGGTCGGCATAATTGGCTTCCGGGGCTTCGGCAATCGGGCGGGCGCGCTGACGCGGCTGCGGACGCTCCCAACCAAAAATTTCACTATCAGTAAACAGGTGAAAATCCTGTCCGCTGGCATTGGTTAGCACCCAACCTTCGCTCAATGTTCCCTCAATGAACTCTGGTGTGCCGTCCAACTGGTCCACCGGACGCTGTTCCTCCCACATTTCTTTCAGCCGACCGATCTGGCGCGAAACCACTGCGCTGGATTTGCTCTTGTTACTCAAACCGGATAAGGTTTCGAGAAATGCATTAAGCCGGCCGCCAAAACGTTGACCTTTTTGGAAACAATCGGCTAACGCAGAAGGCTCATCAGAGGTGGAAAACCCAAATTCGAGTGCAGGGTGTGCGCCCAGGTTGTCGAGGATCTCTGACCAGGACAGGTAAGGGACGGGAAAATTTTCCGCCAACGTGCCTTCCGACAGGCTGTCATTTCGCAGCCGGACCGATTGTTCTTCGATCTCATTGGCAATGCTCTGCAACAGAACCAGATCGTCAACCAGGACCTGCGCCTGCTGCGGCAGGTAATCCAATATACTGGACTGCGCAGGGTGTACCACCGGCAGATAAAATTCTTCGACATCCATCCCCGGCAGGTCCAGCCCGTTCGCATAACCAGGGAGCACCTCTCGCGCGGGTGTGATCAGCAGTTTATCCAGACGGTGAAGCGTGCGCTGCGAGGCCGGGTCGAATCGGCGCAGGGTGTCGATTTCATCGCCAAAGAACTCAAAACGGACCGGCGTGGCTTCAGCTGGCGGCCAAATGTCCAAAATTCCACCACGGTGGGAGAACTGCCCGGGTTCGAGCACAATTTCAGCGGGCTGGTAGCCAATGGCTACCCAACTGCGCTTTAGCGATTCCAGCGGCACAGTTTGATTGACTTTAATTGTTTTGCTGTTCTTGATAAAATCGCGCCGCGGCAACGTGCGGGTCATCAACGCGCGTACCGGGGCCACAATGATCGGGGGCAAAGCCGGTTTTTCAGCGCCTAGCAAGTGGTAAACCGCCAGGGATGTCAGCGCTTGCAGCCGGTCGCGCCGGGTGACCGTACCCCAGGCAGCCTGTTCGTAGAACAACGGGTTCGGCTCGGGGTAATATAGCGGCTGGCGCCCTTCCATCCAATAGGTCAGCTCATCAATGACCGTCAGCGCTCGATCGGTGCGGTCGGTAATAAGCAGTATGGGAGTCTGCACATCGCGGTGCAGGGCTGCGACCACCGGTAAGCGCGCGGAACGCATCAACCCCAGGCTGGTGCGAGTTTGACCGGTACGTAAATCGCGTAATAATGCCTGGTAGGCAGGCAGAGAACGGATGCGCTCGATCAATGCCTACTCCTCGAGTAGCGAGCCGTTATAGCGGTTCATCGCGGCTTCCAGGCCGTCAGTTACAAACAACCGGACGGCGGCAGCCGCTGCATCGAGTAGAAAGGGCAATTCTTTTTGCTCTTCGGCATGGAAATGCTGCAGGACATAACCGGCCCCGCCCCTGGAACCAGCGGGACGCCCGATGCCAATACGCAGCCTGGGAAAATCCTGGGAACCAATGCGCTCGATAATCGACTGCACCCCTTTTTGCCCGGCAGAACCCCCGCCCGGTCGTAAGCGCAAGACGCCAAATGGCAGGTCGATGTCATCGTGAATTACCATCAGATGTTCGTGCGGGATTTTATAAAAGCGTACCAGCCCGGAAACGGATTCACCCGAGAGGTTCATAAAGGTTTGCGGTTTGGCCAGCACGATTTTAGCCCCGCCCATGACCCCGGATCCGGTCAAAGCCCGGTTTTGTACGCGGGTCAGCTTGACCCCCAAGTCAGCGGCCAGCTGGTCAATGACCATGAAGCCGGCGTTGTGGCGGCTGGTGCGGTATTCGCGGCCCGGGTTGCCCAATCCGACCAACAGGTAAACGGTGACATCTCCATCCGGAGCGGATTCAACGGGTTTGCGGTGAAAAAGGTTGATCGGCATAGTTTATCTGATGATTTGCGGTGAACAAAAAGTGAAATGGCCACCCAGGTTAAATGAATGAAAACGACAAATGCATAGCATTTAAGTCTATCACGATGCTTTCAGTCATGCAAATGGGGTTTCCAATATTATTAGAATTGCGCAATATACTTGACTATTTAGGTAAACAAAGTATAATTAATCTTGTGAATAAGGTGTGCTGGCTGCCAACAATGGGGAAAATTGTTTTGTACACCTGCGAACTACATAAACCGGTTCAGATAACTTTTCCTGATGGCGGATATTTCCGTCAACTCTACAAAGTATCGCCATCCCGGATCCGGTCGCATCCATCTTATAGGTTAATCTTAGGAGTCTGAATGAGAAATAAATTGTTTAATTTGTTAATCGCAGCACTGCTGATAGCCTTCGTAGTCACTGCAGCATTCCCGATGCAGGCCTTCGCCGCTACCGGTGGCGTCACAGACGCAAATGCGCTGCAGGAGCTGGCGAAACTGCGTCAGGCAACGTTCAGGTACCACGACGTCAACAATGCTCTGGCCGATGGGTTTGTTCCCGTTTCAGAATGCGTCCTGAACCAGGATGGAACAGCCGGGATGGGCATTCATTATGCCAACTTTGACCGCTTAATGGATCCATCGATCAATGCGATGGAACCCGAACTCCTTCTGTACCAACCAACGGCCGCCGGGTTGAAGCTGATTGCGGTTGAATATATGTTCGCTATCGGACCTCCAGATGCACCCATTCCAGCCAGTCCGCCTGCAGCACCGGTTTTATTCGGACACTCCTTCGACGGCCCGATGCTTGGACACGGCCCTGGCATGCCGCCCCACTATGACTTCCATGTATGGCTGTGGGAAGCGAACCCGGATGGGATTTTTACCGACTTCAATCCAAATGTGAAGTGCCCCTAAAGAGTTAATCAATAAGACATCTGAATTAGGCTGCCTAAGGGATGGGGCAGCCTTCTTTTTTATTCGATTATCGAGGCAAAAAAAAGTAATAACCATGGATCTACTATTAAAATTGCCAAAGAATATCTTGACAATTTATATTGATATTAGCCGTGTGTTATAATGGAGGTCATCATGGAAGAAGCGCAAACACCTCACCCTCCAGCCGAGTCGCAGCCTTCACTCCCCTCCGGGGGTAAAGCCAAAGTCCAACTCAAAGTCTGGATCATTGTTCTGGCAGTAATCCTTATGGTCGCTTTAGTTGCCGGCGGGGTTTTCCTGTTGTCACGCGCACCGGAAGGCACTACCGCCAAAGTTCGCGACATTTTCATCATTTTTATGGCCCTCGAATCGCTGGTGCTCGGCGTCGGGTTGATCGTGCTGATCTTGCAGCTGGCAACTTTAATCAACCTGCTGCAAAACGAGATCAAACCAATCCTCGATACTACCAGTGAAACGGTCAACCACTTACGCGGGACCACGCAGTTTTTGTCCAACAACCTGGTTGAACCTGTCTTGAAAATGAATGAATATCTGGCCGGGTTGAAAAAGGCATTTGAGATCTTCCGTCCTGGTAAGCATTAAGGGATCAATAACCGCAGATTTATAGCCAATTGAAAGGAGAATAAAGTCATGTCAGATAGAGATGAATTTGGAGCATTTTTAGTAGGTTTTGTGGTGGGCGGCTTAACTGGCGCGATTACCGCATTGTTACTTGCCCCACAAACCGGTGAGGAAACCCGCGGCGTGATTAAAGAACGCGCGATCGAGCTTAAAGATAAAGCTGCCACCAGCATGGGCGAGGTTTACACTTCCGCTGAAGCTGCTGCCACGGATGCTGTAAAAAAGGCCGAGGTGCTGTTAGCGCAGGCCAAGGAAACCGCTGCTGAATTACAGAAAAAAGGCGCGGTCGTTATTGAGGAGCAGAAGACCAAGATTAGCCGGATGACCTCGAAGGATGATTCAGGCGCCGTTGCCGAATAACCTGTAAAGCTAAACTAAAAAAACGGCCAGGTTTGAACCTGACCGTTTTTTGATTCGTCGGATTCTACTGCTTTAATGGACAAATCCGTGCAAAACTTCCGGGACAGCAGCCAGCACATCCCCAGCCAGAACGCTGGCAGGGTGCCCGACCAGTTCAATGGCTGCCAGACCGGCCTGCGCGTGAATCCAGGCGCCTGCGATTGCGGCATCAAGCGCAGAGACACCCTGCGCTCGCAATCCAACAATCAATCCGGCCAGGACGTCACCAGTGCCAGCACGTGCCAGTGCCGCCGTCGCCACCGGGATAACAAACGTCCGCCCGGCCGGATCAGCGACTACAGTCATGGCGCCTTTCAAAACCACCACATGCCCCCATTCAACCGCATATTTGCGGGCAATTTCCATCCGGTCATTCTGAATGGCGGCCACCTCCAGCCCGGTCAAAACGCTCATCTCACCGGGATGCGGGGTTAAGATCGTCCCAGGCGGCAGCCTTTTCGGCCAATCCGGGATATGCGCCAGGTGTTTTAACCCATCTGCATCCACCACAAACGGCGGTAGTACTGGCATGGGTCCTTTTTTCCGCTGCGAGCTGCCCAAAAAACCCAATCCCTCGCGTTTGGCTTCCGCCGAGCCGGCTGACAGCAAGCGCTGCATAAAATGCGCAGTAGTTTGCTCCATGCCAAGCCCTGGACCGACTAACAGCCCCGTTACTCGTTCAAGATGGGCGAAGAGCACGTCTTCAGCACCCTCGGCAATTACACCCATCTCGTGCGGCAGCAGGAGCCAGGTAATTTCGGGCAGCAAGCCTGAAAGGACGGGATGCAGCGGGCTGGGGACCGCCAGTCTCACCAGGCCGGCACCAATGCGGTAGGCTGCCTCGCCTGCCAATGCAGCGGCGCCAGTGAAATTCACTGACCCTGCTACCACCAGCGCGGTACCAAATGTGCCTTTGTGTGCATCTTTTGGCCGGAGCGGCAGGATTTCGGCCACCTGGCGTTCCGAAACGACATAGGATTGAACCGTTTTTAAAGCCTTCAAATCTTCCGGCAGACCCAATTCAACCACTTGCAGGCTGCCGACGAAGTTGTAGGCCGGGAACCGCAGCAGTCCGACTTTAACCGCATCCATACAGATGGTCAGTTCAGCGGGGATGACCCACCGGGCAGCCTCGCCGCTGTCGCAGTCGACACCGGAGGGGCAGTCCACAGCGACAATATGGCGCGGCAACCGGAAATCCAGCAGATGTTCGAACCAGGCTTCGAGCTCCGGTTTGAGCGGCAGTTGAACGCCAGTGCCAAGCACTCCGTCTAAAAGTACGTCCGCGGAACCTAGCCAGTTTTCCAATTTTTCCCAGCTGGCGTCAGTTTCCACTGCCAGCACGTCACCGTGCGCCTGGATAACGCGCGCCAGGTAAGGATCGTCCTCAGGCCGCGGGCGGACCAGTACCGCTTTCACACGCCAACCATGACTGGCCAGTGTTTCCAAAGCTACCAGAGTATCGCCGCCATTGTTGCCTGAGCCGACCAATCCAATCACGCCTCCCGGTCTGGACTGACCGTAGGCGTCATGAACCATCTGTGCAACGCCGCGCCCGGCGCGCTCCATCATCTCGGTATAGCTGACGCCAGCGGCGTCCCCCTCTTTTTCAATCGCCCGCATCTCGGCAATGCTTACCAGTCTCATCACGGCATTGGTCATAATGGACTCCTGAAATAATTATAGATCGAGTTTTAGAATCGGACCTCCTGATGATAGAGGGTGATTGTAAATTAATCGAATCTGTCTTAATAATGGAACATTTAACCCAACATGTACCCCGCCCAGGGCAGGAAAAAGCAGAATGCGATGGTGGATGGAGTCTTGATCTGCTTGTGTCAGCCCATTACGGTATAATCGCAGCATGCGTAAATGGCTCTACATTGCAGTCTTCACCTCTGGCCTGACCGGACTGGCGGTTGAAATGGCCGCATCACGCTTATTGGGGAATTATTTCGGCACCAGCAACCTGACCTGGGCAGCTATCATCGGGCTCATTTTGATCTACCTGACCGCCGGCTACTTTTTAGGCGGTTATTGGGCGGACCGCTCGCCGCATTATTCGACCTTCTTCAAGATCCTGGCCTGGGGCGCGTTTACCATCGGGTTGATCCCGGTAGCAGCCCAGCCGATCCTGCGTGCAGCAGCCGATGCCTTTGACCAATTGCAGCTGGGTGTGTTGATTGGCTCCTTTGTGGTGGTCATGATTCTGTTCGTGGTGCCGGTGACCTTGCTGGGCACTGCTTCCCCCTTTGCCATCCGCCTGGCTTTGAGCGACTCGCGTCAGGCGGGCAGCGTCTCTGGCAGAATTTACGCCATCTCGACCCTCGGTTCGTTCGCCGGAACATTTTTACCCGTGTTGCTGCTCATCCCCTGGGTGGGCACTTATCGTACCTTCCTGGCGATCGGTGGTTTACTGTTGGTGGTTGCTTTGGTGGGATTATGGGTGACCTCGGGATGGAAAAAAGTCGCACCTTTGCTGTGGATGCCGCTGATTATTGCTTTGCTGGCGGTTCTTGGCGTTCGCGGGGCGATTAAAAACACCACCGGGTTAATCTATGAAAAGGATTCAGCCTACAACTATATCCAGGTGCTGCAGGTTGGCGAGACCCGGCTGCTGCGATTAAACGACGGCCAGGGCGTACATTCGATTTACAACCCTGCTGAATATTTCTACAACGGGCCATGGGAACAGGTGCTGGTCGCGCCCTTCTTTTACCCGGCACCGGTCGAGCCTTCCAACGTGAAAAGCCTGGCGATTGTCGGCCTGGCAGCTGGCACCACAGCCCGACAGGCTGAACTGGCCTTCCCCAATATTCAAATGGAAGGCATCGAAATCGATCCGGAAATCGTGGCCGTCGGGCGTGAATATTTCGGAATGGAAATACCTAACCTGCACGTTACAGTCCAGGATGGGCGTTGGGCGTTGGAAAATAATCCCAACAAGTTCCAGATTATCAGCGTGGATGCCTACCGGCCTCCCTACATTCCCTGGCATCTGACCACTCGGGAATTTTTTGAGATCGTGCGCGCTCATTTGACCGATGATGGCGTCATGGTCATTAATGTCGGTCGAAGCCCGCAGGACCGTCGGCTGGTCGAAATCCTGAGCAGTACAATCCTTTCAGTTTTTCCAACCGTCCACATCATGGACTTGCCGGATTCTTTCAACTCGATCCTGTTTGCCACCGTCCAGCCGACCGAGAGACAAAACCTGATCGATAATTTCACCGTCCTCTCACAGCAGGCGGATGTACCGCCGGTACTGCTGCAAGCAATGGCCTCGGCCATCAACAACCTGCAACCGACGCCTGCCCAGGGGTACGTCTTCACCGATGACCGGGCGCCAATCGAATGGATCACCAACGACATGATTTTAAATTTCTTCTTATCTGGTAATGCGGAGACGCTCCAATGAAGTTCATCCAAAAATTTTTACAGATTCTCATCGCAGTCGCAATCCCGCTGGTGTTAATTCTGACCGGCTTGCGCATCTTTTTCACCCCGCCATTTGCCATTCTTGAATATAACATGCCGGGCTTTCCCGAAGATCCCTACGGCTTTACCAAAGCCGACCGCATTCACTGGGCCAACTTGTCGGTAAAATACCTTAACAATGACGCCGGCATTGAATTTTTAGGCGACTTGCAGTTTGCCGATGGTTCGCCGGTGTTCAACGAACGGGAATTAAGCCACATGGTGGATGTGAAGCTGTTCTTTAAAACGATGATGGCGATTTGGCTGGGATTGGTCGCGTTCCTGGTAATTGCCGGCCTCTTAGCCTGGCGTGCCCGTTGGCTGGCCAGGTTCTGGGCAGCCGTCTCTGCCGGCGGGTGGCTGACGCTCGGGCTGCTTGGGCTGATTTTGGCAACCGTTTTCCTCAACTTTAGCGCGCTCTTCACGGTTTTCCACCAGCTGTTTTTCGTTGGGGACACCTGGTTATTCTATTTCACCGATACCTTGATTCGCCTCTTCCCCATGCGGCTGTGGCAGGACCTGTTCATCGCCATTGGCGCATTTTCGATCCTCGGAGCCTTGTTCCTGGCCTTCAAAGGACATAAGTGGGCAGATCGATAGGCAGAGAACGGTTAAATCAAAACAGCGCAGAAACATTTCTGCGCTGTTTTAATTTATCTTAAGAAAAGTTAACGAACCGCTACCGGGTTTTCTTTGTCTACGGAGGCGTCGAAGATATGGAAGTTATCCATATTGACCACCATCTGGACTTTTTCACCGATGGTGAAGCGGGTACGCGGGTCAACGCGGGCAGTGAAGTTGTTCTTGCCGCTGACCAGATACAGGAAAATTTCATTACCCATCAGTTCAGTGACATCCACCGTGGCTTCGATTGGTTCGGCGTGGATGTTGGAGGGGGCGAACATCGGATTATGAATGTCCTCGGGGCGAACGCCCATGATCACTTCCCGACCTTCGAGGTGGGCAAACGTAGCAACTTTTTCATCGGGAATCTTCACTTTATTGACATCCATATCAACGAACAGACTGCCATTTTCCTTGCGGAGGTGCGCCGGGAAAAAGTTCATCGATGGGGAGCCGATGAAACCGGCTACAAAGAGGTTGTTCGGGCGGTCATAAAGAGACTGAGGTGTATCTAATTGCTGCAGAATGCCCTTGTTCATGACCGCGATGCGGGTTGCCATGGTCATGGCTTCCACCTGGTCATGGGTTACGTAAATGAAGGTGGTTTGCAATCCCTGGTGGAGTTTGCTGATCTGAGCGCGGGTCTGAACGCGCAGCTTGGCATCCAGGTTGGAAAGCGGCTCATCGAACAGGAAAACTTTAGGTTCGCGCACGATCGCCCGCCCCACTGCAACACGCTGGCGCTGACCGCCTGACAGTTCGCGTGGTTTGCGTTTGAGCAGCATTTCGATGCCCAGGATTTCGGCGGCTTCCTGCACACGGCGTTGGATTTCAGCTTTTGGCAGCTTGCGCAGTTTGAGGCCGAATGCCATGTTGTCGTACACCGTCATGTGGGGGTAGAGCGCATAGGATTGGAACACCATGGCGATATCGCGGTCTTTGGGCGGAACATCGTTCACCACGGTATCCCCGATCAAAACTTTGCCGTCCGTGACCTCTTCCAGCCCTGCCAGACAGCGCAGCGCAGTAGTCTTCCCGCAGCCGGATGGCCCCACCAAAACCAGGAATTCCTTATCCTCAATCTTGATGTTCAGGTCCTCGATCGCAACGAAATCCCCGAACTTTTTCCAAACATGATCGTAGGTTACACCAGCCATTGTTGCAAACCTCCCTTCGGAATGAGTATAGTGACTTGATTATATG
>CALMGN010000020.1 GCA_937863605.1 uncultured Anaerolineaceae bacterium
CCCATGATCCCCAGGGGGATACCGCTCAGAGCAATCAGGATATTTTCCCAGATCTGTTCCGTTCTTCGGATGCGCGGAAGCTGCAAGCCTAGCTGGCTCCAGGGAAGATCAGCCTCTTTCAGAATCAATGCCAGCGATATGAAAACCGGAATACCAACCATCGGATAGCGGTACAAGGGATCCACATGCCCGACAGGCATAGCCATACTAATCAGACGCAGCAGTGGGATTGGGGTGAGTAATAGCAGCTTGTTGCGGTTGGGATCGCTGGTAGAAAGGAGGTAATGGTGAAGAAGGATCACCAGGATGATGCCGTAATACAGCGTACCCAATTTGGGTGCGATCCACACCGTTTGCAGTTCAATCGCTGCAAAGGCAAAAATATATGCCAAAATTCGGCCCGGGCTAATTCGGACCAGCGCGTCCAATTCGCTATAAAACGGTGTAATTTTCAAGATGTCTTTATTCATCGACGAAATGGGAACAGGAATTAAGGTCGAGCTAATACACAAGATCAATGATCCTGACCATCATCCAGGTCAGGAACACCAGGGTAAACGGGATTATGGCGACTGCCAACACGCGGAATCCAGGTTGTACCAAATTTTTCTTGAAAGCGCGGATGACTTCAATTTCGAGCAGCAGCGCGATCAAGAAACCAATCGCAATGACGCCGGGCATGCTGGAACTGATGGTCAGTTGGGTGGTAAATTCTGAAACTATAGTTGACATCTTGATCTCTATTCTGGTTTTGCGGCTGTGCGGGGTTTCCGCGGCCGGGCAGGGACTCTGGTAACGACGATCACCGGCTGCGGTCCTTCGGACTGCTTGCGGAAGATCTCGGTGATGGTGCATAACATCGTGATAGCGACCAAAATGATGAGTCCCGTCTGCCAGGACCAGCGCCCGGAATACAGGAGTGCGATCCCAACCGCTGTGTCTAAGGCCAGGCTAAAGGCGATTGCCAGCGGCCACCCAGCGACCGGCAACCGCAACCCGAAGACGCGCAGGAGGGCCATTCCGGGGCATACAGCCATAAACCAGAGTGTAATCAAAGGCCGCAGCGGAGACTGCCAATTCAGAAATGCGGCCAGCGAGACCGCGAGTGTCGAAAGGACCAATACCAATGGCCAACCCCAGCGTTTCCAGTCCCAACTTTTCCAGTTCATGGGGTAACCTCGGTATTGGTAATCTCCAGGATTTTTGCATCCGGGTTGGTATAAATCACCTTGATCCGGGGGTCTAAAAGTAATTGGTTCTCCAGTTTCTCAAAATCGATCAAACCGACGTCGTAGTACATTTCAACATAGGCTTCCTGGGCACGAGTCAGCAGCAGGTAGGCATGGTCATATTTTGGATTCTTCAAGGTGGTGATCAGCGAGATCATGTCTCCCATGACCAGGTCTTTTTCAAGCTTCGCATACTTGTATTTTTCGTAATTGATATATTTATACGGCAGGTTGGTTGTCACCGTTGCTATCAAAGATCCAGGTTCGGCATATTCGTAGGTAAATTCGACCGCTTCCACTTCGGCAGGGGTGAAATATTCCATGCGCTCATTGCCGTACCTGCCAAACCAGAACACCCCGATCAAAAGTGCACTTACCAGACCCACGGCAGCGGTGTAGCGCCACGATGGCGGGTCTTTGATTAATGGGAAAATCAGGGAAGCTGCCAGGAAGGCTGCCAGCGGCAGCGAGAACATGTAGATGCGCATCAACATCTCGCC
>CALMGN010000021.1 GCA_937863605.1 uncultured Anaerolineaceae bacterium
ACCTCAAAGTTAGGGTGGTGTTCGAGTAATGCTTTCAAGCCTAGACGAACTACCTCGTGGTCGTCAACCAATACGATGCGCTGTTTTGCCATTGTCATTGTCTCCAGATGTGAGTATATCAGAGTTTCTATGGTTTAAAAGTGCTCAACCTGCATGATTATACTACACGCAGTTTTAAGGGATTTCCAGCGTTACCGGGCAGTGGTCCGAACCCATTACCTGGTCTTGAATGACCACATCGCGGACACTGTCCATCAATCCGTTTGAAACCAGGTGATAATCCAGCCGCCAGCCAACGTTCCTGGCGCGAGCATTGGAGATATACGTCCACCAGGTATATTGGATACGCTCCGGGTAAAAGTGCCGGTACGCATCTGTAAAACCGTTTTCCAGGAAACGGGTGACCCAGGCACGTTCTTCCGGCAAGAATCCAGAAGTGGTGCTGTTCTGTTTGGGATGCGTCAAGTCGATCTCCTGGTGGGCGGTGTTGAAGTCACCGGTGATGATGATTTGCTGGCCACGGTTGTGCAAATCACCGCACATTTCCAACAAACGGGCATAGAAATCCAGTTTGTACTCGACCCGTTCTTGTCCGCGCTGCCCGTTGGGGAAGTAAATGTTGAAAAGTGTAAATTCCGGATAGCGCATCCAGATAACCCGCCCTTCCGAATCAAAGCGCGAATCATCCAGCCCAAACCCAATTTCGAGTGGCGGAACACGAGTAAATATTGCAACCCCGCTGTAACCCGGACGTTCCGCAGGATTCCAATAAGAAGAGTAGCCATCCCAGGAACGGTACATTTCTTCAATCTGGTCGGGACGGGCTTTAACCTCCTGAAGGCAAATGACGTCGGAATCATCCTGCCTCACCCAATCGCCAAACCCTTTTTTCAATACTGCCCGGTAACCGTTGATGTTCCACGTGGTTATTTTCATCTTTGTAATGAAGCTTTTATCCTCTGCTGTGGTAAACTTAATTTCTAACTCGCCAGTCAAATTGCAATGATACAACCATCGGGGTAAATTCGATCAGGAAATAAATATGCCTCAGTCCGATCCGCGCAGCATTATTTACATCGAAGACGACCAGGAGATGATTGATCTGGTTTCCATGATTTTAAGCCGGCGCGGGTTTGACGTAAAGGGTATCCAGGGCGGGCGCGCCGGGCTGGATGCTATCATCGAACAAAAACCTGACCTGATCCTGCTCGACCTGATGATGCCTGACGTCGATGGGTGGGATATTTTTCAGCAAATCCGTTCCCGCGAAGACACGGGTGCCATTCCTGTGATCATCATTACCGCAAAAGCCCAGGCAATCGATAAGGTGCTTGGATTGCACATTGCCAAAGCCAACGACTATATTTGCAAACCCTTCCGCCCGCATGAGCTGCTCGACAGTATCGATAAAGTTCTTGGGCCAATTCAAGCCTCTTGAAGCTGACCGAGCGGATTAATACTGGCCTATGACCAGAAACGTTACCGTCCAAAATCGCACCAAACCACTTGCAACTCCAATTCGGGCTCAAAATTGCGCTGATTTCTGGGGCAAATTTCGCGGCTTAATGCTGCAAAGGCCCATCCCGCTGGACGGCGGTGCCTTACTTGCGGAAAATAAAAATACCCGGATGAATGCATCCATTCACATGCTGTTCATGCGCTTTGATATCGCCGCTATTTGGATTAATTCGGACAAAATGGTGGTGGATGTGCAAATCGCCCGCCGCTGGCGGTTGGCATATCTTCCGGCAAAACCAGCCCGCTACATTCTCGAGGCTCACGTAGCTCAGGCGGAGAATTTTAAAATTGGAGACCGGGTCTCATTCCACTATGATTAAACGATTGATCGCCATCCTCGTCGCTGTAATGCAGGTATCAACCTTCGTTAATCCCGTTTTTGCTCAGGCCAGCGCTGATTTACCAGTTTATATCGTTCAGCCTGGTGATTCGGTGAACTTAATTGCGGTTCGTTTTGGCATTTCGGCTAACGATCTGATTGCAGCGAACGACCTGGTTGACCCAAATGTTCTCAACGTTGGCACCGCGCTGCGCATTCCCGGACTGGAAGGCTTTTCCGGCACTCTCACCACCGATGTGGCAGGGTTAGGTGCTACATTAACCGGTTTGAGCCGCCAATATCAATTTTCAAAAGACCTCATCATCCAATTGAACCGTATCACCAGCCCGTCAGAGATTTATGTCGGATCGACACTAGTGCTCCCCCTGTTGGAGGAAACAACCGCCCTGCAGCCGGCTGCCCCAATCCACAGCGGCGAATCTCTCTTTGAGACTGCCGTAAAGAAAAATCAAAACCCGTGGGTCATACTCGAAACCAATGCTGCGACTGGATCCTCTGCACTGCTGCCGCTCGAATGGATGGTGGCTGCTGCCGCTACCGAGTCCAATGTTATTTTAGGCTCCGACCTGGTGCAATCGGTCGAAATCAGTCCATTGCCATTGCGCCAGGGAAAAACCGAAGTGATCACCGTCAAGACCACGGGTCCTGTCACCCTGAGCGGTGAACTTAATGGTAAACCACTGCATTTCTTTGCGGTTGCAGACAACGAGTACGCTGCAATCCAGGGGGTACATTCGCTGGCGCCTACCGGTCTGACCGGGATCAAAGTTCAGGCTGAGGCGCCGGATGCTGACCCCTTCACCATCGAGCAATCCATCCTGATTGAATCCGGTTACTACCAGCAGGATCCACCTTTATATGTGAACCCCGAAACGATCGATGAGGCGTTTACCAAACCGGAAGACGATAAAGTCCGCGAACTTACAGCCCCGGCGACTCCTGAACGCTATTGGACCGAAATTTTCAAGCAGCCGGTCGATGAGCCAGCGTGTATCAAGTCCTGGTACGGCAACCGCCGGTCGTACAACGGCAGTGAATTTGATTATTTCCACTCCGGTGTAGATTACGGCGTCTGCGCCAATTTAAATATCTACGCCCCCGCACCGGGCCGGGTGGTTTTCAGCGAAGAAGTGACCGTGCGCGGGATTGCGACTATCATCGACCACGGCTGGGGCATTTACAGCGGTATGTGGCACCAATCCAAAAGCCTGGTTAAGGTCGGTGATTTTGTGGAAACCGGACAACTTATTGGTGAAATCGGCGCAACGGGTCGCGTGACCGGTCCGCACCTGCACTGGGAGATCTTCGCCAACGGCATTCAGGTCGAGCCGTTGGACTGGCTGGACCATCTTTATCCGGAAGATTTTTTACCTGCTGCTCAAAGGTAAGGTATAATGGACACGTGTTTTAACAACAGCCTATTAATCCGGCTGATTCGATCAACAAGGTGAGAACTGCATTAAGATGTCGATTGCCCCATTAACTCTGGAAGCGAACTACTGGGAAAGTTTTGAACTCCAGGACGAAGACCTGGAATACCTTTACAACCATTTGCTCGAAATCGAGACCCCGCTAACCTCGCGAGAGTTGGCGGAAGTACTGGTCAACGAACGCATCCGGCTAGAAACCGAGGCGATCAAAAAGCAAATTGGCAATGGGGCAGCATATTTTCCAAAAGATCATTACAAGGTGGGGGACAAAATTCGATTTCCCGCTTTAAAGTGGGAAGAAGGAAAAATAACTGGCGTCCGGCCAGGTATGAATCCCGAATACCCTCCCTTTGAAGTCATCGGTGTAGCGTTCAAAACCCTCGGCAATCGTGAATTTGCATCCGGCATTGACAACCATCCGCTCAACGCCCCGATTGGTTTGAGCGCTGAAGACCCAGCTTTGAACGTGAAGAATGTATTGACCCACTATTCCAGATTGATTCAGTCCAAGCTGACCGAGAAATTCAAAACGGTACCCGACCTGGTACAGATTGCCGGTGCGTGGTTCCCGCGCTCGCTGTTGGTGGATGTCAATATTGGGCACCTCAACCTGGCTGAAGCCGTACTTGAGGTCGCCGACGGTGGTCCGCTGCCCACCCGGCCCATCCTGGAGCAAATTGAACTGCCAACCGACGTCAATCTCAAGTTGACCGAGTTTTCGATGAACCTGGCACTCCAGGAAGACCAACGCTTCGACGAGGTTGGCCCCAGCGGCGAAACCTTATGGTTCTTGCAGCGCCTTGAGCCCGAAGGGGTGCAGACACCGCCCTTCCATTTGCGCTATCAGGCTCCAGCGAACCTGCCCGCACTGGAAGATTCTGAACTGGCGAGTGATCTCAATGCTCTGGTGTTTGACGAACTCGAAACGGAAGGCGACCAGCCATCCCGCGCCAACCATATAACCGTTAGTCTGATTTACCCGCATTGGCGCAGCGGTACCATCCCGCTCTCAAGCAGCATTGCCCGCCTTCTACCCACCGCCTATGAAGCCCCTCGGGTCAACTTCACCTTCGTTGATGAGGACACCAACAAGGAATACACCGGATGGGTGGTGCGCCCGCACCGCTATGTTTACGGGCTCAAAGAATGGTATGCGGAAAAATCCTTGATCCCTGGCTCTTTGTTTGTCATAAAACAGGGTAAGCAACCCGGGCAGGTGTTGATTCAAGCGATAAAAAGACGCCCGATCAAGGATTGGATTCGCACGGTTCTGGTAGGTGCGGACGGCGGCATCGTATTCACCATGCTCAAACAGCAGATCAGCAACGAGTTGGACGACCGAATGGCAATCATGGTCCCCGACCCTGAAGCGATTGACAAGCTGTGGGAACAGACCGGCAAGGCCCGCGGGACCCTCGAGACGTCCATCATTAACACCATGCGCGAATTGATCAAGCTTTCACCGCAGGGGCACGTCCATGCGCAGGAACTTTATGCGGGCGTCAACATCTTGCGCCGCTGCCCGCCCGGCGTCATCCTGCAAGTTCTCTCCAATCACCCACAGGTTTCCCGTCTGGGGGATTTATATTTCAAATTGGACGAGACGGCATCCGAGGAGTAAGTCCATGATTGCTACCGGCAAATTCAGCCTGGTGAAACCCACCATTCAGACCCCCTTCAAAATCGATTTTGATTGGTGGAAGACGCATGATCATAACTGGCGGGTTTATTTATTCAGTTTTTTGTGCGCCGAACACCAGCATGTGTTTGAGAAGGTAGAAGATCAAGCCTGGATCGATTGGATCAATCCGGAAACCGCTGAAGTAACCCAGGTGGACGGGTTGCAGCATATTTTGATGACCCACTGCGCCCTCGAGCCCGATTTTGTAACTTCCACGACTACCCTTGTCGATGCAGTTTTTCGCGTTCTGCTCTCCAACGGCAACACACCTATAGCCCCGCTCGAGCTTTCTGAACGAATTAACAAACCAGCCGAGACCATCCTGCGCACCCTGTCAGGGCCGCGGGTTTATCAAGGTATTCGCCCGGCTCACGCGTAATAATTGTTGATTTACTTTCGATCCAGGGGGGTTGTGGCGACCAAATTAACGGTCGGGTACATGTGCTATAATCATTTTCAGGCGTCAAAAACCGTTTTGTACGCCCCTGTAGCTCAATGGACAGAGCACCGGACTTCTAATCCGATGGTTGTGAGTTCGAGTCTCACCAGGGGCGCTGCATCCAGCCTTCGAAGGAGACATCCATGATTGAAAGAAAAGGTGTTTATACCTTTCGTAACCGTGACTTAACCGTTATTGGCGAAGATGTGAAACCAGGCAACCTGGCTGCTGAGTTTGAAGTTTTGAACCAGGATTTTGAAGTGGTAAAAGGACTGGAAAGCACTGCAGGTAAAGTTCGGATTATTGCCGCAATTCCGTCCCTGGAGACCTCGGTTTGTGACCGCGAAACGCGCCGGTTTAATCAGGAAGCCGCCAATTTGAGCAAAGATATCGCCATCCTAGTCGTCAGTGCCGATTTACCATATACCCAAAAACGGTGGTGTGGGGCAGCAGGAATTGATTCGGTCACCGTTGTCTCAGACGCGTTAAACAAAGATTTTGGCGCCCGTTACGGGGTGCTGCTGAAAGAAATTGGCGTTTTTCGCCGGGCCATTTTTGTCGTGGACAAAAAAGATACCATCACCTACGCGGCTTATATGCCGGTTATGGGTGATGAACCCAATTATGAAGAAGTGTTAGCCGCTGCCCGAAAACTGGTCTAGACCCGGTTTTTTCGGGATATTAGTGGAGGTCAGATGATCACTGTAATATTTAAGCCCAGACAGGTTCGTTCTGGGTATTCGATTGCTGAAGATCCATTAGTCAATTTCGCCGGGAACCGCAACTACCGGCCCAACTTCCAAAGCCGCGCCTGGCGCCCCGCCACCGACATCTACGAAACAGAAGAGAATGTTATCGTCCTGGTCGAAATTGCCGGAATGAACGAGGATGATTTCTCAATCACCATGGACAAGAATGTGCTTAACATTCAAGGACTGCGGAATTCCCACGTGGAAGAGCGACGGGCAGTCCACCAGATGGAAATCCCATTCGGTGAATTTTCAGTCGAAATCGTTTTCCCGATGGAAGTGGATTTGAACAAGGTTACTGCAACCTATAACAACGGATTCCTGAATATTGTCCTGCCTAAAGAAACGCCAAAACACATCGACCTAAAGAGAGAATAACGAGCAACCATGCCAGCATCCAGATGGAATGTCGATCTGAACCATATGTTATATGAAACCGAGACAGACGAGGGAAATTTCGAAGAAATCTATTTTGGCTCTACTGATTCTCAATTTGAAGGGCTTGTCGAAGAGCCAACCGGTCCTGAACCGGAATTTGTCGAAGAAACTACGGTAAAACTGCCGGACGTCTTGCCAATCCTGCCCCTGCGCGGATTGGTGGTTTATCCGCAGACTGGCGTCCCCCTTACCATCGGTCAACCACGCTCCATCCGCCTGGTGGATGATGTGGTGGTCGGCGACCGCATGATCGGTCTGATTGCCTCTAAAGACTCTGAGCTTGAAAACCCCGGCCCCGAGAATCTCTACCAGATCGGCACCGCAGCTTTGATTCACAGGCTGTTCCGGGCTCCAGACGGGACGATTCGGCTGTTGGTGCAGGGAATTTCCCGCTTCAAGGTAACCGAATACACTTCGCTCGAGCCCTACTTGCAAGCCAAAGTGGAAGCCTACCCCGAGACACAGGAAGAAGGGCTCGAGGTCGATGCCCTGGCGCGCAATGTGCGCGACCAGTTCGGCCACATCGCCGAAATGATCCCCTCCATGCCGCGCGAATTGGTGGCTTCCATCGCCAGCCTGTCCGATCCGCTGGCTACCGTGTACTCCATCGCCAATTTGCAGCGGATGGAAATTGGAGACGCCCAGGAGATCCTGGAAGTCGATTCGATCAGCGCAAAACTACACAAACTGGTCACTTTGTTGACCCGGGAGAGCGAGGTTCTCGAGCTTAGCCAAAAAATCCAAAAAGAAGCACGTTCCGAAATTGACAAAGTTCAACGCGAATACTTTTTACGCGAACAGCTCAAAGCCATTCAGCGCGAACTCGGCGAGGTGGACGAGCAGGCTGCTGACGTCGAAGAATTCCGCAAGAAAATCGAAGCCGTTACCATGCCGGAAGAAGCCGGTACGCTCGCCCGGCGCGAACTGGAGCGCCTCTCGCGCCTGCCTACCGCTGCCGCTGAATACGGTGTCATTCGAACCTATCTGGACTGGCTGGTTTCGATCCCCTGGTCAACCATTACCCCGGATAACCTCGATATCTCCCACGCACGCGAGGTGCTGGACGCCGATCACTACGGGCTGGAAGACATCAAAGAACGCATCCTGGAATACCTGGCTATCCGCAAGCTGCGCCAGGAACGCCGTGAGGAATTTGCCGGTCAAACCAGCGAAGATAAAATCCGCAAGGAACGCGAAGGTGTCATCCTGTGCTTTATCGGCCCGCCAGGTGTTGGTAAAACCAGCCTTGGCATGTCCATCAGCCGTGCGATGGGACGTAAATTTATCCGTCTTTCGCTCGGAGGCGTGCGAGACGAAGCTGAAATTCGCGGCCACCGCCGGACTTACATCGGCGCCATGCCCGGTCGGATCATTCAGGCACTGCGCCGGGTTGAAACCCGTAACCCGGTTTTTATGCTGGATGAAATCGATAAGTTGAGTTTTGACTTCCGCGGCGATCCAGCCTCCGCGCTGCTTGAAGTCCTCGATCCGGAACAGAACGTCGAATTCCGGGATAATTACATCGAGGTGGCCTTCGATCTTTCACAGGTGATGTTTATCACCACCGCCAACCAACTGGAGACTATCCCCGGTCCGCTGCTTGACCGAATGGAAATCATCCAGCTCTCCGGGTATACCGAAAATGAGAAACTGCAAATTGCCAAGCAATATCTCATTCCACGGCAGCTTCGTGAAAACAGCCTGCGTCAAGGTGAAATTGAATTTAGCGAGAAAGCAATTGCCGCCATTATCCGCAGCTACACCCGCGAGTCGGGTGTGCGCAGCCTGGAGCGTGAAATTGGTGGTATTTGTCGCAAGATTGTCACCCGCATCACTGAAGGCAAGACTGAAAAAGTGGTAATCGATGCAGAGATGGTACGCGAACTCCTTGGCCGGCCGAAATTCTTTGCGACTGAGGAAATTCAACGCCGGCTGGAGGTTCCTGGCGTTGCAACCGGATTAGCCTGGACACCAGTTGGCGGCGACATTCTATTCATCGAGGCTACGCGCATGCCAGGCAGCAAAGGTTTTTTGACCACCGGCTCGGTCGGCAAGGTCATGCAGGAATCGGCGCAAGCAGCCCTCTCGTATGTCCGTTCACGGACGTCTAGTTTAGGCATCGACGATGCAGTATTTGAACGGTCCGATCTTCACCTGCACATTCCAGCCGGCGCCCAGCCAAAGGACGGCCCCTCCGCGGGTGTCACCATGGCCACAGCACTCGTTTCTCTTATGACCGGCAAACTGGTGCGGTCGGATGTCGGAATGACCGGGGAGATCACCTTGCGCGGACAGGTATTGCCGGTTGGCGGAATCAAAGAGAAGATTCTGGCGGCTCACCGGGCTGGTCTCAAAACGATTATTCTCCCGCGCGACAATGAACCTGACCTGGAAGAACTACCTGAGGAAGTTCACCAGGCGATAAATTTTATTTTGGTCGACACTATGGATGAGGTACTCAGCCAGGCATTAGAACCCATCCCCCAGCCGGCCCCAATTGAATCCTCAGACGTATCCCTTTCAAGCGAATAATCCTTATGACCCATGTTGTTTTAATTGAAGACGACCCGTCCATGCGGCATTTGCTCAAAATATTTTTAGAGATGGAGCAATTTAAAACCACTCTCATTGACCATTTCGAGCCAAACGCAGTCATCGCCGAATTGAAATCCAGCCAGCCGGACTTTTTATTAATGGACGTCCATCTGAACGGCGCAAATGGCCTTGATTTATTGACGGTTGTCCGCGAACAGCAAGGGTTAAAAAACCTCAAGATTTTGATGATTTCTGGCGAGGATTGCGAAGACGCCTGCCTGACGGCAGGTGCCAACGGATTCCTCCTCAAGCCCTATGCGCCTACAGATTTACTCAACTGGCTGCGGTCAAAGGATTTATCGCTCTCCAATTTAAGTTGAGGAGCTTAATTATGCCAAGAACCCCATCGCAAGCTGCCAGTCAATGGTATACCGTTGACTTGCACCTGCATACACCCGCATCGACTGATTTTCAACAACCGGATGCATCCTACATTGATATTTTAGAAAAAGCTGAATCCCGCGGTCTGGATATGATCGCCTTCACCGACCATAATACGGTGGCAGGCTATCGCAAACTCAGTGACGAGATTCAGCAGTTGGAATTGCTTGAAAAATTAGGCCGGCTGCTGCCTGAAGAACGCTCCCGCCTTGACCAATACCGGCGGCTGATGACCAAAATCATGGTGCTGCCGGGTTTCGAATTCACAGCCACTTTTGGATTTCACATTCTGTGCATATTTCCGCCGGAAAAGCCTGTCCGTGAACTCGAACACTTGTTGCTGACGCTGAATATTCCCCCGGAACACATTGATGAGGGCTCTCAGACCGTAGGTGCAACCTCGGATGCGCTTACTGTGTACCGGGTGGTCAACCAGCATGGCGGCCTGGTGATCGCTGCCCATGCCAATTCGAGCAACGGCGTGGCTATGCGCGGATTCAATTTTGGCGGCCAAACCAAGATCGCCTTTACACAGGACAGTAATCTGCATGCCTTAGAGGTTACCGACCTGGAACTGAAAAGCCCAAGGAGCACAGCGGCATTCTTCAACGGCACCAAACCGGAATACCCGCGCCGAATGCATTGCATCCAGGGATCCGACGCTCATCGGGTAACGGCAGATTCCTTGCGCAAGAAGAATCTCAGTATTGGCGACCGGGCAACTGACGTGCTCATGGCCGAATGTACCTTTGAGGCGCTCAAGGAAGTGTTCCTTGGTAACGACTTTTCACGCACCCGGCCGCACAGCCACACTGAAGAACACGCCTACGACTTCATCCAATCTGCGGTAGAAGAAGGCGCGAACATTATCACAGAGTTCCATGACTCCATTACGATTCGCGGTGGAAAACTGTATGATATTTTGGCGGATGTATGTGCTTTTGCCAATACCAACGGCGGCACGCTATACCTGGGGGTCAGCGACGATGTCAAAATACCTCCGGTCGGCATCCCGGATCCGGAGCAGGCTATCCGGCAAATCGAAAAAGAGATCAACAACCGTATCAGCCCTCCACTTCATTGTCAGATGGATATTCACGACTACCGCGGCAAGAAATTGGTGCGTGTTCTGGTACCGCGCGGAGACGAACCTCCGTACGCAGTGGACGATAACAAGATTTATCTGCGCGATGAAGCCGAAACTGGGCTGGCAGTGCGTGACGAAATCGTCAGCCTGGTACTGCGCAACAAACGCGAACCGCACGCGGTACCTCAGGAGCCGGTCAGTCCGGTTGAACCGGTTGTCCGCGAACAGGCGCCGGTCAAAGAAGAAGTCGATATGGACGATGCGCCGCGTACCGGCGTGGAAGTGCTGAATCCTGAAGCACGCCAGGGGAAACAATACTTTACCATGCGTGATTTGCGCAACGGCAATATGGTCAAAAATGTTACCCGCGTTTCAGCCCGCAAGTTGTGGCACTACGCCATCAATCGCTATAACGAACTGGTGCCGGATTTGGATAAAGCGCACATCACCTGGCAAGGCGACCTGGGTTTTGTAGGCCAGTACAAACAGGGCAGTACAGTGCGCTATGACTTGATTCAACGTACCCCAGGCGGCTACCGCTTCTATTTTGGCGTCACCGCAGACGGCATTCACGGTGGTTGGAAGCATTTGATTGGCGAGGATGAAAGCTAATGGCCATTCGGTTTAGCGTTCTCACCGTGTCCGACCGGTCAGCCCGGGGCGAGCGGGAAGATTTGGCTGGACCAGCTCTGGTTAAACAAATTGAGGCTGCCGGGCATACACTCGTCCACACATCGGTTGTTGCCGATGAAGCCTCCGATATCAGCCGAATGCTGATCCTCTGGTGCGATGCCGGAGAAACCGATATCATTCTGACTACAGGCGGGACGGGTTTCGCCCCGCGGGACATCACACCTGAAGCGACCATGGCAATCATTCAGCGCCCCGCCCTGGGTATTGCCGAAGCTGCCCGGGCGTTTAGCCTGCAGCTTACCCCGCATGCCATGCTGAGCCGCAATACTGCCGGTATCCGCGGGAGAACTCTAATCATTAATCTTCCGGGCAGCCCAAAAGCTGCCCGCGAGATCCTGGAATACCTGCTGCCTGTCCTACCGCACGCGGTTGAGTTGCTGGAAGATAATCCCCAGGCCGAACAAGGCCACGGGAAGGTGAGCGCCTAAATTTTTTTCCCGCTTTCCGCAGGATCTAACCCAAAAGCCGGGTTCAATTTTCCAATCGCCAGAGCAGCCTGAAGCGGGTCATTCCGCCGGATCAGGCTGACCGGTACGTTGTATTGCCGAATTTGCTCCGCAATTTCATCGGAACTGGTTGCCGAACCAAAACCGCGCGGGTCAATCAGCACCACCACCGGCTGCAAATCGCGGCGCAGCAATATGTCAACGGCCAGGATCATATTATCCGTATTGGAAGCAGTGACCAGCACGACCGTGCTGCCACGGACGATCTGATTGGCCTGTCCTTCGATTAAACCCAACAGAGGAAGCTTGCCCTCTGGTTTCAGGAAGGCGCACACCTCTAGAATTTTTCCCAACTGCCGCTCGCCGCGCTCTGCCGGGATTAGATTGAGGTGCGTGCCTGCACTGGCAAACCCAACCGACCGGCCTTCTGATATGTAGTAATTGACAATAGAAGCCGCAGCAGATACAGCATATTCAAAGGTATCCGGCGGCAGCGGGACATCAACCTTTTCCGGCAGCACCCAGAACTGTTCCCGCTGTAGCTGGTCGTACAGCGTGTATGGCAATGCCAGGTGAACACCATGTAACGCGTCCAACAAGACCCAGACATCAGCCTGGGGGTCCTGCTCAAACTCCTTGACCATTAACCGGTCTGTACGGGCGGTTGTCCGCCAGTGAATGCGGCTGAGAGGGTCGCCGGGGGCATATTCGCGCACGCCTGCCGCGTAAGGGGTGACTTCCAGACTCTTTCGGCGCAGCGCCCTCCCACCTGGCAATCGGCCGGTGGGTCCTGGGAAGTTATCCAGAGCCACCATATACGGCAGCACCACCAGTTTATTGTCGGATTCGAACAATTTTTCGCGGCCGAATAGGCCGAAAGGGTCGCCAGAGGAAATCATCGTCGGTCCGAGCAGAAAAGACCCGCGCTGGGTCAGTAGCGTACGAGAGAAATAGGAGCGGTATTGGTGCCGGCCAATATTGGCAACCACTTTGGATCCGCGTTTACCTGGCATATCAGTCAGATCGCGAACTTCAAGCCAGAGACGCCCTAAACCCGATTGGTTGATGATTTCAAAACGTTCTTCGAAGATTTGACCCACCTGCTGACGGAGTACCCGGGAAGTGCGGCGTACTTCCAGACCGCGCAGCGATGCCGCCGTCCAGATGAGGGATACCAACCCCACCAGAATCAGAAGATAACCGATGCGGTAATAGACATAGGAATTCTGCGGCTCTGACAGGAAGGCAGCCACATACACGCCCCCCAGCAGAACCAGATAGGCTAAAAAAGCGCGCCTGATAATCATTCAGCTTCGGTTTTGGCGCTCAGGTCTCCCCCTGGTACAGGCAGATTCGCCATCACTTCATGCACGATCTGGTCGGCTGAAAGATTGCGCAGGCGGGCTGCGGGTTGTACCACCATGCGGTGCGCCAGAACATATTCCGCCAGGAATTTGATGTCATCAGGCAGTACGTAATCCCGTCCCTGCATGCCTGCAACTGCCTGACCAGCCCGGAAGAGCCCCAGGCTGCCGCGCGGGCTTGACCCCAGGTAAACTTCCGAGTTGTCGCGGGTGGCGCGCACGATCTCCACAATATAGCGTTTGACTGGAGGGGAAACAAAAATCGTCTTTACCAACTCCTGGATCTCCAGAAGCTCGGCCACTTCAGCCACCGATGTAAGGTCGAGAATGGGGTGCCGGAGCTGTTGCAGCTCCAATATGCGGATTTCATCCATTAGTGCCGGATAACCCATGCGCACCCGCATAAAAAACCGGTCCAACTGGGCTTCGGGCAGCGGAAAGGTACCCTCGTATTCGATCGGGTTTTGGGTGCCAAGCACCATAAATGGTTTTGGCAGCAGGTAAGTGATGCCGTCCACCGTAACCTGGCGTTCTTCCATGGCCTCTAGCATAGCCGATTGGGTCTTCGGTGTGGCGCGGTTGATTTCGTCCGCCAGGATAATTTGCGCCATAATGGGTCCCGGGCGGTATTCAAATTCACGGGTGACCTGGTTAAAAATGGCAACGCCGGTCACATCGCTTGGAAGCATGTCCGGGGTAAATTGAATGCGGCTGAATTCACATCCCAGGGATTTGGCCAAACTGCGTGCAAGCATTGTTTTGCCAACACCTGGGACATCATCAATCAATAAATGCCCCTGGCATAAAAGCCCAACCACAACTAATTCGAGCGTCTGGTTTTTCCCGACTATGACCTTTTCGAGGTTTTTAATGATCCGTTTTGAAAAGCCCTGGATCTTTGTCGCGGGGTTATCCATTCATAACTCCTTGATTGTGCTGGTTGATTCACTTTGATGATTATTTTGATTTTTGTCGAAGTCTGAGCCAGGCTAGTCCTATGAAAACCCATGATACCAGACTAACCCATAAACCTGTAGCAAAACTGTCAGGATTATATTCTAATTCAATCAGGTGCATTCCAGCAGGCACTTTGACCGCTTTGAACAAATAATCCGCCCGCAAAACCGGCGTTGGATGACCATCGACAGCGGCTTTCCATCCTGGATACCAGGTGTCACGGACCACGACCCAACCGTCAGCCGAGCTGTCCACAGAAAGCACTATCCGGTTGGGTGAATCCAAAAGCTGCGTAATGTTTCCTTGCCCTCTGTCGATATCGATCGAGTCTTTAAGGGCATTTCCTTCCAATATGACGCATGCAGGAGCATAACTCCACATGAAGCTCTTGTTTACGAGATCAAAAGCCTCGTCTGCTGATCTTGCCAATTCTGCACAATCCGTCCAACCAAATCGCGGACCGGTATTCATGGGCACAATACTTGTTTTTTGCATACTCGCAGGATCTAACGTAATTTCTGCCCCTGCGTTCATCAAATATAACCATAAATGCACATAATCTGCGGAGCTACCCTCCATCCGATCCAGCCAGGCTGCGTAGCGTTCAGGCACCAGCGGGTCGAAATTATTGACCATCGGGAATCCATCCAATAAATTGAGGTTCGGCACAAGCACGTCCCGCAACCCGCTCCAGTCATCTCTCCCCCTGAAATCTTTGAAATTAAACCACTGGTTGAACTCAAGTTCGTATTCAGTCTCGGGGTCGATCCAAATGCGCCTGCCATCAGACACATTAATAATTTGTTCTATTTTACTATGCGAAACAGTAAAGGTTCTGGCCGGGATGGTCGGGTTGACAGCCGCCTGAGCGACCAGCAAATCGACCAGAATCCACGCACCGGCAATATATCCCCACACCCCCAATCGTCCCTCCGTGGGCATCCGCCGGGCGATAAAGGCGCTGCCCGCCGCCACGAGGCCGAATAAGATCAAACCGCGCACCAAGCCGTTCTCCACTTGCGGCAAGCCTGGCGAAACCAGGGCTGTGGCTGCGGCCAGTATCAGTCCACCAAAAGAAATGAGGTTGAGTGCCACTCGGCCCTTCTGCCCTGGCTGCGACCAGCGGTCAGCGGCAAAGCCGGCGAGTAGCGCCAGCGAAAAGATTGGCCAAACCATCCAGCGTGCTGGCGCCTGGAACATCTCGAAAGTTGGAATGTTGCGGTACAACCAGGGATAAATGGGGGTATTCGACCCCAGCGCGAGCATAATCCCACTGATGGTGGTCAACCATAAGAACCAGGTCAACCCGCGGAATCCGTCCGATTGGACTTTTTTCCAAAATAGTAAGGGGATTGTGGTTAACGCCAAGATGAACGGGATTAACCCGATATAAACCGCGTCCTCCCAGTAGGTGGCGTAACCATAAAAATCACCATAGCCGGGGTTGCCAAACAAGTCCGGGATCAAAAATCCGAGCAACCGCAATGGTGAAAATGAATAAACCATGGCGGTTGCGTAGTCATACGCCAAGGCTCGTTGCGACTGGATCAGGTATTCAAAGGTAGGAATCAATTGTGCGGCGGTCAGCAGCACCGCGAACCCACTACAAATAGCAAAGATGACAGCCGCCGAGAGTGATATTTTCCAGCGACCTCGCTGCCATCCCCTGACCAGTGCCCATAAACCGGCAAAAAGCAGTGCATACCAGGCGACTTGAGCATGCCCTGCGAGCAACAGCATGGCGATATGCAGCGCTAACCGCAGCCCTGCCCGCATGCCCTCGACTTTTGATTTTGAAGTCAGCAATCTTTCGATGCCGGTCAGGATCCACGGCAGCCAGACCGCGGCCCAGATCATGGGGTAAAAGCTGCCGCGTGCCACCAAATAGCCTCCCATACCGAAGGCTAACCCGGACACAATTTGACCACGCTGCCGCACACCTAACTGACGCATTAATCGCACCACACCGAGCGCTCCCCAGGCCAAATGCAACGGGACCAGCAGTGTAAAACCCCAGGCTAGTCCAGCAGGACCCCAGAGTTCATCCAGGAGGAATAATGGCAGCGATGGCGGGTAAAACAAAGCCAGCTGATAGTTGGCCAGCAGCGGAGCGCCGAGTCCATTGAGCGGATTCCAGAGGGGAAAAATCCCTTCGCGCAGCATGGTCCAGGCGTAATGCCGCCAGGGAATAAATTGCAGGGTTGGCAGCCCCCAGAAGATTACCCTTCCACGCAATAAAGGCAACAAAAACAGTAGGATGGGTGCGGCACTCACCCACAAAGCCGGTGTGAGCTGAATTCGGTACCTGGTGCTAGCCATTCTGGCTCCCCTGCCGCTTTTTCAAGAACGCAAAGATGCCTAGGCCCAACACAATTACCCAGACGAGGGTAGAAATCGCCTGACCAAGGGTCAGCAGCGGGGATTTGAAGGTCAAATTGACCACATGCAATCCAGCACCTACTTCGGTTCCGATGAGAATATTGGCTATACGCAATTTATTGGAAGTTTTTCCATCCACCGTCAGGATCCAACCGGGGTAATCGATCATAGATAAAACCACCAATCCTGGCCCTTGCACTTCGGCCCGCAACTGGTTTGGCGTTAGTAAAATGATCCGGCCTTCCGATAGGACCTCCTCCCCTGGCGCTGCACCAACCGGCTGCACCCACACTCTCGGTTTGGCATCCAGATTTTCATAAATGCGGGTATTGTCTGTTTGCCATACTTCGGTCAAACGAGAGTCGCTGAGTTTAAATTCGGAAACCACGTATTTAACATTAAGCAGCCCCAAAAGCTGGGTATCTGGCATTGCGCTGGCATTATCGACCTTTGGATCACCGCTGGCAAATGCCGGGACGGTGACAGAATAACCGGTGGATGGCACACCGCTGGCCTTTGCCATGAATTCAGCCATTCCTGTAAGCTGCAGTGGGTTCACCCCATCCGCCAATTCCAGTCCCAACTCGGCAGCGGTCTGCTGTGGGATGGAATAGGACGGCGAGTAAATCCGAAAGATTCCCTCCTGGTTGGCCATATAAAGCGCCGCCCCTGCCCCTTCACTCATGACATCACACTTGGAACGAAATTGGACACCCGCTAAATTGACCCCACTTAAATCAGCAACAACCAGTACCACTAAACTGGCTGCCAGACCGCCTTTGGTAGTCCCGAATTTGTCGATCAGGAGAATCAGCCCCAGCCCCAGAGGAAATGCCGCTGCTGCCCAGGTAAATCCGACCGTCAGCGTCCCACCTATCAGGATCAGGCCAATGGTAGTAAAGACCGCCAATGCGGCTAGCACGACCATGATTAGCATTGCCGCCGGTTTCCGTTGCCTGGAACCCGATTCAAGCAGTTCATCGAATGCGTATGCTGCAACCATCGCCAGAGAGAAGCCAGTCAAAAACCAGGCCCGGCTGGGAACCCGCAGCAAGTTGACCAGCGGCACCTTTGCCGCAATTTCAGCCCCAGGCCACACGGATCCCAGCGATATAGCCATCCCTATAAATGCCAGGACCAGCCAAAATCCCGCGCGCCGGCGCACCGTTTTGACGGCGATTGTGTAAACGGTGAGCAGGACTACCGCAGCACCCGGGTAAACCACCCACTCCGCATACCCGCCAATATTCGGGAATATGAGCGCCGCCAGTTGGGCGGGCGGTAAAGAAAAATTCAAAATATCGGCCGGCGTCAGGCTTGACCGGGTGGAAAGCTGCGAAAATTGCGCCATGGGCAGCCATAAAACGGCACTCGCCCCCAGTGCAACGAGCACCTGCAAAAAACCGCCGGGAACCCAATTTAAAAGATGTCTCAATGAATTTGCCCGGACCGCCTGCCACAATCCCCATAAGACCCAGGCACCAGCAGCGTATATCACCCAGCGCGGATCTGCCAGGAAAATCAAGCCCATCACCAGACCAGGAAGGACCGTTGCCAGGGCTGACCTGTCTTTGCACTGCTGCCGGTAGAGCTCGGCTAGAATCAACCACGGTGTCCAGCTGACCGCATAAACCAGCGTGACATGACCTGCCGCGGCATGCGCAAACAATTTTGGCATCAACTCAAATGCAAGGCCGCCTATCAACACAGCTTCCCGACGCAGCCCAAGCCGGTTGAGTAGCAAGACCATTCCCAGCCCCCCCCACAGAACGTGCAATAGCAAGGTGAGGTTAAATCCAACCGGTTGTGGCAATCCATAGGCCAGCCACCCGGGTAAATACCACAAACCTGCCAGCGGGTCAGCGGCAAACGGCGCGCCGCTGAGGATTTGGTTTGACCACAGTGGAAACTCACCGCTTTGATGCAGCGCGTTGGTCAGATAAATGGCATTCGGGAGGTGGCTGACGGGTAAATCAGAAAACTCGGAGTGGATGCCGTAATAAAAGGTCCCCGACTGGACGATCCACGGGAGAAGCGGCAGCAGCAAGATAATAACGACCAACAACTTTCGTTTCACGAATCCACCCCGGTTTGGTAAATGGTCACATCAGCACTTTTGTATACTACCGGAAACTGGTCTGCCCAGGTCAGGTCACTTCCGAATTCTCTTTCGAGCGGACCGATAAAAACGTAATCAACACCCATCATCTCGATGTATTCCAAGATCTCATTTGGGCTTTTCATACCATAAAATATTTGCTCGAGGGTCAACTGGGTTAGATAAGCATTAGGGGTTTCTAATGGATGCCCGAATACCACCCGCCAGCCGGTTTCACCCGGAATGATAATACCGGTTCTAGGAGCAGACAGAACGACATTTTCCTGTGGCCGGTTCGCTAACATCCAATCGAAAGCGGATTGCATGGACTTCGGATAGAACAAATCTGGTTGGTGTTGTTGAACCTCTTTGATCGCAAAACCGATGACCACCAGATTCGTCATAAAGGACACAGCAATAACCAACATTGCTCCCGTCCGCAAGAATCTTCTGCCCTGGTCAATTGCCCAATCAATCGTAATGGCTGCCAGACAGGCAAGCGGAATGTAATAACCCAATAAGAAACGACGCTGGAGTTGAAACGGGAAAAATGCCAAAAACAGCCCCGCGACCGACCACACAACCAGGAGTTTGTACTCTTTGATCTGGCCAGATCTAACCATCTGAACAATTGCCCAAACTGCGAGGATAAGAGGGGGGGAAAAGCTGACCAAAACGTCCCAAAGCATAGGAGTAATGGCAATATTTTGAGCATCCCACCCTGCCAGCACGGGATCGGTTTTAAGGACAACCAACTGGTAGATCAGGATTAAGCCGCCTGGAATCAAAAACCAAAGGTTCCACCAGCGGATGGGATTCTGCTTCTTAATCATGTCCCACAACTGGATGCCGCCTGCTACCACGCCAGCAACAACCACCCCAAATTGCAGGATAACACCCAACAGCATCCCCTTCAGTACCAGCCAGACAATATTCTTCCGTTTGAAAGGTTTTCGCAGTTGGACAAAAAAATCGATGACCAGCGCCAACCCCAGCGGAAAATGAGGATTGGTATACATGGATAAGAAGGGATAAGCTTCTGGGATCCAAAAATCACCAGTGAACCAGCTAAACATAGCTCCTAACCAGCCTAAACCCGAACCAAAGCAAACGAGCACAAGGGCAATTGTTTTTGCCATCAAACCGCGCCCATCTAAATAAACATCGACAAATCGATATAACATCAACCAAAGCAGAATCGCGCCTGACACACGGGCTGCATGGTAAGTAAAAACGAGAGATAATCCTAGCCAGCGGGCAACATGACCGAGGAAAATATAAAACAAATAGATATAGTTTTCTCCAGGAGCCACGCTTGAACTCAACATTGAAAATTGCCAGGACCCCAGCCAGCCCTCGCGCATTTTACCAATGTAGGAATTGCCGTCGATGATATTCAGCAAAAACCCATTAAACACCAAATCTTCTCCACCGCCTCGGACCCCGATCACATAGGGGAGCGTGATTAGCAAGATGAGGAAGACCAGTACCTTTATTTTCATCGTCCCAAATTCGTTCGGTAGAGGGTCACGTCGGGGTTTTCATAGGCTACGGTGAAATCTTTCGTCCACGAAATATCACCGCCCAAAGTCCGTTCGCGCGGGCCGACAAAGACGATATCGATCCCAAATGTACCGACATATTGTTCCACAACAGCCGGGCTCATCTGACCGGAAAATATTTGTTCGACCTCCCGCTTACGTTGGTCGGAATTTGGTGTTTCATAAGGATGGCCGTAAACCACCCGCCAGCCAGTCGCTCCCGGGATGATTGCCGCCGTCCCCGGCGCAGCCAATACGACCAAGTCGTCTCTGCGATTGGCTAACATCCAGTCAAATGCCCCCTGCATGCTTTCGGAATAGTATAACTCAGGTTGATGCCGTGCCGCTGCCGACAAACCCCCAATCATGATAAACAGGTTACTAATCATAGAGGCTGCAACCGCCATGATGGCGCCAACCCGCAATAATTTTTTACCGGAAACCACCAACCAATCGATTGCAACCGCCGAAAGGCAGGCGATTGGAATGAATAACCCTAACAAGAAACGGCGCTGAAGTTGAAAAGGGAGGTAAGCCAGAATTAAACCAGCCGCCAACCAAACGAGCAGAAGTTTATAATCCTCGATCTTGCGCGATTTAATTAATCCGACGATTACAGCCACAGCGAGAATGAGCGCAGGGGATAAGCTGATTAAAATATCCCAAAGCGGAGGGGTGTAAGTCAAATTCTGGGCATTCCACCCGGCCAAAACCGGATCGGATTGAATCACGGCATACTGATAGATGAGGAATAAACCACCAGGAATCAAAAAACCGAGCATCCACCAGCGAACCGGGTGCGTTCTCTTAATGAGCTCCCACAATTGCACACCGCCCGCCACTAAGCCAGCCACCACCACCCCAAACGGCATCACAATTGCCAGTATGATTCCCTTTGCCACCAGCCAGGCAAGATCCCCTCGGGTGGTTGAACGTCGCAAATGAATAAAGAAATCGAGGATTAACGCCAACCCGAGCGGAAAATGCGGGTTGGAATACATGCTCAAGAAGGGATAGGCTTCCGCAACCCAGAAATCAGCAGTGAACCCTCCAAAAAAGGCTGCCAACCACCCGAAACCCGACCCGAAACACAGCAGAGCAAAGGCAATGGTTTTCGTTCTTGGACTGTGCCATTCCAAATAGACATCCACGAAGCGATATAACGTCAGGCAAAGCAGGAAAGCGCCCATCACCCGGACGGCATGGAATGTGATAATCAGGGGTAACCCCAGCCAGCGGGAAGCATGACCGAGGAAAATATAAAACAAAAATAAAAAGCTTCCATGGGGAGCCTGGCTGGAATTTAGTAAAGTAAATTGCCAATGACCGAGCCAACCTTCGCGCATCTTGCTGAGGTAGGAATTTCCGTCGATGGGATTCAACAAGAAACCGTTAAATACCAGGCTGTCTCCCCCGCTTCGAGCCGCGAACAGGTAGGGGAGCGTCACCAGCACAATCGTCAATGAAGTAAGAATGATAAAGCTGCGCTTTGACATGGGAAGTATGATTTAAAGTATACTTGAGAAGAAATAGGTGCGCAACGCGTGCACCTTACATAATTGTTGACAAACCCATCCCATAAATAACCTATAATTTAAACTATGAGCCACAGCTTTCACCTTTACCAGCTCCAAAAAATTGACACCCAGCTCGACCAGGGGGCGGCTCGCATCCTCGAAATAAAGACAAATATCGATGGCGATCGCCGTGTGCAGGATGCGCAAACGCTGGTAGACGAAAGTCTGGCCGGCCTGAAAGCCGCTCAAGCGCAACTTACCAAAATCGAACAGGAAACTGCCGCCAAACGGATGAAACTTGAACAGAGCGAATCATCTTTGTACGGTGGAAAGGTAAAAATTCCCAAAGAGCTGCAAGACCTGCAGCACGAAGTTTCCTCACTTAAGCGGATCATTTCAGGTCTGGAAGATCAACAGCTCGAAGCTATGATGAAAGTTGAAGAAGACCAGGCTAAGTGTGAGTCCGCGGGAAAGCATTTGGTCCGCATCCAGGGAGAATCTGCCAGCGACCACGCAGTATTGGCGGGTGAGAACGGGATGTTGGCAGCTTTAATGGAGCGTTTGCAGATTGAACGAGCTGCAATTGTCAACCAGGTTGATTCAGTTTTCCTCGAAGAATATGCCAGACTGCGAAAGAATAAACGTGGAGTTGCTGTTGCCACCCTTTCAGAAGACACCTGTTCGGCGTGCGGCTCATTGATTACCGCTGCAGAACGTCAGATCGCTCGCTCGCCAACCCAAGTTTCTCATTGCCCTTCCTGTGGTCGATTCCTTTACGGTGGTTAGGTCACGCTAATGTTCCAAAACTTTGACAAAGTTTCCTTTTGGCTTGGTTTTTTAGCCGCCAGTTTATTCTGGTGGATCGCCGTACGACTTTGGCGGCATTTTCCACAGGCTAAGACCCTGCTGAAAAATCGTTTTACCAACCTGCGCGCCCAGCAAATTGCCGGGATTGATGGGACTTTACGCCGTGAAGTGTTAAAACGCGCCCAGCGCAATCATCTGGCTGGGATGCTATTTTCACTGGAGGAAATCCTGGTTGTTCCACGGCTGCAAGCCCCGCCCCCGCAGGTTGACCCCGATAACCCTGACCCGTTTGGCAGTTTCCGGCCGCCCATCATCCCAAACCTTCCTTACGTTCCTCAGTTTTCCTCCCAGTACGGCGGTGAAAGCTTATCGTTGGTTCGGACAGTCCGTTCTGGATTGGATCTTGCGATCATTGGCCATCCGGGAGCCGGAAAAACAGCCGCATTAGCATACCTGGCCTCGCTTTTTGCCCGGAAAGATATTTCGCTCGGCTCAATGGCACAGTATTTCCCCATCTACCTTCATGTCAACGATATCGAGGACCTGGCGGATACAAATCAGGAACCAGCGGATATCCTCATCAAGGCGCTGTCATGGAACACGCCCGCCACCAGCCGTCCTCAGTTGCCAGGGTTTATTCATAAAACGATAGCTGGCAAAAAAAACATATTAATCCTGGATGGATTGGATGAAATTCCGTTTGATTCATACCAACAAGCAGTAGGTTTCCTCTCACGCCTGGTTAAAGCCCAACCGAAACTGCGCATTGTCACCACTGCCGCCCTCGATCGTGCGAACGGATTATTCGAGTTAGGCATCGAGCCAATGCCCCTTGCCGGATGGACTCGCGGAGAAATCACCAGTTTCGCCAAAAGATGGGGAAGCTTGTGGAACACCCACATTGTTCCACAGAAAGGTACGGACAATGGCAGTTCAATTGATGATCTGCTCATCAATACCTGGCAGGCTGCGGACGGTGATTTTTACACACCCATCGAGTTAACCTGCCGGCTGTGGGGGGCATACTCGGGTGATCTACCCGGCGCTCGCGGCGTGGATGCCGTATCGGCGTTTTTTAGCCGGCTCGAGAGCCAGGGGGTTAGTCTGCAATCCCTGGCCAGCCTGGCTGACCAGTTAATCACAATGAAGCAGGGCTTTACGACTTACATCGATGCCGAAAAAGAATTCACGACTTCGGGGTCATCCTACAGTAATTTGATTGACGAGCGTCCCCGCCAAACGGTTACACAAAACCCGGTGATTCAAATTCCGTTGGAAAACCTGCGGCTGGACAAAAAGCTGCGGAGTGCTACCAGCGAGGAAAAAAGCGTTGATAAATTGATCGAAATGGGAGTACTGCGTGAGCACCCCCACGAACGGCTTTCTTTTTCGAGTCCGGTCTTGTGGGGATATGTCGCAGCCCTCTCCAATTACACCTATGATTTGTCGTCCAAATCGCCAGATGACGATCCGTGGAGCGCCGAGTCAGAATTTTTCCATTATTTGATATCCAGTACGCCAGCAGAGTGGTTAAAAGCATATCTTGCCGAGGATACAGCTCCGTTCTATTTGCGGACAACCCTGGTTGCACTATGGATGCGGGATCTCACGCCCGGCAGCGCAAACCGTTCATTCATCATGCGCCATTTGTTAGCGCTTACCCAACTGGAAACTCTGCCTTATCCCACCCGGTTGGGGTTGTTGGGTGCGGCAGCCATGTCCAATGACCCGGCGCAGATTTTACTAATGAAGCAACTGGCAAGTTCTGCCTCGGTGCCATTAAAACAAATAGCCGCCTTATGCTCAGGGATTCTGCGCGATCCAAAATCCATCGCTGAGCTCACCACTGCTGGGACCGATGAACAAGAATTGGTTCGCTTTGCCGCTTGTTTCGCAATTGCTGCCCTGGAAACCCCTGAAGCCCAGGCGACCATCGAAAGCACCATCAATCAAGGTGACGAACACATGCGGTTAGCTGTAGCGGAAGCGGCCGCTTCCCGGCCTCCGTGGGGGCACAAGCTGCTCCGGGATGCTGCGTCCTCCGCAGATATTCTCACCCGGCGGGCAGCCATATTCGGACTGATGCAAGTCAAATCCCCCTGGGTCGCCGAGTTGTTTGAAAAAATCGCCACAGAGGACGGTCAATTTGTCGTGCGAAATTTAGCTGGCAGCGCCATGGAAACCTTGCAGCGTGATCGGAACAATCAGCGTGTTGTCCAGGGTTCGCCCATTGACACGCCCTGGCTGATTACTTACGCCGCCAAGAGTGGGCGCGGAATTCCCCGCAATGAATCACCGGTCCCCCTGCTGCTCAAGGTCGCCAGTTCAGGCAATCCTGACCAGCAAATTGCCGCTGTCCAGCTGCTGGCACGCTGCCAGGATGAGTCGGCCGTCGAAGGTATCCGCACAGCACTCGGTGCCGCCGATCTTGACCTGCGGGTCGCTGCTCACTATGCACTCTGGTTCGCCAACCTCACCCACACGAATTCGGCATCATAAATCTGCGAACTCTATATATTTAATTTCTAGCCTAATGCGGTAATAATTTTCCGCTGAAGCTCTTCGGCGGATAAACCGGTTATGGTCACCAGGCGTTCATTCGAAGGGAAACTGCCAAGCAATTCCACCTGGTGCGGTTTTACGCCTAACAATGCAGTCATAAAGGCAAGTAAACCAGCATCGATTTCTGACTTGGTTTTCGTCGTGAGTTGGATATAGACCTTCCCTTCACGACTAATTCGCAAAACCCGATTCTGAACAGCGTTAACTTTGACGTTGACCGCAATGGCAGCGCCGGTCCGTCCGTCACGAAATTGGGGGTTGGAGAGCAGACTCGATTTCATCGCAGCGTGGAAAGAACAGATACCAGCACCCACTCGACTACCTGGATCATAATAATCAGGACGATCGGGCTGAAATCGATCATGCCAAGGGGTGGTACCACCCGCCGAATAGGCATCAAAAGCGGGTTAACGATACGGTCGAGGAACACGCGGATATTGTTATAGGGCGGGAGAAAATAAGAAAGCAAGACTGAGGCGAGTACGACCAGAAGTAAAATCGTACCCAGGGTCTGAATGATAATAATTAATACAGAGATCAGCATGTATACCTGCCTTTATGTTGTTGGTTTTGATGGGTTTTTGGCTGGTCTGGGTCCAAGGATGGATGTACCAATCCGAACAAAAGTAGCGCCTTCTTCGACAGCGGCCTCGTAATCCGAGCTGGTACCCATCGACATCTCATTCCAATCTGACTGTGGAAAGTGCGTTCTCAAAGATCTTTGCAACTCGGCCAGTTTTTTGAAATGAATCCGGGCTTCCTCCCGGCTGGCAGTCAATGGCGGCATGGTCATCAAACCACGCACCTGGAGATGGGGCAATTCCAGAATTTTTTGGATATCAGAGAAGAATTGGTGCCAGCTACTGGATTCGCCCGCCAACCACCCCGATTTGCTCTCTTCGCCGCCGACATTAAACTCAAGCAGAACAGGCAAAATCCGGTTTTGTTCTGCGAGCAAGCGCTCCATTTTCTCTGCCAGGTGCAGGCTGTCCAGCGAATGCATCCAGTCAAAATGTTCGCAGACCAATTTCGCCTTGCGGCTTTGCAGATGGCCAATCATATGCCATCTGACATCCGACACCGCCTGGATTTTTGAGATGGTTTCTTCGGGGTAATTTTCACCGAAGTCTTGTACCCCCGCGGCGATCGCTGCCCGGATCACCTCAATCGGCTGACCCTTGGAAACGACCACCAGTTTGACCTCATCCGGATTACGCCCGGCGCGCAAGGCAGCCGAGATAATTTTATGATTGACCTGTTCTAAATTTTGTTTAATTTCAAGAAGTTTGTGCATAATGCGGCTTTTACGTTGCAAGAGCGATGAATGCGCCAAAACGGCCGGTTTTGCCGTGCTCGGCGCGGTGAGAGTACCAACGGCCAAGATCGCAGGCGGTGCAAATACCCGCAATTTCGACCGACTTGACTCCCGCTTCCTCCAACAGGACGGCGTTCGAGGTCCATAAATCTAAATGCGTTTTGCCATTCGTATCAGACAGAACTTCAGCCGCCCGCCCGTCAAAGCCGGCGCGAACCTGCTCGATCACATCCGCTCCGACCGGATAGTGGTCTGTGCCGATGGAAGGCCCAATCCCAGCAAAAATGTCGCCAGGGAAGGAACCGTATTGCTCAGCCATTTTTTCCACTGCCCGCTTGACCACCTTTTTAACCGTTCCCAGCCAGCCGGCGTGAACGACGCCAATGACCCCGCGGACCGGATCATGCAGCAGAATGGGAACGCAGTCGGCGAAACGCATAAACAGGGTAATATCAGGGTTATCCGTCAGGATGGCATCGCCTTTTTCGTGGGCAGAGTCCAATGGCCGGGGAGTGTTGGTGCATATCACATCGTCACTGTGTACCTGCCAGACATCAAAGATGGATTCAACCCTGCGATCCATTACTTCATAGATGCGCCGGCGGTTTTCGACCACATTGGGGCGCTCATCCCCTACGGTGCCTCCCAGGTTGAGCGATGCCCACGGCTGAGGGCTGACGCCGCCTTTGCGGGTAAATATTCCGTGTTCAATCCTGGAGCGGTCGAAGCTTTCAAACTGGAAATATTCCAACTCGTTGTTCATGATATACGGCATGCGGGTTAGCCAGCTTGCCGAATTTGAGATACTATGGCGAACTTGCCAGCCAGCATCTTGCGTGTCTCGCGCATACTCTCTTCGATCATGGGAAACAGATACCATGAAGTCATAATGCCGAAAAGCGTCCCGGTAACGGTCCGTAATACCGGTGTGCTCTCGCGAATGATCATCCAATCCGGCAGTTGAGCGATCAAGCTGGGCAACTGGGAAAAGCCGTCGATGCCGATCGGGATTAATCCGAATAATAGCCATAAGTACCAGCGCAGCGGTTTGATCTTGCGGCCGGAGGCGATAAAGATCAATGCGAACAGAGCCATCGATCCGTAAATTGCCACATCCCGCTGGCACAGAGCTACCTTGTAGCCAAATGACCCGGCGCCAAACCCTGGTTCTTCGCTGCCGGTGAACTTTCGTTCCTCGGTCAGGTTCAAGACCTGCGAGCCGGTGATTTCTTCGTAGGATGCAACACCAGGGATTCCCGCCAACTCTCGCGGGTAAAAGGCCTGCGAGCCGTACAAAAACCAGGAGCGGAAGGGCAGCTGATGGCAGAGTGGGCTGTAAACCTTATAAATCACATTAGCAGCGCCGGTTGCACCAGCACGGGAAAGTACCGGCGCCAAAAATGGTAGCCCGACATATAAAATCAACACAAATGCGATCACCACCATATACCAGCGGCTGAGCCACCAGGAAAACCGGTCCGCACCCGAGATGTTTCGACCGCGTTCGACCCGGTTGGCGTGCTTTTCGTCCCCAACACGATTCAAATGGTCGTTGCGGTCGCGGGCTGCACCGAGAGCAACTTGCAGCTCCTGGCGGGAAAACGGAGCCTGCAACCGGTATGGTCCGATCTGGGCTACTGGTACTTGCGCTAAGAATGCCACGCTGAGCTCCGGGGCTGCTTCCACATCCACGACTGCCAGTTGGTGTGGATAACTGGTTTCGAGTGATTTCAAATCCTGCTCGGCTTGCTTGCTGGCAGCATGATTCTTTTTGACATATAGCGTAACAATAATCACGGTTCAATCCCTAACTGCGACAGATATGCATTCATCAAATCGGGAGTGAGTTGTCCAAGATGGACCGCCTGGATAATGCCATCAGCGTCAATGAAGTAGGTCGTTGGCAAGCCAATGATTTTCAACCGGTCAGTAATCATGCTTCCAGTATCGAGCCAGACAGGGAATGTTATATCATACTTGACCAGGAACGGCCGGATGACCTCTTCCGTCTCGCCGGAATTGATGCCAATGACTGCAACTTGCGGATATTTTTCAGCTACAGCCTGCAGCAGCGGCATTTCGATTTCACAAGGCTTGCACCAGGTTGCCCAGAAATTAATCACTGCAGGTTTGCCAGTCAAACTGGCTGGCGAGTGGGGCTCGCCGGTGAGATCGGTCAGAAAGAATTCCGGTAACGTGCTGCCTGCGTTTACAGCTGGTTGATTGGCTGCCGCCAATTCCTCGGAAGGTTTTACCAAGAAAAAAGACCCTCCCAACACCAGGCTGACCAGCAGCCCGGCAGTGCCTAACAGGACCAGTTTTCCTTTCAAGGTCAGCACCCTTTATAGGCCAAAATCGACGAAGAAGCCGAATTGGCTGAGGGTATTAAACACCCCGAAAAATAACAGGACGCCAACGATCACTAAAACGACGCCCATGCCTATTTCAATGTAATGCATGACTTTGCTATATTTCTTGAGAATGGTTGTTACCCAACCAATCCCGACTGCTGCGACCAGGAAAGGGATAGCCAGACCGGCCGAGTAAAATGCCAGCAGCATCACGCCTCTTGACACCGACCCGCCGTTGATTGCCAGGGTCAGGATCATGCCAAGGATGGGGCCGATGCACGGCGACCACCCGGCTGAAAATGTGATTCCCAGCAGCGCGGACGAAAAATACCCGCGTCGGCGGTCTATTTGAGTCTGCGGACGCAGGTCGTATTCCAGGAATGGGATGCGCAGGAGGCCTGTCATGTGCAGTCCCAGGATCACCACAATCACCCCGCCAATTTTAGCCAGCCAGAAACGCACCTCATACAGCACGCCGCCCAGGGCTGACATCGTCAATCCCAGGGTCATGAAAATCAGACTGAAGCCGGCCACAAAAGCCAGCCCATGGAGAAAAGATTCTAATTTGGAGGGGGTGCTATCAACCTGATTGGCAGCAATCGACCGGCCGCTCAGGTAGCCCACATACGCTGGCACAAGCGAGAACACGCACGGAGAAAGAAAGGATGCCAGCCCGGCCAGGAATGCCAGCCCGATCGTGATGTCTACCATTGAGGCTCCAATAATGAAATTTTATGCTTCCTGAACATCTATTCGGGTTCCCCCCGGCATTGCAATGGTCATATCTCCCGGGTCGTATGGGATTACCGGCAATGTCCAGCGGAACACATATTTGGCATCATCCGGCGCGCAATTGATACAGCCGTGCGACCGCGGCGTGCCAAAGTCATTATGCCAAAAAGTCGAATGCACAGCCACGCCTTCCCCGGTGAACAGGGTCGTCCAGGCAACGCCTGGCAGGTCATAGCCGGTACCGGTTTGACCGCCGGTCATATGGGTAGAAACCATTTTCCGCCAAATCCGGTGGTTCGCCCCGATGGGAGTGCCCCATTCTTCCACGATCGCCCCTTCAGCGTTCCACTTGGCGCCTGAAGAAATCTGGCAGGCATAGACTTCCGAATTGCCTTCGTATAACGACAAAATCTGCCGGGTGGGGGTTACATCCACCACTACCTTCTTATTTTCGACCTCTGGCGAGATGGGCGCGATTTCTTCGGCTGTCAACGGGCGGAAAGCTTCAGCCGCTGCCCAAAACAGGTCGCCCGGACCATATCGTTCATTGACGCGGTACAGCACTTGCCCCTGCGAGCTGGTACGAATGTCATCCACCCAGATCACTTGACTGTAGTACAGCCGCGGGATCAGGCCGTAATCCAGCGCATATTGCAGCCAGGCCGAGGACGCAGTATCGCGTTCAAGGAATATTTGCGTCTGCGGGACGCTGACCTCTACCCACATTCCCTTGCCAAGACTGGTTTGCGGCATTTCAGTAACAGGTACATTGGGCTGGTTACCTACCGGTTGAACACTTGGCGCGTAAACGTAGCCTTCCGGGGTCTCGACCCAACGGCGGCTCTGGCGGCCCATCGGCGCTTCGCCTACCACCTCTCGCAGCCAGATGATGATGGCATCCTCGTACAATTTGCCGACCGATTCGGCATTGACAGACGGTCGAGCGCGAACATCGACAACTCCGACGCAAATCCGGCCTAGCCGTTCAGCGTCGGGAAATTCTTCCAGCAACTGGCTCCAATTTTTCCAGGGACGCAGCGCCAGCGCCCCCATGCTCAAAGCCCCTAATTTTAAGAAATTACGTCGAGAATACGAGGTATCAATCCACTTCATGCCGGTTAGGATAATATCAATAAAGGGTTTTGTCAATCAAACCTGGATTAAGCCAGATTAAGAAAATGCATCAGCTTTGATCAGAGCTGCTACAGTCTCGATTTCCGGGCCCCATAGGGCATCGCCGGCCTGGTAGGGAACTGCTGCTCGCAGGATGTCATACGCTCTGCGAGTCCCAACCCCTAGCTGCGCCTCGGGTTGCTGCCTCAAACGCAGATCCAACGCCCGGGCCGCGGTATACAGTTCAATCGCCAGCACATGGCGCGTATTGTCTAAAATCTGGCGGGCATGCCGGGCTGCTGTCATTGCGTTGGCGTTGTGATCTTCCTGCTCGCCGGAAGTTGGCAGGGAGTGAACGCTGTCCGGGTGAGCCAGGGTCTGGTTTTCGAGCACCAGGGAGGCGGCAGTGTATTGCGGCATCATCAGGCCCGAGTTCAAGCCAGCGGCTTGGGGATGATCCACCAGCATAGGCGGTAAGCCGCTATTCAAATTCCCGTCCGTCATCCGGAAAACCCGCCGTTCAGAAATAGCTGCCAGTTCTGAGAGCGCAATCCCCAGGTAGTCCATCACCAACCCGACTGGCTCGCCGTGGAAATTGCCGCCGGACAGGATGTCCTCTGTTGAGAACAGCAGCGGGTTATCCGTGGCAGCGTTGATCTCGCGCTCAACGATCTGAGCGCAAAAATCAATCGTGTCCCTCACTGCGCCTTGAACTTGCGGTGCGCAGCGCAGCGAGTAAGCGTCCTGTACCCGGCCAGCCCCATCCATCAGCGTGGATCCACGGGTATGCTGGCAAACTGCTTTGGCTACACGCAGCTGACCGGTCTGTTCACGGACGGTATGCAGGCGCAAATCAAAGGCTGCGCTGGTCCCCATCAAGGCTTCAAGGCTCATGCTGAGCGCCAGTTCAGCGACATGCGCCAGATTGCGGGCATCATGGACGGTCAATGCGCCTATGGCGGCCGAAAAAGTCGCGCCGTTGTTGAGCGCCAGACCCTCTTTAGGCCCGAGCACCAGTCGCGGCAACCGGGCTGCTGACATAGCATCCTTGCCGCGCATGATTTTCCCCTGGTAAGCAGCCCACCCTGAATCCTCCGTCCGATCCAACGCATCGGTCGTCATTACCAGCACCAGATGGGAAAGCGGTCCAAGGTCGCCGGACGAACCTAATGACCCTTGCGATGGCACTACTGGTGTGACGCCGGCCGTGAGCATATCCAACAGCGTCTGAACGATCTCTTTGCGAACGCCAGAGTAGCCTTTTGCCAGGGTATTGGCGCGCACCAGCATGGCGCTGCGCACGATTTCTTCATCCAGGGCGGGTCCAGTGCCTACCGCATGACTGAGAATTAAATTGCGGCTAAGCTGATTGCTGTCCTTCAATGAGATGCGCCGGTCAGCGAAGATGCCAAAGCCGGTGTTGATACCATAAACCGGCCGGTCGGTAGCCAGTACGCTTTCGAGCCATCCGCGGGCGCGCTCGATATTCTTTTGCCCATCCGCTGAGATTTCAACCGCCCCGTTATTCCGGGCGACTGCGACGACATCTTCAATGCCAAGGTGGTGACCATCGATCGAGATCATCAATTTCCTCTCTAAAACAGAAGCAGACCCAGCGCAACCGCGGAAGCAGGGACGGTCAGGTTGTCCAGATCGCTCAGCGGTAAAGACTCAACCGCCGCGGAAACAACGGAGATCAGCAGCAGCCGGGGGACGAGTACTCCCCAACTCAAGTTAAAAACGCCAAATTGGATAAATACTGCCAGCACCAGCAGGGAAAAGACGAAGCTCCCGACCAACACCGCCAGCGAGCCCGCCCAGGTTTTGCGCGGCGACCATGGCAGCGGTCGCGAGGATACGCGTTTGCCAATCACATCGCCAAAGCCGTCGCCGCCGCACAATACCATCAGCGCAATAATTCCAACCGGGCTGTCCAGCCAGAAAATCAAGGTTAATAAAACGAAGACGATGCCGTAATACAGCGGACCGCGTAAAATCTCGCGCCTGTCGCCGGTACGAGCCATGGCATCCACCGCAGCTTTATCTTTGATGATCCCGGCGCCTACCAAAAAGAATTGGATGGTAATTCCCAGCGGAACGATCGCTGCCAGGAAGCGGGCCGATGGCGCCGGGGTAAACAGCAGCCAGCATAAGACAAATATTGGACCGGTGCCGATGTGAATAATTTTTCGACTCAGTGGGGAACTGATTATCCCGCGATGAGCCAGGAAATCGTTCAATCGCAGCCAAACCAACGCGGCAGCCAGTGTGATCACCAGGGCGAGCAGGTTGCTTCCAAGCATAAAAGGATTCCTATCGGGAAATGAGGGGTCAGGAACGATCTTTTTGTTCACGTTCCAGTTCCCGCGCTTGATCGCGGCGGGCAATATCCTGGCGTTTGTCGTACAGCTTCTTGCCTTTGGCTATCGAAATCTCTACTTTTGCGCGGCCTTCTTTCAGGTAAACCTGGACCGGGACGATGGTCATACCTTTCTGGCGGACTGCGTCCCAAAGCTGGTGGATTTCACGCTTGTGCAGTAGGAGCCGGCGCGGGCGTTTGGGATCATGGTTGAAGCGGTTGGCTTGTTCGTAAGGCGCGATATGCGCGTTCATCAGCCAGGCTTCAGTGCCGTCGGTTTGAACGAAAGCCTCAGCCAGGCTGATTTGCCCTGCGCGCACCGATTTGATCTCACTGCCAAATAACGAAATTCCTGCTTCAAATTGCTCCAGCAGGAAGAATTCAAAACGCGCTTTGCGATTGGTGGCAACTACTTTCACGCCCATAGGGAGAATTTTAACATAACTACTTCCAGCGGGCTATGATAATGCCGGTGATTAATCGGATGGCAGCAAATATGGCCAGTGCCAGGCGTATCCCGACCCAGTTGGAAACCAGCGGTCCAATCAACGCCCCGAGCAGCATCCCGGCATTGGCGAACAGCGTGAACCAGGCAAGGTACTGAGCTGGCGGATTGCGGCCGGCTTTTTCGAGCCCGTAGTTATACATCGACCCGCTTGCCAGCGCCCAGCCCGTGCCGCCAAATATATTCGCTGCCAGGTACAGCCATTCATCCTGGGCGACTGCTAGAAAAATCGGGTAAATTGCCAGCGAGATTAAGCCTATCCCGGTCGTGCGTTGATATCCATGCCGGCCGGCGACATGTGCCATGCGGGTGGAGGCAATAAACATAAAAAAATAAAACAATGCGTTTCCGATACTAATGATCTGATCGGACACACGTAGAACCTTGACAGAAAAGATGGGGAACAGCGGGATTGGCAAATACTGCATCAAGTGAAAGGCGAATATGAGCAGCAGCACCTTATTGTACGGGGTCTTTACAATGTCAAACCGCAGACGGGTTTGATAGCGCTGTGCGATCGATCTGACCAAATTATTCCGGCCTGAGTGCAAGTTCGCTCGTTGCTGAAACGCATTCCGGCTGTCCCCCGCAGAGTCCGTTGGATCACTCAAATGAGCAGCTGGCAGTAGCAGTGGGCGCACGAAATACAACGAAACTACAGTCATTACAGCCCCGACAAAACCGATCGCAAAAACGATCTGGTAACCGGATGGAAACGGGTAGGACTTGAGGATAAAGCCGCTCGCCAGCGCGGTCAGAATGCAGACAATCGCAAAAATTGCGTTACGCGTCCCGGCGACATACGCCCGCCACTCCTCGGGCACTGCCTCGCCAAACAGGACGGTAAAGCCTACCTGCACGCCGGTGCCGGGGATGCTCATCAAAAATGTCATCATGATGATCACCCAGATCTGGACTGGCGCAGATAGGACGGCTGGAATCAGGATGAGCGGCAGGTAAAAGACCCGCATCAAAGCGGCATTGATTAACACCACCCGGCGGGTGGACTTGCCAACCATCCATGCGCCAAAAGAAAGCGAAAAAATTAGGCTGACGAAGGCTGGCGCCGCGTTGATTAATCCGATTTTTTCCGTACCGGCACCAAGACGGGCAGCATAAATGGTCAAAAAAGAGATCGTGCTGCCGGAAAGGACGCCAAACCAGCCGATATCGCTGAAGAGCAGCCAAAAATTTCGGCGAAACTCCTGTGGCACCAGACGCATAGGTGAAAAGATTTTGGTAAACAACGGAATCATCTTGCGGGATGCAATGTTACAATCGAGTACAGACCAGACAGAAAAATGGAGTTACGCAAAGGCGGTTTTCGGCGGAAAACCGCCTTTGCGAAAACGAAACAGCAGATACGAAATTGTACTGGCCCGTGAAAGGTGCTAAGCTGATCCATGAAAGACCTTTTTCTGCTCGATCGTGACATTACCTTTCTAAATCACGGCTCGTTTGGGGCTACTCCTTGGCCTGTTTTCGAGAGTTACCAGCGGTGGCAGCGTGAGCTGGAACGCCAACCGGT
>CALMGN010000022.1 GCA_937863605.1 uncultured Anaerolineaceae bacterium
CGGTCGGGGTAATACAGCGAGATTAGAACCGCAAGGCCGATCATGCCGATGATTGCGATGGATAGCAAAACCAGGAAAGGCTTTCGCCCTCCGGCGGTATCCACCCAGGCGGCAAATGGAATCCTCAATAGCGACCCCGACAGCGACGGCATCGCCACCAGAAACCCTACCTGAAGCGGGGTTAACCCGAGGGTCTGCTTGATGGCTGCTGCGGTCGGTCCGAACAACGCTACAGCAGCAAAACCGATAAAGAATCCAAGCGTTGCACCAAATAACCCTTGACTTGGTGTACCTCTGATTTTCATATTTCAATTCCTCCGTCTTCCGGGGGCTGTTTATCGATAAATTCATGGCCATGCGCAGTTTCTCTGGCGATTTTTTCGGCCAGGGCTTTCTTTTTTTGGATCGTGTAACCGCTGGAAGTTCGGCCGCGCCGGCCGCTCCAACACAATGCCTCAGTCAAGGAATGCAGCAGCTCCGCCACGCCGACGGCTGCCGTGGCATACAGGAATATCCGGGTTCCCGCTGGAGCAACTAACATCATCGCAACCAGAATGGCAGCCACCCATGTGCCGACACAGATCGGGCAGCTGATCAGTTGCCCCAACGCCTGGCGAACCCCAACGCCACGGGGGACAACCGTTTTTCCATCGCCGGAGTTGTCTTCCACGACTTTGGTAAACGGCGCCCGCAGTGGATCCATGATCCGGTCGAAGGCAATCATGCGGCCCAGTCGGAAGGTTGCCAGCCCGATCAAAGCGAAATCCATCCCTGTAATCTCAAATATTTTGATCCAGCCGACCTTCTGTTCCACCCAAAAACCCAGCAACCCTAAACCCATAAGCAATATTACCGACAATAATATTTTTGCGATGTTTTCCTGCCTTTTAGCTTTAGGATCCCGAGTCATTATTCCCTCTTTTCTAGTTTATTTTTTGGGCCTTGATTTTGCGATTCCACAACACGATTTGCCACGGACGGATCAGATAGCCAATCGGATAGGTGAAAATGTGGACCAACCGCGAAAATGGGAAGATGGCGGCCAGTACAAAATTATTGATCACATGCAGCTTGATTAACCAAGGCAGCGGCGCGACCAAATCGATCCGTGGAGAAAAGGTTGCTAGCGACAGCAGGTAAGGCGAAAAGACGCCGGTGAACCAATACGAGCCAAAACGGTAGAGCGTGGCCACCAGCACCCCGCTGATTGCCGAAACCAGCAGCACAACCAAAACAACCGCATCCATGGGTGTGGTGACCACTTGCACCCGCCGAACCGCCACCCGGCGAAAGACCAGGATCAACAGGCCAGCCACCGCCCACAGACCAAGCCCCAGGCCAGTGATCTCGAGCAAGTAGAGCCGCAGGGGAGCGGCATTCCACAACACCACTGATTTAGGGATCACCAGTGCTATCAGGTGTCCCACAAGCACCAGTACAATGCCGTAATGGAAAGAGATGGACCCCCAGTAAAGCCGTTTATTTTCCAGCAACTGTGAAGATTGGCTGGAGATGGTGAACGGGCGCAAAATCGAGCGGTAAATGGTGACCACCAAAAATATGGTCAGGCTGATGTACGGCCAAATACTGAAGAAAAATGTATTCCAGTCCATAAGTCGCTGCCCTCCTGACGGGAGTACCGCACCGTCAATTTTTACTGGCGATCGGAATCGCAGTTCGCATGGTTGGCGAACAGGTTAATGCAATGGCTTCCATCAATTTAACGTACGGATTGGTCGGATCGGCTTTCTCCAAAGCGGTGTGGATACGGTCAACTGCTGGGGCGAACACCTCGATAAGTTCGGCAAGCGGCTCTTCTTGCTGATCCAATAGCCGCAGTACCGGTATCAGATGGTCGGGCAATTCGCCTTCGCTATCCACTTGATGGGCTGCAATCGCCCGGCTCATCATCGACATGAAATTGCCGCGCTGGTAACTGTCCCCCCAGGTCTGGTAACCAATATACGGCGCTGCCGGAGGGTTTAAATCCAGAGTGCGGGTATGCAATTCTTCCCAATCCCCCAGACTCAACTGAGAAATCCCGACCACAAACTGGCTATACGCAGTTTTTACGACTCCATCAGGCAAGTCCAGGATGATGGTCTTCAGAAAATCAAGCCTGCCTGGAGCGGGATAGCGCAGAGCTTCTGCAAGGAATGCAAATTGTTCCATTTCATTCCCCTCTCTGCGGCGGCTGGATAAAGCCAAACCCGACTTCACCCTTATGCGCCAGCGGATCCTTCCAGGCTTCGACGGCGGTCTCGCGATGGTATTGCGGAATGACAAACTGCTCTTTCTGATTGGGCAGCGTGGTTAATTTGTAGATCGCCTCGGCTTTTTCGGTGGTCAGTCCGGCTTCCGCCAGGTAGCCCAGTGTGTCTCCATTGACCGAGCCGCGCACGGTCTTATGCCGCATGTACAACCGTACCGCCAGCAATTTATGCATCACTTCGCGAATGATCTGCTCGTTCCCGGCGCTGAACAGATTCGCCAGGTATTTGACCGGCAGCCGGGCGGCATCCAACCGCTGGAAGAGCTCAAAATCATGCCTTTCGTCAGCCAGGTCCAATTTAAACAACTCGTTTTCGATCACGCTCACCACGGGCGAGAGCGGCGGAATGTAGTACATCATTGCCATAGTGCGGTATTCCGCATGCAGCGGCAGTGCAATGCCCCACTCTTTGACGAATTTATAGGCGGGTGAATTCTGCGCGGCTTCGATCCAACTGTCCTCGATGCCGTTTGCGCGCGCCCCGGCAATCACCTCCGGGTCGAATGGGTCGAGGATCACTTTGCGGTGCGCTTCGACAAGCTGTTCGTCGGGCACCATGGCAGCATCGGGGATTCGGTCAGCGTCGTACAACAGCACGCCCATATAGCGGATACGCCCGACACAGGAATGCGCGCAGGCCGGCGCCTGACCAGTCTCCAGTCGCGGGAAGCACAGGATGCACTTCTCGGATTTCCCGGTGGACCAGTTGTAATACACCTTTTTGTACGGGCAGGCTGCCACGCACATACGCCAGGCGCGGCATTTATTCTCGTTTACCAGCACCACGCCGTCCTCTGCGCGCTTGTAAATGGCCCCCGACGGGCAGGCGGCGGCGCAAGCCGGGTTGAGGCAGTGGTTGCAGATGCGCGGCAAGTAGTTGAAAACCACCCGCTCCAGTTCGTTCATTTGGCGGCGCACCTCTTCCGGAACCCCGTCCAGGCTCGGGTCGTTGCTGGCATAAATTCCTGACCCGCCCAGGTCGTCGTCCCAGTTAGGGCCGGTTTGAATATCCAGCGGATCGCCGGTGATCTTTGAGATGGGAATGGCTGTTGGCTGGTCATCACCGGCCGGGGCGTTGAACAAATCCTGATAGCGGAAGGTGAACGGTTCGTAGTAGTCGTCCAAAGTCGGCAGCGCCGGGTTATAGAATATTTTCCCCAAACCGCCTGCCCGCGAGTGCAACCGCAGGCGCAACTTACTCCCCTTTAGTTCCCACCCGCCGCGGTAGTGGCGCTGATCCTCCCAGCGGGTCGGGTAACCGGTGCCGGGCCGGGTTTCAACGTTGTTCCACCACATATACTCGGCTCCCTTGCGGTCGGTCCACAGGTTTTTGCAGGCGATCGAACAGGTGTGGCAGCCGATACATTTATCCAGGTGAAAGAGCATACTCATGTGGGCTCGGACGTTCATTGTTCCTCCTTGAAAAGCAGCATCCTAACGGTAATTCGGTCTCGATTGCTGCGGGTTAGAAGTCGGGTTTATCGATGCGCCGGACGAAAACAAAGGTGTCGCGGTTGACACCGGTCGGGCCCCAGTAGTTGAAGAAATAGGTAAACTGAGCGTAGCCGCCGGTCATTAGAACAGGTTTCAAGCGCGCGCGCGTGAGTGAATTGTTCATACCGGCGCGTTTGCCGCGCAGCGGCGATTTGGGGATGCCCACGGTGCGCTCGGTAGCGTGGTACACAAATACGGTCCCGGCTGGGATGCGGCTGGAGACAATGGCGCGCTGTACAAATACGCCGTTATCGTTGAATACTTCCACCCAGTCGTTGTCGGCGATGCCCATCTCCGCCGAATCTTTGTCATTCAGCCAGACCGGGTAGCCGCCGCGCGAAAGGGTCATCATGCGGTCGTTTTCTGAGAAGGTCGAGTGGATGCTCCACTTGCCGTGCGGCGTGACATAATTGAGCATCTTGCCCTGAGCTTCCGCCAGACTCTTCTGAGTCTCGTCCAGCATGGTGTGATCCGGGCGCGGTTTGTAGGTCGGCAGGTGCTCACCCCAGGCCAGGTAGTTTTCATGGTCGAGGTAAAAATGCTGCCGGCCCGTTAGCGTACGCCAGGGAATGCGCTGCTCGATATTCAAGGTAAACGGCGAGTACGCCCGCCCGTTATTGACATTGCCTGACCAGGTCGGCGTGGTCAGAATGCGCCGCGGTTGTGCCACGATGTCATCGAAGGTGATTCGTGTTGACCGCGTCCCGTCGGCCAGGTGCGCCAGGTCCAACCCGGTCTTGTGTTCTTCGATTTCAAACGCGCGATGCGCGATTTCGCCATTGGAGGCCGGATCGAGCGCCAGAATGGCTTCCACGGCGTCTCGGGCGGTCACCAGAGATGGATAGACCTGTCCATTGAACATCCGCGGTTGACGCTGCGTGAGGGTTTTATATTCATCTGCGACCGGGATGGGCAATCCATGTGCAAAGACGCCGTTTTTTTCGACGCCGCGTCCGAGCGTAATCATCTGGTCGTACAGGTGAACGTAATCCCGTTCAACCACCCGGAACTTAGGCATGCTTTTGCCAGGAACGGCTTCGGTTTCACCGGTATGCCAATCGGCAACCACCGGCTGGGCTAGCTCGTCGACTGTATCGTGAGTCAACGGCTGCATGACAACGTCCTTCAGCGGTCCAGGCAGGTGGCGCACAGCAAATTCGCTGATTTTCTTGGCGATCGCCTTGTAAATCTCCCAGTCCGGTTTCGATTCCCAGGCTGGAGCCACTGCCGCCTGCATGGGGTTGAAGTAGGAATGCATGTCGGTGGTGTTGAGGTCGTCTTTCTCATACCAGGTGGCTGCTGGTAGAACAATATCCGAGTACAGCGCCGAGGTGTCCATGCGGAAGTTGAGGTCCACCACCAGGTCCAGTTTTCCAACTGGCGCTTGCGGATGGAATTTCACTTCATTCACATATCCTTCGGCCATTTCCGGCGCGATGGCGTTGTCATGAGTACCCAGGTAGTGACGCAGGAAATATTCATGCCCCTTGGCGCTGGTGCCAATGGCATTGCCGCGCCAGATGAACCACACTCGCGGCCAGTTTTCAGACGCATCCGGGTCTTCGACTGCAAACCCTAATTTGCGCTGTTTGATTTGATCAACCACCGCCTGGATGACTTCGGCATCTGTCTTCGCACCGCCATTCGACGCCTCGCGCACCACATCGAGCGAGGAACGGTTGAATTGCGGGAAGAACGGCAGCCAACCACGCCGCACCGCCTGCACCTGCAAATCGATGGTGTGCTGTTTTTTATCGTCTTTTGCGGAGTCTAATTTTGGATCATAGATCGAGAAGCCGCGTTCGTAGCGCCACTGATCGCTGTGAACATAATGAAATGAGGGCGTATTTTGCTGCCGTGGGGCCTGGCCCCAGTCACCGGCAAAAGCTAAGGTGCTCCAGGCGGCCTGGCTGACCACTTTTTCCTGGCCGACATAGTGCGCCAGCCCACCGCCGTTGACCCCCACACTGCCGGTGAGCATCAAACCGACGATGCCAGCCCGGTAAAGCAGGTTGTTGTGATACCAATGGTTAGCGCCTGCGCCAATGATGATCAAATTCTTGCCGCGAGTCTGCTCGCCGTTGTCACCCCAGTCGCGGGCAAAGCGGATCAAGGTGTCGCGGTGGATGCCGGTATATTTTTCCTGCCAGGCCGGGGTGTAGAGCGTGTCATCGTCATAACCTACTGCAGTTTCGTCTGGCAGACCGCGCGGCACACCAAATTGAGCCAGGATCAGGTCGAACACCGTTGTGACGGCCACCTGCCCATGCTCCGTTTGGACGTAGCGCACCGGCAGCTTGCGTTGGATGACTCCATTGCCGGCAAAATCGTCCAGTTCGACATCCACCACGGCGTCATGGTTCTGAACAAACGATAACTCCGGGTCAAGCGGTTCACCGGAGGCGCCGTCCTGCATTTTTAGATTCCATTTGCCAGTTTCTTTGTTGGCCCAGCGGTATCCAATCGTGCCCTGCGGCATGCGTGCCCTGGCGGAGGCTTTATCCCACACCAACAATTTCCAGTCCCCGTTTTCGACGTCGCCATAATCCGTCACTTGATTGGCACGTAAGTATCGTCCGGGACGTTTCTCACCGACCTCTACCAAAAAAGGCAGGTCCGTGTTCAATTTGGCATATTCGGTGAAATACGGGACCTGTCGGTCGATATAATATTCTTTAAGCAGGACATGGTTGACAGCCATCCAGAACGCGGTGTCCTGCCCGCCGTGCGCCGGAATCCAGTAATCGGCGTATTTGGCAACCTGCGAAAAATCCGGCGAGAAAACCACCAGCTTGGCGCCTGCGTGCCGCACCTCAGCCAGGAAGTGGGCATCCGGGGTACGGGTCATGTTGATATTGGAGCCTATGACCGCGATCATTTTGCTGTTGTACCAGTCGGCTGACTCATGTACGTCAGTCTGTTCGCCCCATATTTCCGGGCTAGCTGGCGGCAGGTCGCAATACCAGTCGTAAAAACTCATCACCACTCCGCCCAGCAGCGACAGGAAGCGGCTGCCAGAGGCGTAGCTGACCTGCGACATGGCCGGAATTGGCGAGAAGCCAATAATCCGATCAGGGCCATGCTGCTTGATGGTGTTAACCACCGACGCAGCAGTGATTTCAAGCGCCTCATCCCAGGATACCCGCCGGAAACCGCCCTTGCCGCGCGCTTGCTGGATGGCTTTGCGGCTCACGGGGTCGGACATGATGCGTTTCCAGGCTTCCACCGGGTCTGCGTGTTTTTCACGCGCCTCACGCCACAGGTCAATTAACACCCCGCGGACATAGGGATACTTCACCCGGATTGGACTATACAGATACCAGGAGAAGCTGATTCCCCGTTGGCAGCCGCGCGGTTCGTAGGGCGGCAGGCCGTCCTCCAGGGCCGGGTAATCGGTCGCCTGCATCTCCCAGGTGACAATTCCGTCTTTTACAAACACCTGCCACGAGCATGACCCGGTACAGTTGACACCGTGAGTGGTGCGTACGCGTTTGTCATGCTGGAAGCGGTTACGGTAAAACTCTTCCCATTTCCGTTCGGTTGGTGCTACTTTTTCTTTCGTCCACTTGGCCATTGAAACCTCCAGGGATTTTCCGGATAACGGGTTAGAGCTTGCCTGCCCGTAATTTTTCAGAAATACTCTGGCGTTGACGCGGCCAGAAGAGGAATAAAACTGCGAATAAAATCACCACGATCCCGCCGGCGATGCCAAGATAAAGCCCAGTTTTGGTCTTTACCGGGGCTGGCTGCGCATTGGTCTCGGAGAAGTAGGCGACCAGATCGGCCACTTCCTGAGGGCTCAGTGGTTTGGTGGCAAAAATTCCGATCATGGTCGGAAAGTTGATGGTACTGATTGCCGCAATCAATCCAGGTTCACCGTAACGGGCCAACACCTGAGTCAAATCCGGGCCAAGCGTGCCGCCGTCCAGCAACCCTGACCCGCTGATGGAATGACAAGCGTTGCAGGCCGTTCCACCGTTGGCTAGCGGGGTTTGCCCCATAAAGTAGCGTTGCCCGGCTGCAGCATCGCCAACCCCACTGGGAACGGTCGGAGTGGGTTCAGGAGCGCTAATGGATGATTCCAGGAAAACCAGGATCGCATCCGCGTCGGCAGAGGTCAAACCCATGTTGGGCATGCGAATACTGTTGTAGTCGGCCAACAGCTGGGTGGCAAGGGGATCCCCGCTGTCGAATTTTGAATTGGGATCCAGGATGAACTCTTTCAGCCACTGCCGGTCACGCAGAGCAGTCACACCCTGCAGGTCGGGTCCAACCAGTTTTCCCCCGCCGACCGTGTGGCAGCTGGCGCATTTTTGTTGAAAAATTTGCTGCCCCTGATCAGCCGTCTGACGGTCAAAGGAAGCGCCGGTAGAGAGGGTCATAAAAATCAGCGCAGTGGCAACCAGAACAAACAACACCGGAATGCGTCCGCGCTTAAAAATGCGGAAAGGAAAGGATCTAAACGGCATTGGAATTACCTCCTTGAGTGTCTGACGCCTGGGGAGAAAGATCAGCATCTACCCCCAAATAATTCCCGAATAAAATACCAAGCAGGAGCAGCATGGAAAAAGCCGCTGCTCTATGCCGTCCTCGAATACTGGAGAACTTCAGAAATTGTTTCACGGTGGGAAATGCAAACTGGGGAAGATTATTATTAATATTATAAATGAGATCAGATTATTCTCTTTGTTATTAAGCAACCTGAAATCTACATCTTATTTGGACAGTGGAATTTTTGACAGGAATGCAAACAGAGCGGTAAACCGCTCTGTGCTTGTTGAACAGCCCAACATACTGGCGAAAAACCGCTGGATTACGCCGTGAGCAGCCCTTTTGCCAGCTCGACAGCCCGGCTGGCATCGGGTGCGTAACCATCCGCTCCAATTTGATGCGCGAAATTTTCGGTCACCGGCGCTCCGCCGATCATCACCCGGACCTTCCTGCGCATACCGGCAGCTTCCAGCGCGATGATAACATGACGCATGTTCGGCATGGTGGTGGTCAGCATGGCGGACATACCGATCAACTGCGGCTGATGCAGGTTGATGGCATCGATGAATTTATCCGGGGATGTATCCGTGCCAAGGTCGATGACTTCAAACCCGGCCCCTTCGAGCATCATACTGACCAGATTTTTCCCGATGTCGTGTAAATCGCCTTTGACCGTGCCCATGACCACCTTGCCAATTGGCTCTATCCCCTGGGCAACCAGGAAAGGCCGCAGTAAGTTGAGACCTTCCTGCATCGAGCGGGCGGAAACCAGCATCTCTGGGACAAAATATTCACCCTGCTCGAACAACCGCCCAACCTCGCCCATGGCCGCGATCATCCCATTTGAGAGAATGACATCCGCAGGAATATTGGCATCAATTGCGGCCTGAACCGCTTCTTTGGCGGCTTTTTGATTGCCCTCAACCACTTCACGGTAGATATTATGGATAAGATCCAAGGGTTCCTCCTGATTAATTGTGGCTATGCGAATTTTCGCGAATTTAAACCACTATTTACTGACCTTTATCCAACTTTCTCACCGATTATAGCCTTGAAATGTGGATTTGGATTTCATCAACACGGCTGATTGCGCTTGAACCGGTGAATTGTTGAGATTATAATTCCAAGATATCCGATTAGCCATCTCCCAACGATCCGGAAAGGATTGCCATGTCCGCTACCCCACTGATCACCGCCCGAACTTTGCGCGTAAATGACCGTGCCTTCGAATATTACGACCTCCGGGATGCACCAGGAGCAGATGCGGTCCGGCTCAGCCGCCTGCCGATCTCGGTGCGCATATTGCTCGAGGGCATTCTCCGCAAGGCGGCGCAGGGAAAGGTGACTCTGGATGACGTTAGCAATCTGCTTTCCTGGCAGCCGCAGCAGGAACACCGCCCCACCATCCCGGTGTTTCCTGGCCGAGTGGTGTTGCAGGATTTCACCGGCGTCCCGGTGGTCAATGACCTGGCAGCCATGCGCGCAGCGCTGGAAAAACAGGGCGGTAAGCCTGAGGCAGTCAACCCGGTGGTACCGGTCGATTTGGTGATCGATCATTCGGTCCAGGTGGATTACTACGGCTCGCCGGACGCGTACCGGCTGAATGCCCAGGTAGAGTTTCAGCGCAATCAAGAACGCTACGAATTCCTGCATTGGGCCCAGCAAGCCTTCGATAATTTCAAGGTGGTGCCGCCAGCCTCTGGCATCGTTCATCAGGTCAACCTGGAATACCTTGGCAAGGGCGTCCTCACGGAAAAAATAGCCGGCCGGACGATTGCCTTCCCTGACACGGTGGTTGGCACCGATTCACACACGACCATGATCAACGGTCTGGGCGTGGTTGGCTGGGGGGTCGGCGGGATTGAAGCCATTGCCGCCATGCTGGGCGAGCCGATTGAAATCGTCTCACCGGAAGTTATCGGCGTGCGAATCACTGGTAAATTGCCGGAGGGTGTCACCCCCACTGACCTGACGCTCACCGTGATTCAGCAGCTGCGCGGCCTGGGCGTGGTGGACAAATTCGTCGAGTTTTTTGGCCCGGGATTGGATAATTTAACCCTTGCGGATCGGGCGATGATTGCCAATATGACCCCCGAATGCGGCGCGACCGTGCTGTATTTCCCGGTGGACGACCAAACCCTGACTTACTTGCGCTTGACCGGGCGCCCGGCCGATCTGGTAGAGCTTGTCGAAGCCTATTACCAGACACAGGGTTTGTGGCGTTCTCCCAGCCAGCCGGACCCGCAGTTCACCCAGGTGCTGGAGATCGATCTCGGTTCGATCGAGCCCAGCCTGGCAGGCCCGAAACGCCCGCAGGACCGCGTTCCACTCAAGCAGGTCAAAGAAAATTTTGCGCAAGCGCTAACCGCCCCACTCGCTGAAAAAGGCTATGGCATCAGCCGCGGGGAGTCTAGACGCACCGAAATGGTGAAAATGAACGGCAATTCGGCTGAAATCGGTCATGGTTCTGTGGTCATTGCCGCCATTACCTCGTGCACCAACACATCCAACCCGTTCGTTATGCTGGCAGCCGGCCTGCTGGCGCAAAAAGCGGTAAGTAAAGGCTTGAAAACCAAGCCGTATGTCAAAACAAGCCTGGCGCCGGGTTCCCGTGTGGTGACCGATTACCTTAATAAAGCTGGATTAATGAAGCCGTTGGAAGCATTAGGCTTCAACCTGGTCGGTTACGGCTGCACCACCTGCATTGGCAACTCGGGTCCTCTGTCCGAGCCGGTGGTGGATGCGATCAAAGCCGGCAACCTGGTGGTCGGGGCAGTGCTCTCAGGCAACCGCAATTTCGAAGGCCGTGTCAGTCCGCACACCCGTGCCAATTACCTGGCCTCGCCGCCGCTGGTGATTGCCTATGCTTTAGCTGGCACTCTGAACATCGACTTTTCCGACGATCCCATCGGCTTCGATCAGGGCGGCAAGCCTGTGTATTTGAAGGACATTTGGCCATCGTCGATTGAGGTGCAGGACGCAGTTCGGCAAAATATCGATCCGCGAATGTTTAACGAGGCTTATTCGGCACTATTTTCAATGAGCAAAGAATGGAACGACATTCACAGCAGCGGCGGCAAACTTTACACCTGGGACCAAGAATCCACCTACATCCAGGCGCCGCCGTTCTTTGAGAGCGCAGACATGCCATCTGATGGTGTTCCAGACATCATTGGAGCGCGCGTTCTGGCCTTGTTAGGTGATTCGATCACCACCGATCATATTTCACCGGCGGGTTCGATTGCAGTCAACAGCCCGGCCGGCGAGTATCTGATGGC
>CALMGN010000023.1 GCA_937863605.1 uncultured Anaerolineaceae bacterium
CTGCTGGACGAATTGAATATCCCCGTTGGAGAAAAAGAATGAATATTCTGCTAATATTAAAAATAATTGCATCTCTTGCCACCGCCGCCACGGGTCTGCTGGCGCTGGTAAAGCCAACGGCGGTTTACGGCTTTACCGGCTTGATTGCGGAGGGACCTCGCGGTATATCCGAAATCCGCTCGATTTTCGGCGGGCTGTTCATTGCATTGGGTATCGCACCCTTCATCTTTGGCGAGACCGCCTACCAGGTCCTTGGCATTGGCTACCTGGCGATTGCGTTGGTACGTTTAGTCTCGATCTTTTTAGACAAATCCACAGCGTCATCCAACCTGATCAGTCTGGCGATCGAAATTGTCTTTGGTGTAATCCTAATCTGGAGGTAGAAATATGACAGTTCGCATTATCACCGACAGCACCTGCGATTTACCCGCCAAAGTTGTGTCCGAGCTGGGTATTCGCGTCATTCCGCTCTACATCCATGTTGGCGACCGAGATTACGCCGACGGGATTGACATCACACGCGATGAGTTTTATCAAAAACTCCCCCTCTTTACACAGCATCCCTCGACTGCGGTGCCTTCTCCGGCAAAATTCCATGCCATATTTGATTCGCTAGCCGATGAAGGTGCAAGTGAAATTTTGTCCATCCATATCTCTGAGACATTGAGCGCTGTCGTGAATGTTGCCCGGACTGCGGCTGCAGAAACCACGTCGCTACCGGTTACTGTGCTCGATTCCCGCCAACTCAGCCTCGGAACCGGTTTTTTAGTGCAGACAGCCGCAGAGCTGGCCATGCAAGGCAGCTCCGTGAGTGAAATTCTGCCTGCGCTGGAGGAGCAAATCAAACGCACGCACGTTTCAGCCGGGCTGGACACGCTCCAATTTCTTAGACGCAGCGGCCGGATGAATGGGGTGATCTCAACGATCGGCGAACTGTTGCAAATCAAACCGATCCTCAAAATGTACGATGGGATCTCGGGTGTGGAACGGGTGCGAACGCATCAAAAATCCGTCGCCCGGCTGGTTGAGATGCTTAAATCCCACAGTCCGTTTGAAAAGATCGCATTCCTGCATTCCAACGCACTTGAATCTGTTCACACACTGCAAGAAGAAATCCGCCAGCTGCTCCCGAACCGGGAGATCTGGGTCGAGATGATCAACCCGGTGCTGGGTGCTCACATTGGTCCGGGCGTGGTTGGCTTTGCCTGTGTAACCAGTAAGGTACCCGGAGTTTAACCATGTCATTCTTACCAATCTATCTGACCGGACTTGGGGTAATCCTGATGCTGATGACCCTGTTATGGCTGCTCAGTCTGCGCTTGAAAAACTCCAGCATTGTGGATATCTTTTGGGGGACGGGGTTCGTGATCGCTGGCTGGTTGTTTTTTGTCCTCACGCCGGACGGATACATCGTACGCAAGCTGCTGATCAGCAGCCTGGTTACTATCTGGGGGCTGCGCCTGTCAATCCATATCCTTTTGCGCAATTGGGGGAAACCTGAAGATTTCCGCTACCAGAAATGGCGCCAGGAATCCGGCGCCAGGTGGTGGTGGCAGAGTTATTTTAAGGTTTTTATGTTGCAGGGTGTGCTGCTTTGGATGATCTCTGCTCCCCTGCTGGCTGCTCAATTCAGCCCACTGCCCGCCCGCATGACCGCCCTTGATTTCCTCGCAGTGTTGATCTGGCTGGTTGGCTTCTTTTTCGAATCTGCAGGCGATTTGCAGCTCTCCCAGTTCAAAGCCAAACCGGAAAACAAGGGGAAAGTCCTGAACAGCGGCGTTTGGCGCTACACCCGCCATCCCAACTATTTCGGCGACTCAGCGCAGTGGTGGGGCTACTTCCTGATTGCAGCAGCGGCCGGTGGGTGGTGGACCATTTTTAGTCCCGTTATTATGACCCTCTTTCTGCTGCGGGTATCCGGCGTTGCGCTGCTCGAGAAAACATTGGAGACCCGACCTGGCTATAAAGAATATATAAAAAAAACCAGTGCCTTTGTCCCCTGGTTCCCGCGCAAGTAACTGAGGTAGCCAGACCTGACTACGAGGTATGGGCTCCTGGCAGACATTACGGTTTTAAACAAAATTTCCCACTCATTTTGTTCGGATAGGATCCTCAGTGGTCATCAATGATTAAGTTTCGGATATCAAAGGACCCCTGCCGACTCAAAGAAAAATTCTTCACCCATGGTTTGACCATAATGGCTCCAGATTTGTAGCCAATGAGTAACACCAGAGCTTGATCAGCGATGAGCAGGCGGTCTGCCTGACGGTACATGGCCATGCGTTTTGCCCGGTCGGATGTTCGAGCTGCGACTTCCATCAATTTATCATAGTTTTTATCCTGCCAACCCAGGTGGTGCAGCAAGGTGATCGCGGTGGAACGACGCAAGAAATTATCTGGATCGGGGTAGTCTGCATCCCACCCATTTATCACCAATTGGGTGGTGATTTTGCCATTCTGCCGCTCGCTCATTTCCCGGGGATCGATCAACTCAAAAACAATCTCGATCCCCAGGTTTGTCCGCCACTGGCCGGTTAATTCTTCAACGGCTTTTGGCCGTCCGTCTGGAGCCACTCCTTTGATTACCGGGAAGCCTTGACCTCCTGGATAGCCGGCCTCGGCCAACAACCTGCGTGCCCCTTCGACATCATAGGGTGGACTAATCTCCAGCGAGTGTCCCGGCATCCCGGGTGGAACCAGGCCGCCGCGCGCAACAGGGATATCATACAGTTCGAACATCCTTAGTCGGTCCAAAGCCATTCCCAGTGCCTTGCGCACACGCGGGTCGTTGAAGGGTGGGGAGGTGGGATTGATAACCATGAAAAAAGTGCCCAGCCCCTGGGAGGAACGAATCTCTTCTTGCGGCAGTGAGTCGGGAATATCACTCCTTATATCCATAAAAGCGAGGTCGGCACGGTTCTCTTTAGATGCGCTCAGCATTTCTGCCACAGGCGCGACCGCCCATTCCAAACGGTCAACGTTTCCTTCCAAAACACCTGGATAGCAGGGATTGCGCTCCATAACGCCCCCGTGCTGGGCATCGAATTCAACCAGGCGGAAAGGTCCGTTGGAGACGATATTCCCAGGCTTCCACCAGGCCTCACCGAAGGATTGGATAACTTTCTGCGGCAAGGGAAAAGTGGGCAGCATTGTGATAATGAAAGGGAAGTAAGCCACCGGTTCTACCAACCGGATTTCGAGAGTGTGCGCATCGAGGGCTCGTATCCCCAGGCTGCCAGGGTCCGGGTTATTACCCTGATGGTAGTTCTGTGCGCCGACGAGATCATACAGAAATCGTGCTGTTTCTGAATGCGTGGACGGGTCAAGATTGCGTTTCCAGGCCCATTCAAAATCCTGGGCGGTCACGGGTGAACCATCCGTCCAGAACCAATCATCCCGCAGATGGAAAAGATATCGCTTACCTTCGTCCAGTACCTGCCAGGAACGCGCCACCTCTGGCATGACGTTCAATTCAGCATCCAGCCTGACCAGTCCCGAGAAAAGTAAGCCGGATACATTACCATCCTGGGACCAGGTGACCTTGCCGGGATCCAATGTGACATGGGGGGATCTATTAAAGATTCGGAGTGGATTTTGCTTTACGCCTTGTGCCGACCGTAGATGCGGTATGGCTTCCTGCTGCAACCTGAAGGCGGTTTCATTCGCCTGGTGAGCTGACTCAAATTGGAAATTGGCGTTATAGATCAGGCCCAGCTTGAGCCAGACTTGGGCAGCTCTTTTCTGGTCTTCCAATTTAGCAAGAAGCACGACGGCACGCTGGTAATACCCAATCGCCTCAGAGTGCTCATCCGTCAGACGCGCCTGGTCTCCCGCCTGGATCAAGTAGTCAACCGATTTGATATATTCACCCGCCATTTCGAAATGGTGAGCCAGTAAGCCTAAGAATTGGTCTTTCCGGTCAACAAAGTGCTGTTCCAGCGCCTCGCCTACCCGCTGATGGAATTCGCGCCGCCGATCCACCAGCAGTGAGTTATAGGCTGCTTCTTGGGTGAGGGAATGCTTGAACATGTATTCCAATTCAGGCAGAACAGTTTTTTCGCGTACCAGATCCACCCGCTGGAGCTGCGCCAGGTGTTCATCCAGCTGGTTTTCGGCTTCGGCGATGGCTTCGAGCAAACGGTATAGAAAGCTCTTGCCGATCACGGAGGCCAACTGCAGGGTACGGCGGACATCTTCCTGCAGCCGGTCAATGCGGGCGAGCAGCACGCCCTGCAATGTATCCGGGATAGTAATGTCGGTTATTTCCAGGGTGGCCCGCCAACCCTCCCCTTCATGCACAATGGCGCCCTGGTCGATCAGGCTGCGGACGATTTCTTCCAGGTAAAAAGGGTTGCCTTCGGTGCGCTCGAGGATTAGATGCCGGACTGAATCGGGTAAATCGGCGACGGCGAGCAAATTGTCCACCAGGCGGCTTTGCTCGGGCAGGGATAACGGTTTTAGAAGGATTTCGGTGGAGCGGTGGGCGAAATTGGTCTCAGCCTTAAGTTTAATGCGCCAGGAGCCATGTTCCCGTTCGAGGCGAGCGAGTAATACCAACATCAGGGGGACACGGTCTGTGACAGATAGCAGCTGCTCAAGCGCTTCAAGGCTGGATGGGTCTGCCCAATGCAGGTCATCGAATACGATTACGGTGGGTTGTTTTTCCGCCAGCCGTTGAAAGTACTGGTTGATGGAGAGCAAAGTCTGGTACTTCAATGTTTCCCCATCCAGCTGACGTACCTGTTCGGCCAGCGCTCCTTCCAGATCGACTCCCAATAAGTGCCCGAGATAGGGAAGCACTTCGCTGCCTTTTTCACCGAACAGATCATTCACCCGCCGCTTGAGCGCAGTCCGTACCCTGACTTCCGGATCGCCGTCCGACAATCCCAGATCGTTATAAAGCAATTGGACGATGGTCCAGAAGGAGAGTGTCTGTCCATAGGATAATGCCCGCCCCTCGATCCAGTACGGCGTTGAGAAACCGCGAGGAGTGTGCAAGTGCGCTTCTTCTACCAGGCGACTCTTGCCGATGCCGGCTTCTCCGATGATGGTAACGATCTGACCGTGCCCGTTGCACAAAGCATCCAGGGCGGAATGTAACCCGTTTAATTCGTTCTCGCGACCCACCAGTGGTGAATAAAGCTCATCAAATCCCCGGCTGCTCTCCGGTTTGGCCTTACCCTTGAGCACTTCAAATACGGTCACTGGCTCGGCTTTGCCTTTGACCGTAATCTCACCTTGAGATTGCAGCTCGAAAGTTGCTTTAACAAACCGGGCTGTGTTCTCCGATATCAGGATCCTACCAGGCAGGGCAGCGGACTGAAGCCGGGCTGCCAGGTTGACGGCATCGCCGATCGCCAGGTACTCCATGTGCAGGTCGCTGCCCACATTACCTACCACGACCGTGCCGGTATTCAGACCGATACGCAGTTGAAAGTTATCGATATACCCTTTAAGCTCACCTGCATATTGACCGATCGCCTGTTGAATATCGAGAGCAGCGTGCACGGCGCGTATGGGATCATCTTCGTGAGTGACTGGCGCGCCAAAAAATGCCAGCACCCCATCACCCAGCAACTGGGCAATGGTTCCTTCGTATCGATAGACCACCTGGCTGACACGTTGGTGTGCGCCGGAGACAACTTCTTTCCATTCTTCCGGGTCGAGTTTTTCGGCCAGGGAGGTGGAACCCACAATGTCCGTGAATAAGATCGTGACTGGTTTGCGTTGCCCTTCAATTTGTGCTGAAGAAATCCGGATTTTCTCTTTCAGATGAGAGGGTACGGCTTGTTGGAGCACCGCCAGACGTTCTTTCTCTCCGGCTGAAGGATGTTGCGCAGATACGGGTGTCCCGCACTTCTTGCAGAAACTGGCTCCAGGTTTTACGGGAGCGTTGCAATGGTCACAGACTTGCGTTAACGCATTCCCGCAGTTTTCACAAAACTCGGCGTCGGCATCATTTACACAACCACATTTTTTGCAGTTCATAAGTTTTGCCCTTATGATGTACAAGAACGTGATTCATGTCTTGCTTTGAATGGCTATGATCATTATACGATATCCACCCGTGCAAGATTGGATTACATAGGTAACCGCTCAGCCAAATCCTCGATCGTGAGTCAGCGGAACCCTGCGAACAGGGAATTTCAAATCGAATTCCTAATCTAGAAATTTCCGTGGAAAGACCACCTTCAGCCTTTTTTACGAGGCATATATTTCTTCCTCATTTGCCTTCCATACCCAACCATTTCTTTGAAATCGTCCACCTGCAGCAGGCTGTGGATCCTTTCAGCAGGCAGGGTGGTAAACCGATCCAACCGTCGAAGGAGAAAATCCTTATCCAGCGCGCACTCCGGGATGCCTTCCAGGATATTGACGAGCATACCTTCTTCTGGTAACAGGCTTGGGTTATCCGCTCTGAGACTACGGGAACCGAGGTAAATTTTCTTTTGCATTTCATCCAACAGCTGGTTGGTTTCGAATAACCTGGAAAGGGTTCTTATTTGCTCCGGGGAACACGCCATCTTTAGCAGGCTTAATAGATACTCGCGAGCCAGTTCGTATCCACCGCCCAATGATTCGCTCCAGGCGTCAATGATCCGGCGGACGGCAATGCTGCGGAAATCATGGGTATCTGATCCAATCACAAAATTTACATCCGTCCGTTGCATGGCGATTGCCAGAATTTCCGGACGCAGCGGTGTGGTCAAATTATATTCACAC
>CALMGN010000024.1 GCA_937863605.1 uncultured Anaerolineaceae bacterium
TGATGAAGAAGGTGGAGACCGGATTGGCCTCTTCCTTCGGCATCCTGCCGCGCATGAAGTAGTACATCAGCACTGGCACCAGGGTAATGGCGATCAGGGCTGAGCCCATCATGGAGAAGGTCTTGGTGAAGGCGAGCGGATGGAAGAGCTTCCCCTCCTGCCCCTCCAGGAGAAAGACCGGCACAAAGGAGAGGACGATGATCGTCAGGGAGAAGAAGATCGCCCGGCCGACCTGTTTGGCCGAGGTGATGACCGTTTCCAGCCGCCTGCCGGCGCGCTCTTCCGGCGGCATCTCGGAGAGGTGTCGGTAGCAGTTATCCACCATGATGACCCCGGCATCGACGAGCACGCCGATGGCAATGGCAATCCCCCCCAGGGACATGATGTTGGAGGTAACCCCCATCAGCTTCATGGTGATAAAGGCAATCAGCACCGCAATCGGCAGGGTCAGGACGATGACCAAGGCGCTCTGGAAATGGAGCAGGAAGAGCAGAATCACCAACGAGACGATGATCGACTCCTCCAGCAGGTTTTTTTTGAGGGTATCGATAGCCCGTTGGATCAGGTCGGAGCGGTCGTAGGAGACCATAATCTTCACTCCGGGCGGCAGCCCCTTTTCCAGCTCCTTGATTTTAACCTTGACCCGGTCGATGACATCCTTGGCATTCTCGCCGTAGCGCATGACGACAATACCACCGACCGCCTCCCCTTCGCCGTTCATGTCGAGCATGCCGCGGCGGATGGCACCCCCCATCTGCACAGTGCCGAGATTTTTCAGGTAGATCGGCGTGCCGCGCATGTCGGCGCCGATGACGATGTTCTCCAGATCGGCCTTGGTTTTTACATAGCCGCTGCCGCGGATCAGGTATTCGGCATCGGCCTGCTCCAGCAACTTGCCGCCGACATCCTTGTTGGAGACCTTGACCGCTTCCATGACCGTGCCGATCTTGATGTTATAGGTATACAGTTTAGCGGGATCGAGATCGATCTGGTATTCGCGCACCAGGCCGCCGATGGAGGCGACTTCCGCCACCCCGGCGACGGTGTTGAGCTGATAGCGAACGAACCAGTCCTGGAGGGTACGGAGTTGCTCCAGGTCATAGCCTTTCCCCTCGATGGTGTACCAGAAGACGTGACCGACCCCGGTGCCGTCCGGCCCGAGCGTCGGCACAACGCCGGGAGGGAGGAGCGACGCGGCGTAGTTCAACCGTTCCAGCACGCGAGTACGCGCCCAGTAGATGTCTGCCTTATCCTCGAAAATGACATAGATCATCGAGAAGCCGAAGGCCGAGGAGGCACGCACGGCGCGCACCTGCGGCAATCCCTGCAGATTGACCGCCAGCGGATAGGTGACCTGATCCTCCACCACCTGGGGGGAGCGGCCGGGGTAGTCGGTGAAGACGATCACCTGGTTGTCGGACAAGTCGGGAATCGCATCCACCGGTGTCTTGTAGACCGACCAGACCCCCCAGGCAATGATCAGACCGAAGATCATCAGGACGATGACCCGGTTGCGGGCGGAATATTCGATAATTTTTTCGATCATGGTTTAGAACCTTTAAAAGCAATAGAGCGCGGATGACGCGGATCGAGCGGATCTAAGCAGATTTTTGAAACGAATTGGTAAATACGATCCTCTTGAATTCTGGTTTTGGACCGAAATTCAGCAATAAACCGACCTCTTTATTAGTGGCTTTCAGGTAATTCGTTAATTGTGCAACGTGCTCCTGACGAAGTTGTTCTGCCGCTTTCAATTCGAGAATTATCAAATCATTCACCACAATATCGGCAAAATATTCACCAACAAGTTGATTTTCATAGAAAACCTGCAGAGGATATTGTTGAACCACATTTAAACCAGAACCCTTCAGTTCTATTAAAAGCGCATTTTCATAGACTTTTTCCAGAAAACCATAGCCAAGAGAATTGTAGACTTTATAAAATGCCTTTAAAATCTGATCTGTTATATCTGCATGAAGCATGGTTTCTCCTATAAAATATCTGCGGAAATCAGCTCAATCCGCGTCATCCGCGTTCTATTGCCTTTAATTATTTTTTCAAAATCACATCTTCATATCATCCATATTCAATTTCTTTTTGTCAGGTGTTTCCTGCTTTTTCTCATCCGGCTTCGCTCCGCCATGCTGGCTGTGATCAGTCCCGCCGCTGCCTTTCAGCTGCGACTCGGAGTCAAGCAGATAGCCGCCGGAGACCGCGACCTTGTCGCCGGAATTAAGACCCGACAAAACCTGGTAATTCTCTTCAACCCGCTCGCCAAGCCTTACATCACGCGGTTCGAACATCCCCGGAGCTGTTTCCACCCAGACAACCTGGCGCTTGCCGGTATCGATGACCGCCGTTACCGGGACGAC
>CALMGN010000025.1 GCA_937863605.1 uncultured Anaerolineaceae bacterium
ATGCGCTGAAAGATCAACAGTAAAACGATGGAAAATAGAATGGCAAATTGTGTGAGTTGGTGGCTGGTGATGCTGACGAAGTAGATCAGCACAATCATCAGCAGGAAAAATGCCTTTTGCACCAGGCGCTCGCTGACAGGTGCTGCACGCTCACTTGTAAACACCCGGGTGATCAGCCCCTGAATGCGCGGCATTTTCTGCAGCAATTTTCCGTTTACCAGCCGGGGGATGGTAACCTCCGAACTGCGGAACCAGCGCAATAAAATCGCCAGAATAACCAGATAATAGAAGAAATTCATAGCCTGCGGCGAAAAGTAATCCTGCCCGACCCAGTTGACCAGGTAGAAAACCCAAATGCCAAACCAAACCAACCGCCGCGACCCGGTCAGCGAGTTGTAGATCATCCATAGTGGTCCCAAATAGATCAACTGAAAAAAGAAGGGGGACCATTTAAGGAAATAAATCGCGCTGTCCAAGCCGGCGATCTGGGTGACAAGGGCGCCCATAATGAAGAACCCCGGCCAGTTGAAATAGGCATCAATGCGTGGATTCACATTTTCGTTGCGTAAGATGTAATCGATGACCCCGGCGTGGCGCCAGGAGGGTCCAAAACGCGGCACACTCTCCACGATCGCCGTAATACCATACAGCATGAAGACCAGGATCACTATGTGGAATAAAATGAGAACAGAGTTGACCTTGGGCGCGGTCAAAACCAGGCTGAAGCTGATGGTGAGTACGGCGAGTGCAATCCAGGCTGTCAGTGGTAAGACCGAAACCAGACCCAGGTCGTTCATTTGTGTTACATTGACTTGCGGCAAAGAAAACAGCCAGACCGCACTGCCGATGACCATTAATAGGATTGGCAGAACCTGGTAGGGTTGCCATTTATTAATCCAAGTTCTTGCCCAATTTAGCCAATGAAAAGAAGCCCCCGGTAGGGGCAACTGTTTAAGGCGCAGGGGCTCGGATGCCGTCTGCGCCTTAAACTTTCTTCCCGCGGTTTTATTCGTTTCCTGTGCCACGCCTCTACCGGATTGCTAGAATATTATCCACATACATTTCGAAGGCTTGCTTAGTGGTCTCGTTACCAATCTGGATCACCCGAATGCCAGCGGTGCCAAGGTCAGCAGCATTGGTCTGGTAGATCAATTTGCCGTCCTGGAAAATGCTGATAACACCCTGGCTGTTGCCATTAAGTGTAACATGAGCTTCAATGCGGGACCAAGCACCTAGCGGCAGGCTTCCGGAAGTCTGGTAGTACTTGCCGGTATGTTGGATGTCGATGCGAGCGCTCTTTTGATTAACCCGGTACAGGTTGAACACTCGTACCCCGTTGGCGTCAAACATGCGTAAGATGGGAACATTACCCGATCGCGCGCCTTCTGCGGTTACCATAAAATCGCCGCTGACCGTCAGGCTCAAAGCATTTTCACCCAGGTCGCGGCGGGCATATGCTACTGAACTGGCCGTCGATGATTCCGCCAAATGGGCTGCGTAGATCCCGTACGCAACAGTGGTCGATTGCACCTCGACGGTGCCATCACCGGTGGCGACTACTTGCGTCCAGTTGGAGAAAGTGCCGCTTTCAAAGTCATCGCTAAACAAAGTTACCGGCGCCAGGGTTGGAGTGGGGGTGGGGGTTGCGGTTGGCGTGTCGGTCGGCGAGGGTATCAACGTCGGGGTTGATGTATCGGTCGGGGTAGCGGTAGCCGTGGGCTCCACCGTTGGCGTGCTGGTGGGAGTACTCGTCGGAGTTGCGGTTGGAGCGCCCGGACCAAGATCGATGACGTTGTGAAAGTAGTAGCGTGAATTGTCGTCACCCGCTATGACCAATAGATCCGTCGTACTGTTCAAAGTCTGTTTGGTTGATGAGGCATTATTAATATGGGTATCACCGGCAAACTGCATAAACGGGGTACCAAGTCCGTCCGGGAATTGCATGGAAGCATTATCCAGACTGGCCTGTTTGTAATAGATGGCACCACTGGTTTGGGTTGGATATTGATAAGTCATAAAAACATACACCTGCCGGTTCTGGTTATCAATAAGGACGATGGGGCGGGTGTGGTTATCCACAATGCGGGCTACGGTGCGCCGGCTCCACGCGCCGTTGTTATCCAGAGTCAGCAGTAGAATTTCTGGCAGGGTTGAGGAGGCGGAGTTGACGTCATTGAGCGAGGTCTTGACGGCTGCATAAACCTGGCCGGCCGAATCAGCCTGCAAACCTTTAATGTTTATGTGGTCATCGGCGTACTTGGGACCTTGCAGCGCCGGGTTGAGCGCCCAGACGTCATCCGGCAGCCCATCCACGTGGGTGGCAAAATACACGCTGTTGTCATTCTGGTTGCTCCACAACACGCCAATTTTTCC
>CALMGN010000026.1 GCA_937863605.1 uncultured Anaerolineaceae bacterium
CCACCTCCCAGGCCGAAGCCGCCGAAAAAATTGATGAAATGGTCACCCCGATTCCGATCGAATCGCGGTTACTGTCACGAGATTAATCGAGCCGGCGGCATTTTTGTGGTAACTGGTTACTCACGATTACTCACGAAATCGGCTTTAAACAGGGTGCCACTGATAGTTACCCCCATATGTACGGGGTTAGAATAAAACTCCCCCACTGCTGGGGGATTTTTGAGCGGGCGATGGGACTCGAACCCACGACCTTCTCCTTGGCAAGGAGACGTTCTACCAACTGAACCACGCCCGCTTTTTGAACGGCTCGAATTATAGACCGTAATGACCAAATCGTCAACCCTTCACCCACCCTTCACCCAGCTCAAGTTTGCAATTTTACAAACTCCCCTGGCTTGACACTTAAATCCCCCTATGCTACAGTTATGAAGGATCCTGTATGTCGCGGGGATTCCTTTTTTCGCATCTTGAAGGAGTGTTGCCTTGACTAAGTCACGAACCCAACTCATGGTTGACCGCTTGCGCCAGTTGCAAGCATCTTCACCGGATATTGAAGCTTCAGCGATTGTCAGCGTTGACGGTTTGACGATTGCCTCGGCACTTCCTCAGGGGGTAGAAGAAGACCGCGTTTCTGCCATGTCGGCAGCCATGCTCTCGCTGGGCGAAAGAATTGCCGGCGAATTGGGGCGTGGGAACCTTGCGCAGGTCTATATCAAGGGTGAAAACGGGTATGTTGTGCTCATGTCGATCGGGGAAGATGCTGTCCTCACTGCCCTGGCTCGCCAACAGGCCAAACTGGGGCTGATTTTCCTGGATATGCGCCGCGCGACTGAAGACTTATCCCGACTCATCTAAAGGCCATCCATGAAATCCATACCCAAAAGCGGACGTTATCTTCCTAGTAAATTAGGCTACGTCACCCTCGTCTCGCTCGAGGATGTAATGGGTAAGAACGGCGTTAACGCCATTCTTAACCTGGCCAATCTTCGCTCCTGGATCAATTCTTACCCGCTCGATACGCTGGAAAAACGGCTGGACTTTGCCGATTATTCTGCCATCAACGGCTCGTTGGACGATATTTACGGCACACGCGGGGGACGCGGACTGGCGTTGCGGGCTGGACGGGCCTCCTTCGAGAATATGCTGCGCGGTTTCAGCGTCTTCGCCGGCGTTGGGGATTTTGCTTTTAAAATCCTCTCCACCAATGCCAAACTGAAAGTTGGCCTGGGTGCGATCGCCCGAATTCTATCTCAGTACAGCGACCAGCACATTACTGTCGTCGAGAAACCCGATCATTTTATCTACACCGTTCAATATTGCTCCGTCTGTTGGGGGCGGCATGCTGCCGCTCCAACCTGTCACATCGCGCTTGGTATGCTGCAAGCTACCCTGAAATGGATTTCGGGGGGCAGCGAGTTCAACGTAGTGGAGACCAAATGCACTGCAGTGGGGGATGAAAACTGCGTCTTTATCATACAGAAAGAGCCCGTGCAGCCAATCGTATAATCTTTTGAACCTGACAATTATTATCCCGACCTATAACGAGGCTGAAAATTTGCCTAAAATCAGCGCTGCCTTGCTGGCGCTGCCGCTGCCCGATTTGAATCTGCTGGTAGTGGATGACAACAGCCCGGATGGAACCGGGGACATCGCCGAGGGCTTGACCCGCGATACCGGCGGGCGCGTTCAGGTGCTGCACCGGTCTGGAAAAATGGGGTTGGGGTCTGCTTACATTCTGGGTTTTGGCACGGCTTTATCCCGCGGAGCCGAGGCGGTCTGTCAGATGGATGCGGATTTTTCTCATCCGGTAGAAAAAATCCCGGAACTGGTTCAAGCCCTGGCCTCCACCGACATTGCCATCGGGTCGCGATATATCAAGGGCGGCAGCCTGGATGAGCGCTGGCCGTTCTGGCGCAAAGGTCTTTCGGCTTTCGGTAATTTTTACGCCCGCACCATTCTCGGGTTAGGCATCCATGACACTACCGGCGGTTTCCGCCTGTGGCGGCGGGAGATCCTGCAGGGGATGCCGCTTGAACGGGTAAAGTCCAACGGTTACGTGTTCCAGGTGGAAATTGCCTACCTGGCGACTTTATTGGGCTACCGCTTCAAAGAGATCCCCATTTATTTCGCCGATCGGCGCTGGGGAACCTCAAAAATGTCGCTGCGGATTCAATTGGAAGCCGCCTACCGCGTGTGGTTGTTACCCGGGATATACGCCGACCTGCGCAAGAAGCGCCCGCTGGTTTAAACAGCTTTAATATTTTCTTCCAAAAATTCGGCAGTCAGACGCGCCCATTCGTCGATCGTCAACGTCTCAGCGCGGCGCTGCGGATCGATTTGCGCGGCATGCAGCAGCTGCGCAGCCTGGTCCGGTTTCCAGCCCAACCCTCCCGATAGGGCATTCCGCAGGGTTTTGCGTTTCTGACTGAATCCGGCTTTGGCCAGTCGGAAGAAGGCGTCCAGCTGCAACGAAGGGATGCGCGGCTGCGGGTATAAGTCAATCCGCAGCGTGGCCGAATCAACGTTGGGCGGCGGGAAAAATGCCCCGGCAGGAATGCGCAGTACCGGACGCGGGCTGCCGTACACCTGCACGCTGAGCGCCAGCAAACTCATATCACCCGGCACGGCGCAGATGCGCTCGGCCACCTCGCGCTGCACGGTGAGCACCAGGCGCTGCGGCCGGTGGGTTGAATCCAGTAGATGGCGCAAGATCGCCGAGGTGATGTAGTACGGTATATTGGCAACCACCAGGTACGGGGCGCCGCCCATGATGTCCGCCGGGTCAAGGTCCAGGATGTCGCCATGGATCACGCGGACATTGTTTTCGCTGGTTAATACCTGCTGTAAAATCGGGATCAAATTTCCGTCAATTTCCACGGCGGTGACCTGTCTCGCAGCCTTTGCCAGGTGGCGCGTCAGGCTGCCAAGCCCTGGGCCAATTTCCAACACAGCGTCTTCCCGGTTGACGCCCGCTGCTTCCACTACTTTGTCCAGCACAACCGGGTCGGTTAAAAAGTTTTGGCCCAGCCCCTTGCGTGGGGTCAGGCCGTGGCTGCGCAGCAAACCCGAAACGTCCAATGCTTTCAGGGTCATGGCAGAATCCAGGGGATGGCTGCCGGAACCGGAGCCAGGAAATACATGGTCACGTTGGAGGCCCAGGATTTGAAATCGGCGTCCGAGTATCCCAGGTCAACCCAGTAACGACCAGGGATGCCGCCGCCTACATCACCCACCACCGCCACGCCGTAGCCCGGGATGTACACCCGCTGCCCGCGCATCCACGAGTACCAGGCGCGCGTTACCGCTACGATTCCCTGACGCAGGTCCGCGCCGCTGGAGGTCTGGAGATTGCAGTAATTAGGGATACCCAGCCGGCAGGGCGAGTAGGATGTGGCAAATACATTGACTGCCCGCCAATATTCCAGTGTGCCGTAGGGGGTGTCGATGGTCTTGACGACGGCCTGGGTGCCGTAGCCAAGCAATTGAGCCTGCGGTTCCTTGGCCACCCAGGCGGCTTCAGCCGCGCGGCTGGTTTCCACTCCATCCTCCAAACGGATGCGCACCCGCGAGACCTCGATGCCGTATTCACCCGCAGTGATCACCCGCCGCTGGTCCAATTCGGTTTCGTTGTCCTGCTGGTAGCTGCTGCTATAGGGAATCGGTTTTTGTTCCAGAGCGAATTCTTCACGCACGCGCACCACGCGCACCATGCGGTCTGCCGGCAGCGGCTGATCCTCGGCTGGCAGGCTGTAATCCATTCCCTGAAGCGGGATGCCGGCTTCCATCAGCAGTTCACCGACGCGGTCGGCATTTGTCGCGGTATGCACCGCACGGTCAGCCAGTTGAATGGTCACCGGTTGGGCGCGCTCGATTTCGACAGTCAGAGGGCCATTCAGCGGGGTGCTGCCTGCCGGCGAGATGCGGTCCGCCAGGCTGATGACGATGCCGGATTGCCAGAGTGCCTCAAACAGCGTGCTGGCTGCAGAATAAATATTGCGTTTAGTGCCGCCGTCTTGTACGGTGACCTGGACTCCCGGGTGAAATACCAAGGCGGGCGGGTCAGCCTGGGCGGGCAGGGGTATGTACGGGTCGAGGGCGGCACCGTCGAGGGTGAGCAGGTCGCCAGGGAACAGCAATATCCCTGCGGCGGCCAGCAGGTTGGCGGGAATTTGGTCTGTCGTCCGCAAGGTCTGAACAGCGCCGCTGCGCAGGTTATGGACCGCGATCTGCTGAGCGCGGTCAAACCGGGCAGTGGAGTGCCCAATCATCCAGGTTGCAGCATTCGGAAAGACCCGATCCTCCGGCGTCAACGCATAGCCGGCGTCCTTAATAACCCCGCTGAGGGTCAAAGACCTGGTGTGCACGGTTTGCGGCTGGCCGTCCACCACCAGCAGCACGTCGCGTTCCAGGCCAAAGAAGGTCAGCACAGCACCCGTCAGGATCAAGCCGATTGAAAGTAAGGATAACAGCCGGTGTTTAGGCATGGACTCAGATTCTAACAGAGTTTTTCTCGCGGGGGAATCACAAACACCCCTCGCGGGGTGTTTGGAGTGCCGAGAGCCAGAATCGGACTGGCGACACCACAATTTTCAGTCGTGTGCTCTACCAACTGAGCTATCTCGGCATGTGCCGTGATTTTACTCGCAAGCGGGCTGCCTGTCAAGAAAATCAAACCGGGGTAGCCTGGAATTTTAGGATTACCCGGTAACCGTTCCTTGAACCACTGCTTTTTCAACTGGCATGGGCGTGGTGGCGCGCAGGAAGCCAATGAACAGGACGATGGCGCCAAGCAATTCACTCATATAGAGCGCTCCTGGAATGCCGAACCGGCTAAACGCGCCGCCAAAGGCTGGTAATAGAGCTCCAGTGGCGATGAGCACATTGCCGATCACGCGGTGTAATAATACGCGTTTGCGGAAAAACAGCCAGGCGGAATACAATGCTCCACCAACCAGGGCTAATGTCCCGTAAATGTTAAAGAAGGGCGTCAGCGAACGCACGCCGGGTGTCTGGATTGCGCCGCCGCTCAATTCGCTGCCGGTGTGCAAACTGGAGATCATCCCAGCCGGATCCAGTTGCGCAGTGAACACCCGGTAGGCTGCAAACAGAGATGCCAGCCCAAGGATAACCATGAGAATTTTCGCTAAACGCGGTTTCGCCAGCAGGAATACTGTGCCCTGACCCAACCAGGCGGCCACTAAGATTGCGCCAAACAAATACCACAATCGGAAAACCAAAGGATTCCAGCCAAAGAAGCCGTATAAGGCTTCGCAAGCTCCGCCAATCGCATAAAACAACATGCCAATCGCCCATAACAGATTATTGGCATGGCGTTTTGCCAGGTAGCGTTTGAACACAAAACCTGAAAAAACAAGACTGACAACCGCTGAGGTCAGGGGAATAAATGCCATTGGGTTCATCTGGATGGGGGATCCTTTCGGAGATGGGAGGGTTTAGCGACTTGAAATAACGATCACAATGACGACCAGCAGCGTGACTACCAGCAGGCCGATAACTGCTAGTGCAATTGGGATCGCTTTTTCATAAAATGGTGGATATTGTTTTTTCGCCATGACCAGGGTGTTCAAAAAGTGATATGGTTGACATATAAATTTTATCCCACCAGATGAACGGCTGATTAATTCCCGGTGAGGATTAATTAAGATGACTGTTAAAAAGCGTCAGCCGTCACATTATAGTTTTGTAAGCAGCAGTCCTTTGACATTCGGTCCGAGAATCACTATTATTAATGTTGGTGGGAGTTTTGTATATTACCCAAGCTATGCATAAAAACTGAGTTCGCAACGGAGGGACCCCATGTTGCCCGGCCCATTTCAAATGCCAGTTTTACCCCAGCTGCCATTCTATATCCATCCGATATTGTTGTGGGCGATTATTTTAATCGCCGCGGTTGGCCTGGCGGTTACGTTTTTTAAGTTCATCTTTGCTGAATCCAATGAAAGGGTCTCCTCGTTTTTGACTTTCTTTCTGGTTGCAGCCGTGATTGCAGGTGCATATACCATTGCAGTAAATTGGCTGAAAGTTTCAGCCTTCTTTCAAAGGCTGTAGAACCCGCACTCCTGGTTTCCTGTTTCAAAAAAGTGGATTTTGTGTTCTGCACAAAATCCACTTTTTTTGGTTAACTTTCCTCTTCATCCTCGCCCGGTCCCCCGCTTGCGTCTCCATAAGCCAGCAGTAATGCAAACTGACTGATGGAGTCATACACATCTTCGAGTTGGTTCTGCAACGTCAGGTCGCGGACAAAATCAGGTTCGCCCAGACGCTTAAGCAGCGGTTGCGGGATGGCCGGTGCGCGTACCTGCACCGAGAACTGGTGAAGAGCTGGCCCGATCTCCCAGTAATTTTTCATGCTGTCTTCCAGCCGGGCAAAATCCTCCCCGCCCTGGCGCGGTGACCGGCGCGGCTGAGTGGCAACGGATGAAGAGCCGGAGCGCCGCTGGCGCAGCGCGCTAAGCAATTGGTCTTGCGAGCGTCCGCGCATGCGGAACAACAGGAAAGGATCTTCATCGAATCGCTCGCCCAGGATGTAGTGCGTGGCAGCCACATGTTTGCAGGGATTAGCCTTATCCGGGCAGGAGCAGTCGGAGATCATGTCATAATTGGATTGCGGGAACAGGCTGACGCCGGCGGTCGAAAAGGCTTCCTCGATGTTGGACGGCATCTCGCCAGCCAGCAGCTGCGCAGCGAAAATCGCCTGGTCAGCCAGAACATCCAGCACCCGGTTCCACTGGCGCGCAGAAAGCGGTGTGAGCCGGATGGTTACCTTGTAAGGCCGCGGGCGTGAACCCTGCACCAGTGCCGTCACACCGTCTTTGGATTCTTCGATCGAAATCACTTGCCCCTGGCGGGCATAGAATTGACCGCGCATCAACCGCGGCCCGGAAACCAACTGTTCCATCGCTGCAATCCAGCGGCGCGCCCACCAGTTTTTCCCGAAGGTGCCGTGCTCGCTGAGGGCTTTGATGCCGCCGCGCGTTCTACGCGGGTTCATGCCCCAACTGTTTGATCCATTTCGGTCTTCCATCCCTGGTGCTCCTTACTTGCGCAGCGTGACCAATTCACGCAATTCGTCGGTACCCAACTCGGTCAACCATTCTTCGCCGCCGCCAATTACAGCATCCGCCAAACCCACCTTCGACTCGATCATCTCGTCGATGCGTTCTTCGAGCGTTCCCAGGGTGATAAATTTATGCACCTGGACGTTTTGCAACTGGCCAATGCGGTAGGCGCGGTCGGTTGCCTGGTTTTCAACCGCCGGGTTCCACCACCGGTCATAGTGGAAGACGTGGCTGGCAGCCGTAAGGTTCAGGCCAAAACCGCCGGCTCTCAAGGACAGGATGAAAATTGGGGGAGCGCTGCTGTCCTCCTGAAAACGTGAAACCAGTTGGTCGCGCACCGAAGGCGGGGTGCCGCCGTGCAGGTAGTACACCGGGACGTTGAGCATTTGCGGCAGGTACTGGTTCAATAAATGACCCATCTCGGCGTACTGAGTAAACACCAGGGCGCGGTCGTCCGCCGCGATCACCTCTTCCAGCATTTCGGTGAGACGGGTGAGCTTGCCGCTGCGGCCGTTGACGTGGTTGCCGCCGATTTCGCGTTCAAGCGGCTGTTTGAGGAATTGGGCAGGGTGATTGCAAACCTGCTTCAAGTGGGTGAGCATGGCCAGCACCAGGCCGCGGCGTTCCAACCCGTCGCTTTCAGCCACTTTTTTAAGTGATTGCTGGACGACAGCCTCGTAGAGAGTGGCCTGTTCTTCGCTCAGGTAGCACAATTCCTTCATCTCGAGCTTTTCGGGCAGGTCCTGGATCACCCGCGGGTCCGATTTCAGGCGCCGCAGAATGAATGGCCCGACCATTTGTTTGAGCAGGGCGGTGGCTTCGTGGTCGCCGAAGCGTTCGATCGGGATGGCAAATTCGCGCCGGAACTTTTCCAGCGAGTTCAGGTAACCTGGATTGAGAAATTGCATAATCGACCACAGTTCGTTCAGCCGGTTTTCGACCGGGGTACCGGTCAGCGCCAGGCGGAAGGTCGATTTGAGTTTTCGTGCGGCTTGCGTCTGCTTGGCGGAGGGGTTCTTAATATTTTGCGCCTCATCCAGAATCACGCCGTACCACCCCACCGGTTGGAGGATTTCCTGGTCAACCCGCAGCAGCGAGTAACTGGTGACTACCAGGTCGGCGTCCTTTGCGGCAGCCGCAAATTCGCTGTTCTTCAGCCGGGTCGGTCCTTGATGTACTAGCGTGTTCAGTGACGGGGCGAATCGGGTGGCCTCGCGCTGCCAGTTGATCACCACCGAGGTGGGGCAAACCAACAGCACCGGCGCCGGCAACTTGCCGAGGGATTCTTTCTCGTGAAGCAGCAGCGCCAGAGCCTGGATGGTTTTTCCCAGCCCCATGTCATCTGCCAGACAAGCGCCCAGCCCCCAGCGGCGGAAGAATGCCAGCCAGGAGAAGCCAAAGCGCTGGTAGGGGCGCAGCGTGCCGTTCAACCCGCCAGGCTGTGGCAGTTCGGTCATGCGCTGGCTGTCGCCAATGTTATCCAGCCATTCGGCGACCCAACCCTCCGCCTGGACCTCGTCCAGCGGCAGGCCGTGGGCAGTCTCGCCGCCCAGCGCCAGCTGCGCCGCCTCCAGCAAGCCCATCTCGCCGGAATGCTGCTGTTTTTCCCAGAAGCGGATGGCAGCGTCAACCTGTTCCGTATCGAGTTGTACCCACTGACCGCGTACCTGGACCAGCGGCGTCTTCAAGGCGGCCAGCGCTTCAAATTCCTCGCGGGTCAGCGTGGTATCCCCGAGTGACAACTCCCACTCAAAATGCACCAGGGTATTTATCCCCAGGCGGGTGGTGCGCGAGATGTCAACCGGTTCTTTGCCGCGCGGTGTGAGCTTCACACGGACGCCCAGGCGGGCGCCGCGCTGGTTCCACCACGACGGGGTGAGAATGCCAAAGCCAGCCTGTTCGAGCAGGGGAGCAGCTTCGCGCATAAAGGTATACGCTGCTTCGGTATCCAGGTCGACGCCGGTTGGATGCTTGGCCTGTAAGCTGGTGAGAATCGGGTTGAAAAGCCGCGAGGCATAGCCCAACCCGGCCAAAATAAGTTCTTGCGGATGTTCCAGTCGCCGGCTGATTTTGGCCAGCTCATCTTTGGAGCGGAACCAGACATCTTCAGCGGTGACCATCAGGCTGGGATCGGAACGCGACTGTAGCAGGAACTGCAAATCCCAGGTAGGTGCGCGTCCATTCGTATCCGTTGCAGGTGGCGGGTTTAAGCGGAAGGCGATGCGGAAATTCTCGTCGCCTGCAGCGTGCAAGTTGCGCAGCCAGGCGCGTACGCTGCTGTAAAGCGACTGCAACTGCCCCGGCGCAGCCTTGACCCGCCCGTCGGGCGTGAATAAAGCTGCCAGCCAGATATCCAGTGAATTACCCTTTTCGGGCAGAAGCAGGGGTACCCGGCTGCGTCCCCAGTTGCGCGCCAGTGCATCGCAGGTAGATTTCAGGAAGGAGTCCAGCAGCGTATGGGGAGTATGACCGGTTTGCTGCAAGTTTTTGCCGACGTGGGTTTGCGCGCCCATTTCTGCGCGGCAGATCGGCGGCATGCTTTTTTCCAGGAATTCTATCCGCGGACCGTCTTTTGGACTATCCAATACCGGCAGCCAGCGGGCAAAATACTGGTCACCCTGGCCATCCAGGGACACCTTTTCCAGCACCGGCAGGATTTTTTGCTCCGCCAGCACCTCCAGCACCAGACTGCAGGCATGCTGCCAATAGTGGGCGTCGGCACCAAGGCTGAACCCGCTCGAAGTGCTTTCGGTGGGCAGGTTCGCCAGCACGCTAAAGGCCTTCCCAGCCGGCAGCAGCAGTCCGCGCACTAACCAGGGCTGCAAACGCGGGTTTGTGTAGTCATCCAGTTCCCATTCGGGATTCAAGCTGGGGGAGGCCAGCGGACCTGAGCGGGTGGAGGGCAGGCGCAATCGCACCGCTCCCAGCTGGGCGCTGTCTAACGGCGTGCCAGAGCCAATCTGCAGCCGGATTGTTTCCGGTTCCAAACAGAATGGGTGGTCTTTTAATTCGGTTCGTTTGGCCAGCGTACCGTGGTCACGGACCTGAGGTTTGCTTTCCGGGCTTTCAGCCCAGAAAACGAAACCCCCCGTGTCAGACGGCTTGCGCGGCGGTTGCCAATGCGCGTGCAGTACCCACATATAAAGTTACTTCTGCAACCTGTTCTGGATGAAATATGGTGCAATGTTCAAATTGCGAAACCTTTACCGGAATCTTATAGGGTTGGTTCCATGTGGTGATGTCCGGAGATTTTTAACATGGGAAAAAGGCCGCGCGGCCAGCAAATATCCAGTGCTGCTGCGAGTACCTCTTTCAAGTGAAACTATTTAATCGTTTTGACAAGGATCAATAGCGAATCGCGTAAAACGCTCAGGTTAGCCTGATGAATGATTGGTGAATATGATTCAGAAAATTTTCCCCGCGAACCGTACTCGACGCTATTTCCTATCACAAGGTTGTATTACGGCGTAATACATCTGGTGAGGGTATTATATCCTATGTCAAGGGTTTTGACGGATTAATTTGATTGTTAACGAAATTGTGGGGGCACGGGGATTGAGGAAGAATATTGATTCACCAATGCCCCCCGTGCCTTTACCTGCGAATCGGAAATGTTGGCATGCACGGGCACGGGGTTCCACTTACGGCTGGCGACTCGTAAATATCACAGTTGCTACTGTTGGTTATCGGAATTTTTGCGATGCGTGCAATGCATTCAGATCAGGAGCGCAGCTGTGCGCCAACAGCCTGTTCCACCCGGCGGAGGATTCGCTGGCGGATCTGGTTGGCCTCGCCCGGGCTGAGCGTATGGTCGGCTGCCTGGTAGGAGAGCGCATAGGCCAGACTCTTTTTCCCGGCGCCAATTTGCTCGCCGCGGAAAATATCAAATAGACGCACCTCGGTCAGCAGCTTGCCGCCGCCCTGACGGATGGCCGCTTCCACATCCACCGCCAGAACGCTCTCGTCAACGATCAACGCCAGATCTTCCAGCACCGGCGGGAAGACCGGCACCGGTTGGATCTCGTACCGGCTGGCAGAGGCTTCAACCAGGGCTGCCAGGTCGAATTCAGCTGCCAGCACTGCCGGGGCAAGGAAGTCATACCGCGCCTTGACCTGCGGGTGCAGTTCGCCTAGAACGCCCAGTACCACGCCGTTGGCGGATACCTGAGTGCTCTTGCCGGGATGGAATGCCGGGTGTTCTGCCGGGGCATAGCTCACGTTTCCAATGTGCAGGCTATCCAGCAGCGCCTCGACCACACCCTTGAGGTCATAGAAATCCAGCTGGGCAGCGTCGTGGCTGTCCCAGGCATCTGTCCGGCGAACACCGGTCATCGCCATCGCCAGGCGGGGAGCTTCATCCGGCAACGGCTGCCCTTCCACCGGCAGGAAGACCGGGCCGACCTCGAACAGCGCCAGGCGGTCCCGTAAGCGGGCGTTTTTCTCGAGAGTGTCCAACACGGCAGCCAGCAGGCTGCGACGCATGACGCTGCGCTCGGGTGAAAGGGGATTTTTGATCGTGATGGACGCAGGCTGCGCCGCTTCTGGTTGAGCGGCGGTCAGGCGCGCTTCACGTTCCGGCGAAGTCAGGCGGTAGTTGATCACCTCCTGCAATCCCAGGCGGGCCAGTGTCTCACGCACCAGCTTTTCCACCTGAATGGGACGGCGGATGCGCGCTTCCGGCAGCTCCTCAGCCATATACGTTGATGGAATGCGGTCATAGCCATAGATACGGGCAACCTCTTCCGCCAGGTCGGCACGGCCGATCACACCCGTACCAATATCCATGCGGTGCGGCGGCGTTTGAACGAAAACCGTGTCACCTTCGACGCGGCAGGCGAACTCCAACCGGCCCAACAGCGCGGCAATCTCATCCGCGGCCAGCTCGATCCCAAGCAGGCGTTTCACGTCCCCGGTCGATATCTCGGCTTTGACGTCGGCGGCGGGCAGCGGGTACTCGTCCACCAGGTCGGAGTAAATCACCCCGCCGCTCCATTCAGCCATGCGCAGCAGGCACAGCTTGACGCCCTCGGACGACAGTGCCGGGTGCACTCCGCGTGAGAAGCGGTAGCCGGCTTCAGAACTCAATTTTTGTGAAAAGATCGTCCGGCGGGTGTTGACGAAATTCCAGGTCGCGCCTTCCAGCAGGATATTTCGGGTGGCCGGAGTGATTTCCGATTCCAGGCCGCCCATCACACCCGCCAGTGACAGCGCACCAGCGGTGTCGCACACCAGAACGGTGAAATCATCCAGCTTGCGCACGGCCCCGTCCAGCGTGGTCAACTTCTCGCCCGGGTGAGCCGCGCGGGTGATGATGGTGGGAGTTTGCCCGCCAGCGCGCTTGACCAGTACGTCATAATCAAAGGCGTGCAGCGGTTGGCCAATCTCCAACATGACGTAATTGGTGGCATCCACCACCGCATTGATCGGACGCATGCCGGCCAGGCGCAAGCGCAATTGCACCCGGTACGGGCTGGGACGCTGCTCAGCGCCTTCCAGCATGCCGAGCACAAATCGCGCGTTCAACTGCGGGTCGGTAATCTGGATGCGGGCTTTTCCAGCGATCGATGGACCGTTGGCGGGCAAACTGGTTTGCGGCTTGCGCAGCGGCTTTCTGGTCAGGGCTGCCACCTCGCGGGCAATGCCTACCAGGCTGGCGTTGCGGATCATATTCGGCAGGATGTTGACTTCCAAAACGGCGTCGCCCATGTACTCCACCAACGGCATGCCGGTCGGCGCGTTGTCATCCAGGATGATGATGCCCTCATGCTCTTCGGAGATGCCAAGTTCTTTTTCCGAGCAGACCATTGAGAAGGAATCGACCCCGCGGATTTTCGTGCGTTTGAGGGTGGTCAGCACCAGACCTGGCTGGTGACCATCATACAGCCGTGCGCCTTCACGCGCATATGCCACTTTAAGGGGTTTAGCCAGCGGTCCAATGCCTTTGTATTCGAACAGGTTAGGCGCCCCCGTCAGGACCACCAGTTCGCCGGTGCCGTCGTTCAGGCGGCATAATACCAGGCGGTCAGCATTGGGGTGGGGCATAACCTCGTCGATCTGCGCCACCACAAGTTTTTCCGGATCCCATGACAGCCCATGAATGCTCACCTCGCGGCGCTGCGGCGCGCCAGCTTGCTCGTAGGGGTTGGGTAAACCAACCAGCAGCACGTCCTCCACCTCGAGACCTGCCATGGTTAAAACATCCGACAGCTCGATTAACGAGAGGTCGATATCGACATATTCTTTAAGCCAGGAAAGAGGTACTTTCATTTAAAACTGCTCCAGGAAACGAATGTCATTTTGCCAGAAATTGCGGATATCATCGACTTGATACTTGAGCAGCGCGATGCGCTCGGGGCCAAGTCCGGCGGCGAAACCGGAATAGACCGCCGGGTCATACCCGCCGTTTTGTAATACCACCGGATGCAGCATGCCGCAGCCGGCAATTTCCAGCCATCCGCTGTATTTGCACACCTGGCAGCCCTTGCTGTCGCACACGAAGCATTCCATCACAACATCGGCGCTCGGCTCGGTGAAGGGAAAGTAGGATGGGCGCATCCGCACGCGTACGGTTTCGCCAAACATGCGCCGGGCAAATCCTTCGATGGTGCCTTTCAGGTCGCCCAGGGTGATGTTCTTTCCAACTGCCAGCAGTTCCACTTGATTGAATTGCATCTCGTGGCTGGCGTTGGTCTGTTCGTAGCGGTATACCATACCCGGCAGGATCACACGGATCGGCTTGGGGCACAGCTCGCGCATGGCATGGATTTGACCTGGGGAGGTGTGGGTGCGCAGGATGGTGCCTGGCACGGTGGTGTGGAAGGTGTCCCACATGTCGCGCGCCGGGTGATGCGCTGGAATATTGAGCAGTTCAAAGTTGACCTCATCCGTCTCGACTTCTGGCGAGCGGTATTCCTGAAAGCCCATCTCCTCGAAGATGTGAATAATTTCAGAAAGCGCCTGGGCTGCCGGATGCAGCCGTCCCAGTGTGGGGCGCCGCCCGGGCAAGGTCACATCCAGCTGCTCAGTGTCCAATTTTTGGCGCAGCGAAGCATTCTTGACCACCTCGGCGCGCGCTTCCAGTGCCGTTTCCAACGCCACCTTGACCTGGTTGGCTTTTTGACCGACGGCCGGACGCATTTCTTTGCTGATTTGCCCGAGACGCGTAAACGCCAGCATCACCGGGGCGCTGCGACCCAGGTGCGCGGTGCGCCAGGCTTGCAGATCCGCTTCATTCTGGACGGATGCCAGTGCATCCAGCCCTTTTTGCTGGACACGGTCCAATTCTTCAAGGATATTCACATCTTCGCCCATACAGCCTCCATAAACAAATAACCCGCCCCAACATTGGGACGGGGATTTTAACCCGCGGTACCACCCAGATTGACCGCCAATGCGGTCCGCTTGACCCAACGGCTGAAATCAGCGATTGGACCGCCCTGTAACGCTGGCGCTGCGGCTCAGACTAGTGGCCCTTTTATGGGGGCGTTCACCTGAGCGGCTCGGGAGGGAACTTCGGCCGGTTTTCTGCGAGTCGGGGTTTCAGTCACTGCCCCGGCATCCCTGGCGGAGTCCGCCGGACTACTTTCCTCCGTCACTGCCTTTCCGAATTCGGATGCTTCTATTATCTATGAACGAGGGCGAATGTCAAGACCTGAGTTATCGGCGGGGTGAAAAAATACCCCGATTTCACGGGGTATCCATCGATCATTCTAAGCCAGCGATCAAAGATCGCGCGGACGCCACAGTTTTTTTAGATTGACTACGAGATCTTTGGATAATGCTTTCCAGGAGCGGATGGGCAGTTCCAGATAGGCGATAGCGCCGGTTGGCAGCGATTCGACGTGGTCTGTAAGAATCTGCAGCAAGGTTTCCAGCCCAGGGTTGTGGCCTACCACCATAACCGTATCGAGTCCTTTATCGTCGAGCGCGCGCAGCGCTTCGAGGTAAACATCAGGTTCGCCCAGGTAAAAGCCCTCGACATAGTTGATTTCTTTTTTGTAACCAGCTTTATCAGCCACGATTTCAGCCGTCTTGCTGGTCCGAACTGCTTTGGAAGAGAGAATTAAATCAGGGACGAGGTCTTTCTCCTTGAGCAGCTTGCCCATGCGCGGCGCATCTTTTTCTCCACGTTTGTTAAGCCCGCGCTCAAAATCTGATGCCTGATTGTCTTCAAAACTTGATTTCGCATGGCGCATCAGCAGCAAAATTTTCATCTTTCCCTCCGGTCAACCCAAAAACCACCCGCTTATTGCCGATCTTACCCGTATTTTGAGTATATCATAACCCGTTTATGGCGAATAAGGCTCTCGGGATTCTTTACAAGATGTTAATGTAGATATTTCTCCATACCTTTTGGCATTGGCCCGGTTTTCTAAAATTCATGGTTCCACTTTATAATCAATCCTGGAGGATCACCGAACGATGCCGATTCCTGAGCCGAGCATGCGCTTCATCGATGAGCCGATCGAAGTGCGATTCGATTCCCCTCCACAGTTGGAAAAATCACCGCCGTGCCCGCAAGGATTCACCTGGCATTCGGAGACTTTTCGGATTGTCGAACTATTGGCTGAATGGAAAGACTTCCGGCGGCGCGGACGCATGGGGCGCAATATGATCCCGCCGCATCTCTCTCGTGCTGAACGCATCGGCTCCTGGGGTGTAGGCCGTTTTTTCTTCCGTGTGCGCACCGACGCCAGCCGTATCTTTGATATCTACTTTGACCGCGCACCAGCGGATGCCAGCGACCGCAAGGGGAGCTGGGTGTTGTTCGGCGAACGGCTGGTGGACACTTCTTGACTTTGATATTATTTTTAAATAATCAATATTATAAAGTTGTAACTAAATATAATTTATAAAACTCTTGACAAAATTGAAACGCGTGCTAAAATATTTTTAGAAAACTAAAGAGGGTCGACCTCTACGGGGAATACAGGCCGAAACACAGGTCAACCTATAGCCCGACCCCTACCAGAAGATCGCTCGATAGCGGAGGTGGTATGAATCAAATGTTGAATCAATGTCCGGTGTGCAAAAACGAACTGGTGGTCACCCGCCTGTTTTGTTTGAACTGCAATACCACCATCGAAGGGCATTTTCACCCGGAGACCAACCCGTTTGCTGCGCTTTCTCCTGAACAAATGCAATTTATGTTGACCTTTATCCGCTGTGAGGGCCGTTTTAATCGTATGGAAGAGGAGCTAGGTCTCTCCTACCCGACCCTGCGCAACCGCTTCAACGAGATTTTGCGCAGCCTGGGTTTTGAGCCCGGGCGCGAGGAAGCTCCAGTTCGGCTGACTGCCGAGGACCGTATGCGAATCTTGGACGAACTGGCCGAAGGTCTCATCACCTCCGAAGAAGCTCAACAGCGCATCCTGGGAAAAAAGGAGGAAGCCGTCGAGAAGTAAACGGCGGCTGACGGGGAGATTGACATGGTCAATGTTGAAGAACGCCTTAAAATCTTGAACCTGCTTCAGGAAGGTAAAATCACTGCCGCAGAGGCAGCCCGATTGCTCGAAGCTCTGGAAACATCTGCCAGCGGCCGGGTTGGCCCCCGACCACCAGGCGGACCAGCCGCACCGACTCCACCGTACCCTGGGCCTGTAGGTGGTGGCAGGTGGCTGCGCGTGCGGGTAACCGACACCAATTCCGGCAAGACGCGCGTCAATGTGCGCTTACCGTTGAATCTGGTTGGGTCTGGCATCCGGCTGGGAATGAAGTTCTCTCCCGAGATCGAAGGACTTGACCCGAACGCCTTGATGGAATGGATTCAATCCGGCGAGATCGGACAAATTGTGGACGTTCTCGACGAAGAGGACGGCGAGCACGTCGAAGTCTTTATCGAGTAATTCGCTGCGGCTTTCATAAATATGGGCTAGCGGCCGGAACAGTACTGCGTTCCGGAGCCTATTCGTATTCCTGTGACGAGTTGTTTACTGAAAGGGCCATTCATGGACGGTACGGTACCGGTGGAACCGCAAAAGAAACATTGGCTGCGGCGTTTTGCACCACTATGGGGCGGCCAGGCATTTTCCTTATTGGGCAGCAGCCTGGTTCAGTTTTCTCTGGTCTGGCACTTGACCGTCCAGACCGGCTCCACAGCCGTACTGGCAACCGCCACGCTGGTGGCACTCCTGCCGCAGGTGCTGCTTGGGCCCTTCGCCGGTGCGCTGGTGGATCGCTGGGACCGCCGCCGGGTGATGATCTTCGCCGACGGGGCGGTTGCGTTGACGACCCTCGGACTGGTGGTGCTTTTCCTCAGCGGTACCGTTCAAATTTGGCACATCTATGCCGCAATGTTCTTGAGGTCCCTGGGCGGCGCCTTCCATTGGCCAGCGATGCAGGCATCAACCTCACTGATGGTGCCGCAAGAACACCTTTCGCGCCTGTCCGGCGCTAACCAGGCACTGCAGGGTATGTTGAACATCGCTTCACCGCCGCTCGGGGCGCTGCTGCTTTCCTGGCTGCCGATTCATTGGGTGTTGGCGATCGACCTGATCACGGCTGCGCTGGCGATCCTGCCGCTGCTGTTCATCGCCATCCCGCGGCCAGTGCGCAGTGATTCCGGAGAGATAGTCACGCCTGCAACCGTCTGGCGCGATGTGCGATCTGGCTTTAAATATGTCACCCGGTGGCCAGGAATGCTGGGAATTCTATTAATGGCCACGGTAATCAACTTCTTGCTTAACCCGGCGTTCTCCTTCATGCCGCTGCTGGTGACGCGGCACTTCAACGGCGGCGCGGCTGAACTCGGCTGGTTGGAATCGGGTTTTGGCGTTGGGGTGATCGTGGGCGGATTGCTGTTAGGCGTCTGGGGCGGCTTTCGCCGCAAGATCATCACCACCCTGGCAGGTTTGATTGGCATGGGAGCCGGGATTCTGGCGATCGGGTTGGCTTCCCCAGCTGGTTACTGGCTGGCGCTGGGCGCTATGGCGCTGACCGGCCTGATGAATACCATGACCAACGGCCCGCTGTTCGCGTTGCTGCAGACGAAAGTTGAGCCGGAAATGCAAGGCCGGGTCTTTACCCTGGTGAACAGCATGGCCGGAGCATTTGCACCACTTGGCATGCTGATCGCAGCGCCAGTAGCCGACTGGTTGGGGATTCAGGCCTGGTACGTGATGGGCGGCCTGGTTTGCGTGGTGATGGGCCTGCTGGGGTTCATGGTCAAGGCGATTGTCACCATTGATGAACAAAACCCCGGCGGGAGTCTGGTCAGCCCGATTAATGTTCAGCCTGCGGCTGTTGTGAGTAATTAGCGTGGATAATTATCATCATTCAGCCCGCCTGGTGGTCAAGATAGAACGATATTCCCCTCATCTTTTTCCGGAAGGAATCTCTACAGTTAATCTCGACCGCATCGCGGCTGAAAGGGCGGGTCTGGTAATGGAGGGCATTAAATTCAGGACGTACTAATCTTCAAAAATGCAACAGCCACAAAGACAAGCGCTACGCCGATGGCGACCAGAATGACGCGCTGCGTACTGCGCTGGTTCACCAGACGCAACCCGGCGCCATCCGCCTGAACATCCCACAGCGGTCCGGCTGACCAGGCAAAGGCCAACCCGCCGATCAGCCCACCCAAATGCCCCCAGTTGTCGATGCCGGGCGAGAGGCCTAACACCAGGTTGATACCCGCGATGGTCAGGGTGTTGATCAACATCCCCTGGGCATTGCGGATGAGCTTGCGATTCTGGTAAAGAAATACCCCTTGCGCAGCAATCAAGCCAAATATGGCGGTAGATGAGCCTAAAGAGGCGTTTGGCGACATCATAAACGAAATCACGTTACCGGCAAATCCGCCCAGCAAGTACAGCAGCAAAAACCGGCCATGACCGTAAGCGCGTTCCAGATTGGCGCCAAAAATAAACAGGGCGTACATATTGAAGGCAATGTGCAGCAGCGAACCGTGCAGCCACATCGGGGTGATCAGCCGCCAGTATTGCCCGGCTATGATGGCCGCATTGACCTTGGCGCCCAGGTTGGAAAGCAAGTCGCCGCCGCCCGGGGTCCGGGTGAGCATCTGCCCGATAAACACCAGCACGCAGCTGGCGATCATGAAATAAGTGATATACGGCGGGTTAGACGCCGGGCGACGCATCACCCGCGGCGGAACGGGCGGCGGGGTCTGCGGATATTCCGATTGCGATGGGGGAATGGAATTCATACCATTAAGATCCTGAACGAACCTTGAGATGTTCGGCTTCTATTATTGCGCCAATTTGATTGACCGTGGTATCCAAACAATCGGTGCAGTTGACCACGATGTAATTGAACTCGTCCACTCGCTTGAGTTCTTCATGAGCAATATCCATGCGCTGCTGCAGCATTTCCACGGTCTCGGACTTGCGGGAGATAAACCGCTGGCGCCATTTCTCTTCATTTTCCGGCACCAGGAAAATCTGGATCGAATCCGGGAACAGTTCACGCAGGCGGGCCGCTCCTTGCACATCCAGCCGCAGCACCACATCCTTGCCTGAAGCCAATGCATCATTAATCTGCGACTTGGGAACCCCTTTCAGGTCGCCATATACTTCGGCATACTCGATAAACTCGTCATTTTGGATCATGCGGCGGAATTGTTCGGTCGAGATGAACGTGTAATCCACTCCGTTCACTTCGCCTTTGCGCGGTTTGCGATCGGTGGAGGTGACCACAAAATGAAAAGCCATGCCGCGGCTTTGCATGGCTTTAAGCACTGAATCTTTTCCAACTCCAGACGGACCGGAGAGCACGATAATAAGTGGTTTGTTATAAGCAAGATCGAGCAGGGTGGTTTGATAACACATAATTTCGCTTCTGGAAGGAGTCTCTGCGTTCAGTATGCGGTAAAATATTTGATCTTGTTGGGCTACCCTGATTATAATGGATAAAAATTGATTATTCTGGTGAGTGTGAGATGCCTGCATACGATTACCGTTGTTTAAACTGCCAAAAACGCTTTGATGTGTTTATGTCTTTCTCGGAATACGGTACCCGGCTGGTCAAATGTCCGCATTGCGCCAGCGACAATGTCGAACGGCGCATCGGGCGGGTGCGCATTGGCCGATCGAACGACTCACGCATGACTGAAATGGCCGATCCGGCACAACTGGAAAACATGGACCGCGACCCGCGCACGCTGGGACGGATGATGCGCCAGATGAGCGGCGAATTGGATCAGGATATGGGTTCCGAATTTAATGAGGTCGTCTCGCGTTTGGAAAAAGGCGAATCCCCTGAAGCGATCGAGCGTGCCATGCCGGATCTTGGTTCAGGCGAAAGTTCCGACAGTCTGGCCGATTAATTCGGCTGGTTCCGCTGCTGTAAGGCTTCAAACGAGGTGACCCAGGTCATTCGGTCGAGGAAGTCCGACAGGCTGAGCGACTGCGCGCGTAAAATCCGCACTGCTGCACCGACCGGGTCTATCCCTGCCGCGCCGCCGGGCTGATCGGCGTAGGAACCGTAAAAGGCAAAATAGGCCTGGTTCAATTTCCGAATGCGGTAGCCGTTGTCCCAGAAGACCTGGCGGCGCGCTTCCATATACGCTTCGGCTTCCTCAACCTTACCTTCTGCCAGCAGCGCATCGGCGGTGATGCGCGTCTCGTGCATTTCGGCGCGGTAATCGAAAACCGGCGGACCATTTTGTTCAGGCTGTGGGCCTGGAAATTGTTCCTCGAAAGGCACCGGCAGCGACCGCGCGGGTGCGCTTTCCGGATAAAAACGCCGGATCACCGCTTTCCCAATCTCGGTGCCTGCGATGTTGGCGGTCGTCTCATTGATGGTGCGCATCTCAGGGGTTGAGTAATACAACGCACCCACCGGGCGCAGGGTCAGGTAGTTGTGAATCCATTCATGGGCAACCACCTCGACCAACCAGTTCAGGTCGGTGGTGCGCATGACCATGGTCGGGTACACCCCGATGCCTCCGACGGGAACAATGATGGAGGAGACATCCAGCCCGCGTGCCACTGCATCCTCCAGGCGGGTGATCTCCGCCAGCGGCAAATCTGGCATGACCGAAATATCTGCTACCTGTAAAATTACCTGCCGCGGTGAAACGATCAGTGCCATGGGCAGCGGGGTGACATGGTAGAGCAGCGGCGGAACGGGCTGACCGCCCAGCGTCAGCCCCAGATCACCGACCACGGCGCTGATTTGATGTTGGATGACGGCTTCTACCAGCGGCTGCTGCCGGTTGATCTGGGCGGTGAGTGCCGTCTGTTCAGCCTGGTATACCGCAGAGGCTGTACCGGGATCTTGAACAGCGGGGTCGGCGTAGATGGTAGTGATCTGGTCGCGGACCTGATTTAAACGCTGCAGCTGCGCCAGATGTTGAAAAACCAGCTGGCGCTGTTGTTGCTCATCCATGTAATTGGGAAAGTTGAGCGCACCGAACGAAAATTTGAGCGCCAGTGCATCCACAATCCAACTGCCATAATCGAATTCTTCCCAGCGGGTGTAGGCGCGTACTTGCTCGACCGGGTCAGTGCTGTCATAATCGCTGCGCTGCAGGGTTACCAGCAAGGTGAGCAGGATGATGATATTTCCAAGGGTCCGCCAGATTTTTGCGAGGGTCATAGAAGGGCAGCTAATAATTCTGCGATCGGGATAATACCTGCTGGCCTTCGCCAGCAGGTCGAATTATACTGGAAAGCCCGCAACCCCTTAAGCTTAATGATAAACTTAATGCAGTCCTCGGA
>CALMGN010000027.1 GCA_937863605.1 uncultured Anaerolineaceae bacterium
GGGTGAAAGTTGCCGTACAGCAGCTGGATGCCGGTACTTTGTACGCACCCGGCTCGCAGGGCATTTTGTTCGGCCGTAACTTTGACCTGGCACAATTTGCCTGGCAGTCCGGCCGCAGTTCACCCTGCTTCCTGTACACTGCACAACAGATCCCGTCCAACGATAACGGTTGGCTGGGCGTCAACATCACCGGCTGGAGCGACCCGGTCTTTGATGCTGCCTGTCAGGCAGCGTTGGATGCAGACCCGGCTGATACGGACGCGTATTATTCCGCCAACCGCGCGGTGCAGGAACAATTCGCGCAGCAATTGCCGGTCTTACCGTTGTATTACACCATTCACCTGACCGCCGCCCGCCCTGATATTTGCAACCTGCAGGTGGACAGCAGCGCCCGCAGCGAATTCTGGAACCTGGAAGAACTGGCATCCGGCAGCGACTGCCCATAACCGCTTGACAAGGGTTCTAGAACGCCTGCCAAATTTGAAGCCGCGATAGGCGGGTAGTTTCAGTTTTAATGATCCGCCCCGGCCATCTCACACAGCGGTTCTGCTATAATCAATTTATCTCAAGAAACTTCATTATTTCAAGGGAACAGGTCCGTGAAACGGATATTTATCGTCGATGATGTGCTCGAATTAGGCCGGATGTTGCGCGCTGCGGTCGAGACCCTGGGTGCCGGGTTGGAAATCAAACTGTTTCCCTCGGCAGAAGAGGCGCTGCTAGAAACCTCCCGCCAGCCGCTCGACTTGCTGATTGCGGATATCCGGCTGCCAGGCATGTCCGGTCTGGATCTGGCCAGACGGCTGCGCGATCGCAGCAGCGAGATCAAAATTATATTGATTTCCGGACTAACCGCAAAAGATTTAGACGACAAAGCAGCCGCAGCCGGCGCGGATCGATTTTTACGCAAACCGTTCCTCATGTCGGAATTTATGACTGCCACCAGCGAACTGCTTGGCCTGTACCAGCCGGTAATCGAACAGCCAAAGCCTGCCGCTGTCACTGCAAAAGAACCACCCACCCCGGTGGTTGACCTTTCCGGTGTGTTGCAACGCGTGCGGAAAGGCCTGGGAGCGGTGCTGGTGCTGCTGGCGGACGAGCGCGGCAGGGTGGTAGCCCAGACTGGCGAACGAACGGACTTCGAGTTTGAGAAGCAGTGGGCGCCGGCGGTCATGGCAGCCCTGAACGCGGCACAAAAGGCGTCCCGCCTGGTGAACAGCGGCATCCCACAGGGAGCGTTGGTGGTGCGCGGCAGCGAGCAGCAGTTGATTCTGGCGCCGGTAGGCGATTATGCTTTTGTAGTGGTGCTTGGTGCGGATGCCAGCGGACTGCGGTCGGCGCTGGCGCTGGAAGAAACCCTCACCGCCCAGGCGCAGTTGGTGCGCATTCTGGATGGGATGGGTGCAGACTTCCGCCCAATGACAGCCGTCTCGACCCCGCTGGCAGCTGTGATTTCTCAGCCTGCCCCGAAAGCTCCGGCCAAATCCCCTGCCAAACCACCTGTTGAAGTGGAACCGTCTCCAGTCGTGGCGGCTCCCTTCAAAGCGCCTCACAAGACTGTGAAACCGGCCTCTGAGAAGAAGCCTGCGACCCCCGCTAAACCCGTGAAAGTCCCGCGGTCTGAACCGCCAGCGGCACCTGCATTTGATTCGGCTGAAAAACCGGTCGGGCCGTTTACCGATTATTCCGATGCAGCGCTCGAAGGCCTCGAAGGGTTGCTGGAACAAACCGGGCAGCCGTTGGACAGCCAGCAGACGGATGAGTTTTGGGAACAAGGGCTGGCGGACATGACCGGCGCGGTTGAGTCGCCTGATGTGTTGACTTTTGATGAAGCCAGCCAGCTGGGTCTGACCCCTGAATCGAATTAATCTCCCTTGAAAAACATTAATGGTACCGGCATTCCAAAGCGGCTGATTCTAATCTTTAGCACCGTAATTTTCCTGCTGGGTATTTCCGTCGATCTCGCGATCCCAGGTCATGTAGCTGCTCAGGGAGAGTCCCCGCAGCCGCGGGTCGATCCCCAGGTGTTGGAAACGCTGCAGGCGTCCGGCAGCGCTGATTTTGTCATTGAAATGGCCGAGCAAGCCGATTTAAGCGCTGCGTATGCAATCACAGATTGGAATGAACGCGGCCAGTATGTGGTGGATACTTTGAAAGCCGTGGCCGACCGCAGCCAGAAGGGCGCTGTGAGCCGGCTGAAGGGTCAGGGAGCGCGTTTCACGTCGTATTTTGCCAGTAATGTGATTGTGGTGCACGGGGGCAGCCTGCGGGCTCTGGAGGCCGTACAGAACCTGCCAGAGGTGGCGCGGGTGCGCGCGCCGGTGGTGGTGCAACTCGAGCCGGTTGAGGA
>CALMGN010000028.1 GCA_937863605.1 uncultured Anaerolineaceae bacterium
ACCAATATTTATTTTTCCCCCTTAATTGCCAATTGTGTGGTATAGTATTACTGTCTTAATAAAAGGGTTGTCGTTTTGCTGCCAAACCTCTTTTGGGTTGGCAGCATTTTTTTTCGGCAGAAATGCCGGAGCAAGGATTACACAATACATGGAAGTAAAATTATTTATCGGAAATCTTTCCTTCGCAACGAAGGAAGAAGACCTGCGCACTCTGCTCGCGCAAGCGGGCACGGTGGTATCAGCGGACTTGATCAAAGATCGTTCAACCGGAGAATCCAAGGGATTTGCCTTTGTGGTCATGGGCTCACAAGCCGATGCCGTCAAAGCAACCCAAATGTTCAATGGTTATTCCCTCGATGATCGCGAGATTAAAGTTGGTACAGCACGCGAACGTGACGCATCAAGTGGCGGTGGTTACAACGACCGCAATGGTAGTGGATCTCGTCGGCCAGTCACCCATAAAAATCGGGGTGGGGCTCGGCGTTATTAATCAGATTTGAATACAAAGATTTTAGGAGTTTAACACAATGGCAGAACGTATTTCAGGAACGGTAAAATGGTTCAACAACACCAAGGGCTATGGCTTTCTTGCCCAGGAAAATGGACCCGATGTATTTGTTCATCATTCAGCGATCGTCGGTGAAGGTTACCACTCGCTGGACGAAGGACAAAAAGTAGAATTTACTGTCGAGCAAGGCCCGAAAGGCCCGCAGGCAGTCTACGTGACCATCCTCTAACCAGTATTTCCTGCTAGAACCCCAAAACACCACCCGAACAGACAATCCGCGGGTGGTGTTTTTTTTATTAATATTAGACTTCAGCTTTGTAAATTGCCTGTCGATCCATCCCGGGTTGTTTTGACCGGGTTGCGGCGTCAGCGCAAAGAGTTAATCAACCGTTGGAAAAAACCTGCAACATCGACATCATATGCGTTTAGCAAGAGTACTACCGAAATGATCAATGCGCCTGCAATTAAAATGGTCTGATTCCTGCCAGCCTGTCTCAGTTGCTTTGTTTTAAAGATTCGCCTGCGGGCTGAAGCCAAGTCTCTAGGAACGGCATACTGGATATTTTTTATGCGGTTTCTGGGGTGGATGGTGCAGCGGCGCTGTGGGTCCAACTCGACCACCGCCCTGCAGCTCCTACAATATCCGAGTGCGCTGGCCTTGCCCGAGGTCAACAACGCCGAAAGTTGTTCAGCTACCCTAGGCTTACCTGCTTCGACCTTCTGCATCACGGCCAATTTTCCAGCCAGCAGGTCGGCTGGGATGACAACTTCAACCTCACGCCCTTTGGTCTTCGGGTGGATCAGGCAGCGCTGCTCTTTGTCTAACCCCACCACAAGATTGCACTGGGAGCAGTAGCCCACCGCTTTGGCCTTGCCGAATTCTAGAATTGTGGCGATCTGACCGGAACGCCGGCCAACCTGATACGCATCTGAATCGATGCCAGTGAACATATGGATAAAATCAGCTTCTCCCTTAACCGCGTTCGGCGAAGTGGCCAAAACCAGGAAGTCGCGGGCAGCATCCTCCGCAAACCCGACCTTTTCGTATAATTTTGCGCGCTGTTTCAAGAGTTTACCTTGCTCTTTTTCAGGCGCGACATACATGGCATGGTCCAGGTCATCCAGCGACTGCCAGGGATTAAGAAGTATATGCCTGTTCGCGCGGTTCAGGTACTTGACGTATTCCGGAGTCCTGCGCAGCGGCGCTGTAAGGGCGGTAATTAATGCAAGGAAAGTAGCAATCCCCAGGACTACCGGGTTAAGAAAGGGGATGTCTGGGGCTGACCCCGGGTTTTGAATATAAAAATAGTACAGCAGGTATCCCAAAAAACCGGCTGCAATCAGTGCCGAAAAGAAGGTGGTGAGTCTGGCTCTCACACCTTCGGCTGGCAGCAGCTTAGCATCGCACTGCTGACAACGTTCTACGCTCGATGGATTCTCCGCCTTGCATCTGTGACAATGAATGCGCGGGACACCCCGGACTGGCGGCGGAGTGTTGACTTCTGCATTTTCGGTAGCTGATACCTGGGATGGCTCAACTTTGACCGGGGTTTCAGCATTGGCTTCGACCGGCGCGAATTCTGCCGCATCTGTAGCAACCATAGGTGCAGGGGTCGAATCCGGGGATGTGAGGGTTGCAAATTCCACCGGCGGCGGAGTAGCTGAGGTAGATTCCACTGGCGGTGGGGCGACCGGAATCGGGAATTCCGGATTAAACCCAGTAATGAAGCGCGGACAAGGCTCCATGTTCTCATCCCCGAGCACAGCCAATAGCGGTCTGGGCCAGGATTCAACGCTGTACCCCCGGCATTTGTGAACTGCTTGTACATAATTGGTGCATTCAGGGCACTGTGACGGACGGAATGGAATTTTTTGAGCAATTTGCATCGACATTTCGGCACCCCTTTCGACGACCTTAGCTAACCCACCTTTGACCGATTTCCACTAAATTTGGGCGTATCCAGGATAAGGAACCTGTTTTAAACTGTGCTGCAAATGGAATTTACCTGGCTCGGATATCTGTATCCCCCACTAAACCTGATTGTATTGTATATACAACCATAAAAAAAGGGAATGATGAAAACTCCACCAAAATCGGAAGACAGGATGGCCATGGATAACTATGCGCGCATATTTGCCGGCAAACGATTTTATATAGTTATTTGTTAATACTGAAGTTCTTACTCATCCTTCCAATTATCATTTCACCCCGTCATCTTGAAAAACCGCCTGGTAATCAGCACCAAAAAAACCGCCCAGGGTACCAGCGAAGCCAGGGCGAAAATCAAGCCAATCATCCCGGCAGAGGATGGGATGGTCATGAGCACGCCCGCTGCGATCCCCCAGCCAGCCGTCGCCCTGGTGAAGGCGCTGCTGCGCCGCATCACGAACGCCAGAATCAATAGCGCAGCGCCGTTGAGCACATAATAGACGTCAAAGGCGGTGCCTTTGTACAATTCCAGCATGGTTTGCCCGGCGCTCCACACGGGATGGTGCGTTACGAACGCAGCACCCTACAGGTAAAATTACGATAAAATATACTTATATTATCAACAAAATACCTCGTCCACTTCGGGAGGGATAATGAACACTGCTGAGTTTATTGACCAACTGCAAAACAACTTGACCATGGCAGTGGGCGCTGTCCTGCTGTTGGGTACCGTGCTGTTTTTGCTTTTCCGCTACGGAATCGCGCACGCACTGATGAACCTGGCAGCCCGCTCCTCGACCAAAAATGACGACATCCTGGTGCGCAACCTCAAACCCTCGCGCATGGCCTGGCTGGCGCCGCTGGTGGTGATCTACATTAGTGCCTTCCTGTTCCCCGCTTACCAGGATATCGTCGTCAAAGCTGCCTTGTTCCTCATCCTGTGGCTTTCCGTGATCACCCTGGCCGGGCTGCTAACCGCTATCAACGAGATTTACGAGAGCCGGCCTAACTATAATGGCGTCAGTATCCAGGGGTATTTGGATATTGCCCGGCTGGTCATTGTGCTGGTGGGCATTATCCTGAGCATCACGCTGCTGACCGGGGAGTCGCCGGTGGTGCTGCTGACCGGCCTGGGAGCGGTTGCCGCGGTGCTCATGCTTATCTTCCAGAACACCATCCTGTCATTGGTGGCCAGCATTCAAATTGCCGCCAATGATCTGCTCAAGGAAGGGGACTGGGTGGAAGTACCCAGTTACGACGCCGATGGCGATGTGGTCAATATCAACCTTCACACCATCAAAATCCGCAACTTTGACATGACCTACAGTGTCATCCCGACCTATAAGATGATCGATGTGCCCTATCGCAACTGGCGCGGGATGATCGAGAGCGGCGGGCGGCGGATTCAACGCGCGTTGTCGGTTGACATGGTCAGCATCAAGTTTTGCGATAAAGAAATGCTGGACCGCCTCGGCCGCATCGACTTGCTATCTGAATATTTGGAAGAAAAAATTACCCGATTGGATGAATACCAGCGCGCCCACCACGACCATTTCGACTCGCCGCTCGACGGCCCGCAGCTTACCAATATCGAGGTCTTCCGGGCGTACATTACTGCTTACCTGAAGAGCCGCCCCGACATTTACACCGACGGCGGCCGCCCGTTTTTGGTGCGGGTGCTGGAGCCGGGACCGAACGGCTTGCCGGTTGAGCTGTATATTTTTACTAAAACCACCGACTGGGTGGCCTATGAACTCATTCAGGCTGAAATATTCGATCACCTGTTAGCGGCAGCGCAAAACTTTGACCTGCGGGTCTTCCAGCAGCCCACCGGCCTGGATTTCAACGCCATGGTCAACACAGCAGCGGGAGGGTAAGTCTCAGGCTACCAATAATGCTGCACCCGCTCGCGGATGGTGCGGTCGTAGACGGACTGCACCCGCGCCATCGTCTCCTCGGAAAGAGGGGGCAAGTCGGCCGCGGAGAAATTTTCCTCTGCCTGTGATGGGCGTTTGGCGCCCGGAATGGCGCAAGTCACAGCGTCGAACATCAAAATCCAGCGCAGCGCAAACTGCGTCAGGCTCAAACCGGGCGGGCAGATGGCTCTAAGCTCTTCAACCGCACTTAACCCCAGGTCGTAATCAATTCCAGAGAACGTCTCACCCCGGTCAAAGGATTCGCCCTGGCGGTTGAAGGCGCGGTGATCGTTGGATGCGAAGGCGGTATCCGCTTTCAACTTGCCGGTGAGCATCCCGGAGGAAAGCGGGACCCGCGCCAAAATGCCCACCTGCCGCTTCTTCGCTTGCTCGAAGAACAATTCGGCCGGGCGTTGCCGGAACATATTAAAAATGATCTGAACCGTTTGAACGTTGGGGTATTCGATGGCTTTTAAAGCCTCTTCCACCTTCTCAACACTCACGCCGTAATAACGGATCTTCCCTGCTTTGACCAGACCGTCCAATATGCCAAAGACTTCGGGCTGATAATAAACATCGGTCGGCGGGCAGTGCAGCTGCAGCAGGTCAAGGGCCTCAACCTCAAGGTTGCTCAGGCTGCGCTCGACAAACGCCGTCAGGTTGTCGCGGTTGTAACCGGCTGCGACATGCGGGTTCAGGCGCCGGCCGGCTTTGGTGGCGATTAGGATGGGTTCGCGGGTCTCGCGGCGCAGCTTTGCCAGCAGCCGTTCGCTAATGCCATCCCCATAGACATCGGCGGTATCAAAGAAATTGACGCCCAGGTCAATGGCGCGGTGTAAAGCTGCCAGAGATTCCGATTCAACCGTCGGCCCCCAGGTGCCGCCAATAGCCCATGCGCCAAAACTCAGAGCAGAGACCTGCCAACCTGTTCGACCCAACGTTCGATATTGCATTGTTTGCCCTCCTGACTACCTGGTACAAGGTAAGGACACCTCAACCTTGCTCCGGAAATGATGTTGTTTGATGATATGGATTATTCCACGTTTTTTCAAAGGGGTACATTGCTTCGGTGATAACAAAATTGATCCAAAAAAGTACGATCCAGCTCCGGGTCCCGCTTCTCCGCAGCGCGATGCCGAGACGATTTTCGAGTTTTTGAAAATGGAGGCGTAGAATTTGACAGCCTCTTCAGCGTTATCGTTGACCATAAAAATGGGG
>CALMGN010000029.1 GCA_937863605.1 uncultured Anaerolineaceae bacterium
GGTCAAATGCACCAGTATGGCGGTCAATCAGGAACGCACCACCAACGGTACGGTGTTGGTGGCGCATAACGAAGATTGGGTGCCGGAAGACGAGCCGGATGTATATATTGTGCAGGCTCGCCCGGATGACGAGCCGCCATTCCTGGCGATGACCTATGGTGGGTTGCTGCCAAACATCGGGTTTAATGCCCATGGCATTGCCCAGTGCTGCGATTCAGTCTATCCGACCGACAGCCGTATTGGCATCCCGCGCGTGATTGTCTCACGGGCAGTGCTGGCAGCCACCACCCCCAGCGAGGCCATCCGACGTACCTTAACGCCGCAGCGGGCAGCCGGTTACAACCACTTGCTGGTCCATGAGAGCGGCGAGATTTTCTCAGTTGAGGTTTCAGCACGCCAGTTTGCCATCCTTTATGCGCATGACGGGATGATGGTGCATACCAATCACTTCCTGGATGATCAAATGCGCAGGATCGAATACGATCCGGATGAATTGATCGCCACCCGAATACGCTATTTCCGCGCCCTGCGGCTGCTCAACCAGACCCGAGAGCATTCCATCCGCACCCTGCAGACCATCCAAAAGGACCACATTAATTTTCCTGATTCGATTTGCAATCATTCGACTGACGGTGATCCGCTGGACCGCGAAAAAACGGTCACCGCGCTGACGATAGATCTGACAAATCGCCGCATGTGTGCCACCTGGGGCAACCCGTGCGAGAACATGTTCACCACCTATCAGTTGGAAGGTTAACCACCGGACCCACAGGAGTGTTTTATGACTGCCAAACCCAATCGGTTCCCATTTGCCCACACTTTTTCCATTGTTGCGCGCGACCCGGCAACTGGCGAGATGGGGGTAGCCGTCCAGTCGCACTGGTTTTCCGTGGGATCGGTAGTCGCGTGGGGCGAGCCGGGAGTGGGGGTGGTAGCTACCCAGTCAATGGTGGAAAAGAGCTATGGCCCGCAAGGATTGGAACTAATGCGCATAGGTATTTCTGCGCCAACTGCACTGCCGGCATTGTTGCAGGCAGATGACAACCGCGAGGTGCGCCAGGTGGCGATGGTGGATCACCTGGGGAGGATGGCGGTTCATACCGGGGTGCGTTGCATTGCCTGCGCCGGGCATGTCAGTGGTGACGGATTTTCTGTCCAGGCCAATATGATGCTTAATGATACGGTTTGGCCTGCCATGGCTGAAGCTTACCAGGGAGCAGCGGGTCCACTGGCGGAACGCATGCTGGCAGCGCTGCTGGCAGCACAGACCGCGGGAGGCGACATTCGCGGACAGCAAAGCGCCAGCCTCCTGGTGGTCAGCGGGACGGCAAGTGCCAACCCGTGGGAGGGTATTCTGGTGGATCTAAGGGTGGAGGATCACCCGCAGCCTGTGCAGGAATTAAATCGCCTGCTTGGGGTTCACCGGGCGTATGAGTGGATGAATCAAGGCGATGCTTTTCTGACGGAAGGCCAGGTGGAGCAGGCTCTGAGTGCGTACCGGTCAGCCGCGGAACTGGCGCCGGACATGGATGAACTGCCGTTCTGGCATGCGCTGACCCTGGCGGATTTAGATCGTATGGAAGAAGCTGCGCCGATTTTTAAAGCCGTGTTCCGGGTCAACCCGAATTGGGCCGAGCTGGTCAAACGCCTGCCAGCTGCCGGTCTGTTGCGGGATGACCCGGAACTGATGGATCGAATATTAGCGCAGCAAAAACCAGAATAGGAAGCGAACTTTCCTAATTGTCCGGGGCGCCAGCTTTAACCCAGGCCACAATTAAATCGATTTCTTTCTGGGTGAGCAATTTACCGGGGGGCATACTCCCGCCGATGGTCTGGATACCGAGCAGCTTTTGCACCAACAAGCTCCCTCCTGGATCACGAGAGAGGATCACCGGGGCATTGTCTCCTGTCTCCATGCTCGAGGCATAATCGCTTGCATCCCAACCACCCAAGGTTCCATGGCACGCACCACAGCGGGCGTTAAAGATTGGCAGCACATCCTTCGAGAACGAGGGGACGGATCCCGGGCCAGTTGCCGTTAGCTGAAAACTGCGGATCAACTTTACCAGTTGCGTAATTTGATCAGCACTGAGGATATCGCCCCAGCCGATCATGGCGGTTGAGCCGTGACCACTGTTGATGGAATTATAGATCTGCTGGTCTGTCTGCAGACCCTGGAAATCTATACTTTGGAAACTCGGGCCAACCCCGCCTTCGCCCGCCAAACCGTGGCATTGGGCACAAACGGAGATATAGAGTTGTGCCGGTTTCTCGTTAACCACTGCAACAGACACTTCAGGCGGTAGTTCAACTGGTGGCCTGGCCTCCCAGGAGCGGATAAACTTGACGATGACGTCGATGTCCTCATCCTGGAGCGGGCCACCGTTCGAAGTTCCGAAAGGTGACATGCCGAAGTTTGGCTGACCTTGAGAAATGATCAACCTCAGAGTGATATCATCGCGAGTCTTCAAGTATTCAGCTGAACTGATCGGGGCGATAACATCACCGGGTTTGGTGGGATTGGGGCCGCCTTCACCCAGTCCACCGTGACAGGTGGCGCAATACTGTGAAAAGAGACCCTGTCCGACAGCTACCGAATTGCCATCCGTGGATTGCCGGGTGTAACTTACCAAGGCGTCCAACTGTTCCGTGGTCAGCACATCACCCCAGACTGGCATGGTCCGGTGAGGTCCGCCGCTTTCGATGATCTGGCGTGCTCCTTCAATACTATCGGCTTGGGGAATATTCTGCCCATGGCATGAACCGCACTGCTGCTGGAAAAGGGTCTGTGATTGCGACTCGGCCTCTGGGTCAACCACGAACCTGGATAACAGGTCAAGTTGCTCTGAGGTCAGCTGCTCTTTCCAACCCGGCATGTCCAGGTGCTTTCCACCTTGACTGATTACCTGGCGCAATTCTTCCTCGGTGCCAGAGTAAGCAACAGAATTACCGTGGCAGGTCAAACAATTGGCATCAAACAACCGCTGCCCATCCGGTGCAACCAGGAAGTTCAATAAAGAAGTCCGATTTTCGAGGGTTAGGCTTGTGTTCCAATCCACGGTTTGCACCCCGGCGTGGGGTTTAAACGCAGCTCCATTTTCGAGGGCTTGTTTCAAATCCATTGGGGATCCTTCGACAAGCGCTTCCACGCTATGGCAGCTGCTGCAATTCTGGTTAAATAGCTGGCTCCCGCCGGGGGAGGTGATAAAACCAGCCAGGGCGTCAATCTGGTCTGAGGTAAGATCAGCGCTCCAGGCTGGCATGCCGTCATGGTTGCCTTGTGCAATGATATTGTGCAAATTGACGCCCGACTTGACCTCAATCGAAGCGCCATGACAGGCGGAGCAGTTATTGGCATACAAGCTGGCGATCGGGTCGCCTTCGTTGGTCTCCGCTGGAGGTGGTGCTTCTCGCACTGAAAGGTAAGTAAGCACCACGATTCCTGCAATGATCGCGGTTGTGGGAATGGTGAATAGCAACCGGTCCAAAAAATGGCGCTTAGGGCTGCGATCCAACAAGGGCAGGATGAACAAAAGCAGCAACGCAACCATCGGGAGCACGATCACGCCTAAAAATTCCAGCTCGCCCGGGAAATATTTAAGTAGTTGGAACAGGAAAAGGAAGTACCACTCAGGCCGAGGGGTGTACGAGGTGTTTGCGGGGTTGGCTTTTTCTTCTAAAGGTGCTCCCAGGAAGTAAGCCAGTGCAACCAGGACGATAAACACCAGCAAAGATACCAGCGCATCTTTGAACAAAATGTCAGGGAAAAAAGGGACGCCTTTTTCCTTCTCTTTTTTGTATTCCTGTAAATATTCTTGCTGTTCTTTGTCATTCATGTTTAATTTCCCCACGCTTTGGTGTTGTGCTAATCCCATGTTTGATTACCAGGTAAACATGCAGTCCAACCAGCGACAACAAAATTGCAGGCAATACCCATACATGCATGCCAAAGAAGCGCACCAGCGTCATTGCGGTCAAGTCTTCGCCCCCCCGTAAGATTCTCAGAGCGACATCCCCGATGACGGGCGGCGTCCCGGCGATTTGGGTTCCCACCGTCGTCGCCCAGTAAGCTTTTTCGTCCCATGGCAGGAGATAGCCGGTAAACCCAAACCCTATCGTGACCAAAAACAGCACTACCCCGCTGAACCAGGTGACTTCGCGCGGGAATTTATAGCTGCCAAGGAAAATAACCCGCAGCATATGCAGAAAAACAAGGACAACCATGGCGCTGGCTCCCCAATGGTGCAATCCCCGGATCAGCCAGCCTAACGCAACTTGTGTGGTGATATATTGAACGCTGTCATAAGCATGGTCGGGATTGGGAACATAATAAATGGTCAATAATATGCCTGTTACGACCTGGTTTACCACGATAAATAAAGAAGCACTACCCAGCGTGTATAACCAGTTGACCTTAGGAACTTTTCGCAGAAAGATACCTTCCCAAATATTCCGCCATCCGGTACGAGCATCGAGCCAATTCGAGAATCGATTAAGCATGCTCAACCTACCTTAATAAAAATTTCATCATTTTCAGTTTTTAATTCAAATCGGTCCAAAGGCCGCGGTGGTGGCCCTGCCAGTACGTTCCCATGCTTGTCAAAAACGCCGTTGTGGCAAGGGCAGAAAAACTCCTGACGCTCTTCGATCCAGCGCACCCGGCAGGCAAGGTGTGTGCAAATATTCGACATGGCAGCATAATTTCGCCCGTCATCTGTATAGACATACACCATGATGTCTTGCTGGTTGGTGACCCACCCGGTCTCGCGTTCAATTTTGATTGAAAACAATGTGGGTGTTCCAGGCGTGACCTTAGAGGTCGGACCGATACGCATCCATCCGCTGTCACCCTCTTTTTTAAGCACCGGCCCAACCACATAAATAATCGCCGGGATCCCGATCAAGGCGGTTATTGCGCCGCCAATGCCCACGGTGGCCTTTGCCAGAAATTTCCGCCGGCTGAGGTTAGATTCCTCACTCACATTAATCCTCCTGATGAATATTTGGCTCTCAGCCAAAAAGAGAGGGTATGGGCAAAGGTTAATACTCGCCCATACCCGTGAATCAATTATACCCAAAGCCAGAATTTATGGGACCGGCACGCTCTCGATCGGAATAGCGCCAGGGATTGGCAGGTTATCAGGATCGGGCACGCCTTTGTCGTTGACCACTACCGCCTCGGTCAGCAAATCCCATCCACCTTCGCCGTTCACATTATGGCAGGTAAAGCAGCTGCCGCCGTAATGCAGTTTGAAATATTGGCTGCCCATGTGAGCGGGATGCACGATATCGCGCAGTGCTAGCGGTGCCACCACACCCTTACCAGCTCTGGCGCCAGTACCGACAGCGTGGCATTGCAGACAGACGGTTACCCTGACATCATCCTTAGGACCGATAGGGGTCCCGTCCAATGAAACTACGGGGTGATTTCCCCCCCGCACTTCGACACGTTCATGGGCTTCGTACGGTAAAGTGTACTTGCCAGTCTCGGGGTCGGCCAGGACATGGCAGGCCGGGCAACCGCGCCGGACACTATCTGTGGCCGGGAATGCGATCCCACCCAGTTTTGCTGCTGTATCCAGGGCTTTTAACTGGTCTTCGGTCAGAGCCGACCCGGCCGGACCGGCAGGGCCAGCCGGCCCAGCGGGTCCGGCGGGACCTGCGGGGCCGACAGCACCGGCACAGGCAGCCAAGGCCAGACCCCCTAAAACGATCATTCCAATCAACAAAATAAACTTTCTTGCCATTTCACATCCTCCTTGAGATTTGGGTAGATTGGGTCGGTGGCATTTTTACCTGGATAGTCTCTCCATTGGATCTTTTTGATCCTGATGCCAGGAACCTCATCTAGCTGCAACCGTCTGGATGACGCACATGCAGCTAGATGATTGCCGACCATACCTGTTATGTGTTGAAGAGATCCAGTAACAACCTTCCCGGAACTGATCTGTGACGACCTTGAGCCAGTTGTTAATTAGCTATGCTTGGCGCTTGAGTTCATGAAGCGGCTGCATATTTACTACCACCGCATAACAATTGGTCCTGAGCGGCGTATCGCTCACTGCCACAACTGCTAGGTTAAGGCGCTACGACGGGTAAAGTCTGAGCGAAGGCCAACAAATCGAGTAAATCGTCCAAACTCCAGCCTAAATCCATGACGGCTGGCATACCTGTGCCAGGTTGACCTGAGCGGACCTTATGGAGAAACTCCCACGGGTTGTCCAATGCGATCGTGCCGACGTACTCAGGTTCCGCATCGCTCCCGAAGTTGAACACGCGCCCATCTTCGCCGTGGCAGGCCGCGCATAGGGCGAAGAGCTCTTTCCCATGGGCAGCGTCACCATTGACTGCGCTCTTGGTTGCAGCGTCAATCAAAGGTGAAACATCAACCAGTCCCGATTGGAGGAAGGTTGCAAGTTCACCCAATGCTTTATCGCCCATCGCCGAAAAGTTGTGATCGGCGTTGGTGCCCCCGGATAGGATCGCCACGATCTCGTCAAAGGTTTTTGATGCGACATCAAAAACCCCGGGGAAGCCGGTAAAGTGGGAACCCTTGCTATAAGCGCCAGCAGCTCCCAAATAATCCCAGCCGTGGCATTCTTTGCAGCGCCAGGTATCCGCCCCGGTGCGGGTGTTTGTGGTTTGAGTAGCCCACAGGGGTTGGTCTGAACCCGGTACTGCTACACCAGCTTCTTTCATCCAGTTGTCATATAATCTTCCGCCACGGGAGGCGGAAAATGATGAGGTTGCTTCTCCAGCCCCAATTGGGTTAGCGCCAGGGATTGGCAGGTTATCAGGATCGGGCACGCCTTTGTCATTGACCACTACCGCCTCGGTCAGCAAATCCCATCCACCTTCGCCGTTCACATTGTGGCAGGTGAAACAACTGCCGCCATAATGCAGCTTGAAGTATTGGCTGGCCATGTGAGCGGGATGCACAATATCGCGCAGCGACAGAGGTGCAACCACACCCATACCGGCTCTGGCGCCAGTACCGGCAGCATGGCATTGCAGACAGACTGTTACGTTAGCCTCATCGGTTGGACCAATGGGGGTCCCATCCAATGAGACCACGGGATGTTCTCCCCCCCGCACTTCTGCGCGCTCTGCAGCTTCGTACGGCAGGGTATATTTACCGGTCGCGGGATCGGCCAAGACGTGGCAGGCCGGGCAGCCGCGCCGGACACCATCTGTGGCCGGGAATGAGATCCCAGCCAGCTTTGCTGCCGTATCCAGGGCTTTTACCTGGTCTTCGGTCAGAGCCGACCCGGCTGGACCTGCGGGGCCGGCCGGCCCCGCGGGACCTGCAGGGCCAACAGCACCGGCACAGGCGGCTAAGGCCAGACCACCTAAAACGATCATTCCAATCAACAAAATAAACTTTCTTGTCATTTCACATCCTCCTTGAGATTTGGATAACTTGGGTTGGTGGCGTTTTTACCTTGATAATCGCTCCATTTGACCTCGCTAGTCCCCGGGTTCTTAAACTTCATAATTGGGTTCCGGCTGATGGTAGGCGGGATGGCTGGATCAAGTCTCGATAATCAACCAAGAACGAATTGGAGCAAGTCCCCGGCATCTACTACCGTCTGGTGTTCGCGATGGCAAAGGCTGATTTTGTTATCCTCCAGGCTTAGTCCAATCACGTGAACATCCCAGGTCTCGACCTTCATGATTTCCAACAAGCCTGCCGGAAAACCGGCAACCGTCCTTTCGAATAAAATAGTGTCTGGTTGAAGTTTCAGGATTTCTTCGTGCATGATAGAAATGTCCTGGGCTGCACCCACCCAAATTACATCCGGATGTTTTAAGAGCAAACGTGCGGTTTCGTGAAAAAGTGGATGAGTCCAGATCACGAAAACACGCCGCACGACCATTTATTTGCTCTCTTTCCCGAATATCATTAAAATAATCTTAATAAAAATAATTTCAGTTGGTATCGTACGAACTGCCAAAAGGTAAAGAAAAAACGCCAAATATTTTGGCGTTTTTTCAAAAATAACTGGCGAATTGAATAAATCGATTTTTGCTCGGGTTATTTGCCCTGGATAAGCCCGCGCTGGCGAGCATATTGAATCAATTCTCGCCGGTTGTTCAAGCCAAGCTTGGTCATTAAATTACTGTGGTGTGTATGTACGGTGCTTGGACTGATGACTAATTTCTCGGCTATTTCTTTAGTACTTAATCCTTCGCTAATTAAGCGCAAAATCTCTTTTTCCCGCTGGCTCAAAGAGGCACCGGGACCTTCCCCCCATTGGATGGAATTGAGATAATCCTTGACCAACAGTTGTGCCATCGTCGGATAAAGAAAGACTTCACCGCTACCGACCACTCGTACAGCGTGGATTAAATCGCTTGTTTCCGCACCTTTCAGAATATAACCCGAGGCACCCGCTTTAAGCATTTCAAAAAAATACTCATCGGAACGGTGCATGGTGAGCACGAGCACTTTAATATCAGGCCAACGGGTTTTGATTTGGCGTGTAGCTTCCAGACCGTCCATCCCGGGCATAGCAATATCCATCAACACGACATCGGGGTGATGGAATTCAATCAAATTTAGTGCTTCTTGACCGTCCAATGCCTCGCCGACCACATCAATATCCGTTTCGGCTTTCAACAACAGCCGCAAACCGGTTCGGACGATGGTATGGTCATCTGCAATGAGCACTCGAATACGATTATTCATGGTTTACCTGTGTCAGGGGAATTTGGACCTGAAGGCGGGTTCCCACGCCTATTTGGGAGGTGATTTCCATCTTCCCCCCGCATAGCGCCACACGTTCCTGGATGCCGAGCAGGCCTAACCCGCGGGGATTGTCCGCTTCCAGGCGGATGGTCTTGGGGTTGAACCCGTGACCATTATCAATAATCTCCCCCTTGAAAACGCCAGCACGTTCGGCAAGGGTGACGGCTACATGATCCGCTCCGGAATGTCTCACGATATTGCTCAAGGCCTCCTGGAAGATGCGATAAAGCGCGGTCTCGATTGAGGGGGGGAGCCGTTTTTTCAATTCAGAGGAATCCAGAGTGAACGTAAATTGGCTTTCAGGGAGTACCTTTTTGGCGAGCGACCGTAAGGCAGCCACGAGACCCAGATCATCCAGAATGGATGGGCGCAGCGCCAGAATTAGCTCATACATCTGCTGCGTTGTCTTGTCGATCAAACCACGGGTTAGAGATAACTGATCGAGCGCCCGTTCCGGGTCTGAAAGGATGTATTGTCCCATCACCTCGGAATGCAGGGCTAACCCAGACAGCGATTGACCCAGGTCGTCATGCAACTCGCGCGCCACCCGCTTGCGCTCATCTTCTTGAGCGGTGATCAGCCCTTTGAGCAATTCTTGCTGCCGGGCTGTCTGTTGCTGGAGATCCTCCGAGAGAGCCTGGTTTTCAGACTCTTCAGTTTGAATTTGCTGGGCTATTTTATTAAAATCTGCCTTCAACTGCCCAATCTCATCCAGGCTGCCAGGTACCAGGTGCAGATCCCGGTTGCCCTTTCTGAATCCAGCCAGAGCTGCTGCAACCTTTTCCAGGGGGGTAATAACCAGACGACCCATTGCCAGGTTGACAACGATCAGGGTGACCAGAATCATACCCAACGCCCAAAACAGGTTTTCACGCAGATCGGATGATAGAGTGGCTTCGAATGGTGCGGTATAGATGTCAGTGAGCAGCAGCCCGATTAACGGTTGTTGAGGATCGTGGCATTTTGAGCATTCAGCACTATTCTCGATCGGTTGCATACTGCGAAACACACGCTGCCCGTCCTCAGCGGATACCATGATTCCCCTTGGCCTTTCCTGCGCAGACAGGTCGTGGCAAGGCCGGCAGGTTGGATTGCTATTGTCCAACAGAATTCCGGTATCCGTGCCGTTGGGGGCGAAGATCACCAAACCAGAAGTGTCTAGAATGTACACGACCCGGTAATTTTGGTTCTTTCCAACCATATCCAGTATTCTTTGCACATCCACGAAATCAGATTCCTGCATCGAATGCTGCAAGGTGTCCACAATCAATTGTCCGTTGTACGAGGCCATGACGGAAAGATGATTGAAAAGGTCTGAACGGTATCTGGTATATTCAATAATAGCGAAAGTACCAAGAATCAAAACCAGAGGCACGGCGATACCTAAGGTAACCTTGGCGCGCAGACTGCGATCAATTGGATTGGAGGACAACCATTTACGAAATCGCTTTATCACGTCCACAAACCTTTAACTTTATCCAATTGGCCTGAGTTTCAAGTGACCTGTGTGGGATTAGGGGTTGTTGTTAAAAATACCAGAACCCCCGTCCAGTACCCTGAACCGGATTGGTTCTACGGATTTTGAGATTGCGAGGACAAATTCGCTTTACCATGGTCCTGATAGATTGGCACTCACCATGTCGCCAAAAATCTAATAATTAATGAAACCGGACGTAAAGGCGTTGGGGGAACAAACCGAATTGTATCATTATTTCTTTTATGTATATGACCCTTTTGGTAGTCAAAGGTCCCCGGGTCGATGGGCAACCATTGCCTTTTGCTGGTTTGCCGCTGATTTATTGCTAAGTGCGGTGTATTGATGGCTGGTATATAAATTGCAATTCAGACACGAGGGTATAATGAAGAAAATCCATCGGCTCCGGTTGGCAGCCGGGTTCGCGCCAACCACGCCCGATCATCGTCATCGACCAAAGGTATCCCGCTGTGCTCGACCTCAACATTTATAAATACAACCTGATTGCAGGAAACGAAGATCCAGAAATGCCGGGTCTGTTCA
>CALMGN010000030.1 GCA_937863605.1 uncultured Anaerolineaceae bacterium
GCACCCTTCGACAGGCTCAGGATACGGGTAATCGGTTGGCTGAGCCTATCGAAGCTGAAAGTAGGGGTTGACTTGCGTGTGTCGACCCGGGGTTTTAGGTGACGGACATCCATATGTTGGGCGGACGCGCAGGTCCGCCCCTGCAAGATACTAATCGATTTGTTGGCGTCGACCCATTTGTTGGCCCAGGTTTTCGGGTAGATAAACCCGATCTGTGAGTTCCTAATAATGGTGAGGAATAACTTTAATCAGCTAAAATGGGGAATATGAATCCCGATCGTGAGACCGTTGAAGTCGTTTGGCTGGGGCAGGTTGATTATCGGGCTGGCTGGGACTTGCAGAACCGGTTAGCTGCTCAAATCGCGGCCGGGATGCGCGCCCCAATCATGCTGCTGCTGGAACACCCGCATACCTATACCATTGGCCGGCGCGGAGGCCGGGATCACCTGGTATGGGATGAACAGCAGCGCGCCCAGGCTGGCGTCGAGGTGGTTGAGGTGGATCGCGGCGGCGATATCACCTACCACGGGCCGGGACAACTGGTGGGTTACCCGCTGCTGCGCCTGGCCGTTCCAGGCTGGCAAGGGGACCGCCTGCCGCAGGCGGATTTTGTCGGGTACGTGCGCCGGCTGGAAGAGGTGCTCATCCGAATCCTGGCCAAATTTGACATCCAGGCCGAACGCTGTACCGGGTTGACCGGTGTGTGGGTTCCAGCTGACAGTGCCTCAAACCGGCCCGGGAAAATTGCTTCGATTGGCGTCAAGGTGGATGCCAGAGGGGTTTCGCGCCACGGATTTGCACTCAACGTCGAACCGGAAATGGGTTACTGGCAGGGAATCGTCGCCTGCGGGCTGGAAGGTGTGCGCATGGTCTCCATGGCGGATTTGATATCGCCCGTCCCACCAATAGCGCAGGTGGTTCAACAGACTGCCCAGGCTTTTGGCGATGTTTTCGGCGTCGATCTGGTCTGGAAAGATAATTTAGGAGGGGAAGGTATCGCATGACCAACCGCAAAATTACGCTGGGACTGTTATTTGCTGCCGGTTTGCTCAGCGGCATTGCCCTGGTCAACGCTACTTTTTATCACCGCGTCATGGACTGGTTGACGCCGGTCAACACGTTGGTATTGTTCGCTTTTGCGATCATGCACGGAGCGCAGCGTTACGGCTGGAAGCGGATTTTGCTTATGGTGGTTACCGTCAGCGCGGTCAGTCTGGCGTTTGAGAGCTACGGCGTGGCGACTGGAAAGGTGTACGGCCCCTATCACTATACCGACACGCTTGGGCCGAAATTTCTTGGCCTGGTGCCGCTGCTCATCCCGGTCGCCTGGTTTATGATGATGTACGCATCCTATTTGATGGCAGACCTGGTTGTTCCAGCCGGCTACGGTTCTCCCACATCACGGCGTCTGTTGGTTGCAGCTGCCGCCGGGGTAGCCATGACCGCCTGGGACCTGGGAATGGATCCTATGATGGTTGGCGGGGGACACTGGGTGTGGGAAACACAGGGCGCCTACTTCGGGGTGCCGCTGCAAAATTTTTGGGGTTGGTGGCTGACGACTTTTACTGCGCTGGCGCTTTACCTGATTCTGGCGGACACGCTGATTAAGCAACCGGTCAACACCAAAACGATTCCAGCATCCTGGGCGATTTACGCTTACGCGATTACCGGTATCAGTACAGTGTGGGTCAATTTTATTTTTGACCTGGAGGGACCGGGTCTGGTTGGCCTTTTCGCCATGTTGCCGTGGGTGATTGCTGGTCTGGCGCTGGCAAAACATCTCGAACCGCTGCCCAACGCGATTTGAGCGTGCGCTTAGAAGCTATCAGAACCAGCGGCCGGTCTCAGATCGGGGTTTTCTGACGGCGTTGTTTCAACCGGATCGGTGATTTCTTCTGCAGCATCCTCAGCAGGCGTGGGTGGCAGCGATAGCACCGGGGTCAGGCGCGCATCGAGGGCTGCCGCCAGATTATCCCACAGTCCTTCGGACTTCCAACTTCTCCAACTTTCCCGGAAGGTGGCATACACTGTATCGCGTTCACTGCGGCGGGCGTCCTGGTACACATTAAGACCTGACACCAGGCGTTTGAACGGTCGAACCGTGCCAAAATATTTGATGGTGCGCTGGCGTTCCTCATCCATAAACTGCGGAATATAGATTGCCCAGACGTCGCAGTCGTGGATGGCGCCTAACATATCCTGGGCGCTGCGCATGGCCTTCAGGTGAATTTTTAGGTTGTCCTCGAATAAAGGGGCAAAGGTTTCCAGGGTGTAGCGCAGATGTTTGGCGCTGATGCGCATGGCGTGCAACTCCTCCACCCGTTCAGGCTGGTCAACGATGCCATCGAAACCCAAAAATTCCTCCAGCTGGGTACGGATGGCACGGTCCGCCAGCTTGAGAAGCCCAGGATCATTTTCATCCAACCGGTCGTGGTAAATGTCGAAAGGCGCCAGCTTTTGCGCCATTTCGGTGACCAGGCCGCTTTTTTCGAATTTATTGAGTTCTTTCATCACTTTTGGCTGCAAAGCCAGGCGCTGCTGGCGCAGGCGCAGTAATAAACGCCGGACGCCGCTGCGATTCGGGGGCTGCATTGACTCAAGGAATTTGCTGACATGCTCGATCTGCACGTCGCTGTCGCGCGCCTTGCCCAGCGCGCGGGTAATGCCGCGTACGGTTTTGATCCAGACTAGATGCCGCTTACCGGCAAGCTGCTGCCCGAATAGGGGCAGGGTAGCGCGCAGCCGGCGCGAGGCCACCCGCATGCGGTGGACGGCTTCGATATCTTTAGCCAGGCGGACGCCATCCATCTCCTGCACCAGCGCGGATAGGTGAGTCATCATCGTGGTAGCGCCGTAAATCTGCAGGTTTGGGTTCGCCTTGTTTTTCATTCCAACCCGGCCTTTTCTTTCCTAAACATTCAGATCTTCTTCGTCCATCCCGTCCATTTCGAACAGTTCGCCGGTAGCGATGAAAACCGTGCGTTCGCAAATGTTCGACACCCGGTCGGCCATCCGCTCCAGATTGTGGATAACCCACAATGCCAGGTTGACACTGTCAATGGTGGCGGGATTGGCGACCATCTCGTGCAAAATTTTGCTGTAGGCGGTATTGAAGAGGGCGTCGATCAGGTCATCTTCTTTGGGTATGGCCAATGCAACGTTGGCATTCTCTTCGATGAAAGCGCTCAGGGCGCGGTGCAGCATCCCGACTGCTAACTCCGCCATCTGGTCGATTTCCATCATTGGCAGGTTGACCTCGGCCCCGCCCATGCGCAGGGTCACTTTGGCAATGCCCTTGGCATAATCCCCGATGCGTTCCAACTCGGTGTTAACCTCCAACAGCGCTGCCAGAGTACGCAAGTCGCGCGCCATGGGCTGCTGGGTTGCCATCAAGATCAAAATGGCATTTTCAATGGCGAAACGTTTTTCGTTGATAATCTGATCCTGCTCAAAGACCAATTTGGCTTCGCGCAGGTTGCGGGATTTGAGCGTCCCCACGGCTGCCAGGGTAGCCTGTTCCACCATGCTGCCCAGGAGAAGAATTTCATCCTGAACCATATTTAATTGGCGATTGAGTGTGTTGCGCGGCATAGGATTTTCCTCTTCCTGTTCGGGTTTACCCAAAGCGTCCAGTAATGTAATCTTCCGTTCGTTGATCTTTTGGCTTGGTGAATATCAGGCTGGTTTCATTGTATTCCACCATGATACCTGACCGGTCAGTATCCATGGTAAAGAAGGAGGTGTAATCCGACGCGCGCGCGGCTTGCTGCATGTTGTGCGTGACGATGATGATGGTGTAATTCTGGGACAACTCGCGCATCAGGTCTTCGATTTTCAACGTGGCAATCGGGTCAAGCGCCGAGCACGGTTCATCCATTAAGATAATTTCAGGTCGGACTGCCAGCGCGCGGGCGATGCAAAGACGCTGCTGCTGACCTCCGGACAGTGCTAAAGCGCTTTTCTTCAGGTTGTCTTTGACTTCATCCCACAATGCCGCCTGGCGCAGCGTTTCCTCGACCAGGTCGTCGGTGTTGCCGCGGAAGCCGTTCATTTTCGCGCCCCAAGCGACGTTGTCGTAAATCGACTTGGGGAAGGGATTGGGTTTCTGAAAGACCATGCCGATCAAACGCCTGAGCTGCACTGCGTCCACGGATGGGTCGTAAATGTTCTGGTCGTGGTACAGCACTTCGCCGGTAGCATGCGCTGACGGAACGAAGTCGTTCATGCGGTTGAAGGCTCGCAAGACAGTGCTTTTTCCGCAACCGGATGGCCCGATGATGGCGGTGATGCGGTTGCGTTCGAATTGCAGGCTTATATCTTTTACGGCTTGAAAATCACCGTAAAAAATGTTCAACCCGCGGGTTTCAATGGCATATTTGGTGGATTGGTTCATATCTTCCATGAATTATACACGTTTGGTGAAGCGGTTACGCAGCAAAATGGCCACGGCATTGAGAGATAGAAGAGAAATCAACAGGACCAGAATGGCTGCCGCAGCGATGTGCTGGAAAGCCGGTTGGGGGCGGGTGGTCCAGTTATAAATTTGAATGGGCAGCGCGGTAAAACTGGAAAACGGCCCAGCCGGGTCGCTGGTGATGAAGGTTGAAGCCCCGACCACAATCAACGGGGCGGTTTCGCCTATGGCGCGGGAAATGGCCAGGATGGTACCGGTCAAGATGCCGGGCATCGCTCCCGGAAGCACGTGATGCCAGACGGTCTGCCAACGCGTGGCGCCTAGCCCAAAACTGGCTTGCCGCAATGAAATGGGCACAGACCGGATAGCTTCCTGAGCGTTGATGATCAAGAGTGGCAGGATCAGCAGCGCCATGGTAAGACCGGCGGACAAAATGGTACGCCCGTTTTGCCCCTCAACTCCGAACAGCGCGCCGCTGGTGAGCGGATGGAGCGCCCGCACGAATAACGCCAGGCCAAGAATGCCGTAAACGATCGACGGCACTCCGGCCAGGTTGTCGATATTGGTCTGAATCAGTCGGTTGATCCTGGATTTGTGAGAAGCGTACTCTTCCAGGTAAATAGCGGCGCCTACACCAATTGGGAAAGCGGTCAAAATGGTGATCAGGATCAGTTGTAATGAACCGAGCAGTGCTGACCGTACCCCAGCCAGTTCAGGTTGGCTGGCCATGCTGTTGGTCAGGAACGCCCCATTCAACCAGAAGCGGAACTCGACCCTGGCGGTAGGATAACTGACAGCCGCATCAGCCATAATTTTGCTGCGGTTGATCAGCGACGGGAACAGATTGTAGCTTTCAACCACTTCGGGTTGGATGATTTCGGTGTTAACCAGCTGCACCAGCGTACTTCGAGGTTGGTCTTCGAGGAAGCCAGCCCGTTCGAGCGTACGCACCCGGTTTTTGCGCAGATTCTCCCGTAGGATTTGGGCCAGTTCTGTGTTGTTCAGATCAGAAATGGGGCGGTCGGAAAGGCTGAAAGGGTCAACCTTGTTCTCCAGCACAACATACCCCATCGATTTATTTAAAACCGTTATAAGCAGAGTCGCCAGGAAAATTACCGCCAGCAGGGTAGTCAGCCGAAAAGCTGCCTGCGCCAGCCGGGCGCGTTGATGACGCCGGTTATGAAAACCTTTTTCAGGGGATTGTATTCCTTGATCCAAGCTGAAGCTGAAATTGTCCGTCGCCTTCATTCATACACCTCACGGAAACGGCGGGAAATCGCCCGGCTGAGAAAATTTAACCCCAGCGTAACCAGGAAAAGCAGCAACCCGATGGCAAAAATGCTGTTGTAATCGGGCGTATTGTAGGAGAGATCCCCGCCGCTGATGCGGGCGATATATCCGGTCATGGTTTCAGCTGCGTTGAACGGGTTGAATGTGAAATTGGGTCCTGACCCGGCGGCGATGGCGACGATCATGGTTTCGCCAATCGCTCGGCTCACGCCGATAATAAATGCCGCAATTATGCCGGACAGCGCAGCAGGCACCACTACCTGAATAGCTGTTTCCAGCCGGGTGGCGCCCAGTCCATAGGCGGCTTCGCGCAACGAACGCGGCACTGCGCTAAGGGCGTCCTCGCTCATGGAACTGATCAACGGCAAGATCATGATGCCCATCACCAGACCGGCGGATGCCATGTTGTACACATCCACGTTTTGGCTGCCATAGAGGCTGCGCAGCAGAGGGGTCATAAAGGTCAGCGCAAAATAGCCGTATACTACGGTTGGGACCCCGGCCAGAATCTCGAGGATGGGTTTCAAAACCGAACGCATTTTGGGTGATGCATATTCACTCAGGAATATTGCCGTGGCAATCCCGAACGGCAATGCCACCATGATAGCAATCACACTGGTGATAATCGTGGAATTTAATAATGGCAGGACCCCAAACTTACCAATTTTTGGCTGCCATTCGGTTCCGGTCAGGAACGACCACACACTAATCTCCGGGTCGCCAAAAAAGAGCCAGGCTTCCTTGCCCAGCTCAAGGACAATCCCGAGTGTGGTCAAAATGGACACTACCCCGCAAAAAAATAAAAATGCCTGAATGAGCGCTTCGCCTGGACGAGTCTTTTTCTGTAAATTATATGAAACGGGATTCTTCCAGGCGGTGGTTGTCCGTTTTCCAATCATACGAGCCGTATTTTCCATCCAATATTCCTTCTCCGGGTTATTTCACGCGGAGAGGCTGGTGGCGCCCCTGCTGCCACCAGCCTTTTTATTCGAGTGATGAATGCAGCGAGCTTACGGCTGCGCGTCCAGCCAGGCCTGCTTGGCTGCGTCTATGGCTTCCTGGCTGGCCGGGAAGTAACCGACACCGCCGATGATGTCAGAAACATTGGCCAGGTAGTAGCCGATGAAAGCGGAAACCTGAGGTTTGTCCTGGATGATGGCGGCGTCCGAGTAAATGTACAGCGGGCGAGCCAGCGGGTAGGTACCGGCTTCGGCGGTGTCAAAATCGGGGGTTACACCGTCAATTGAGAGAATGCCGAGTTTATTTTCGTTCTCTTTGTAGTAAGCGAAGCCGAAGAAACCGATGGCATAGGGATCGCCGGCCACGCCTTGCACCAGCACATTGTCGTCTTCAGAAGCCTGCAGGTTGGCAGCACCCAGGAAGATCGTTTCACCGTTATCTTTGCCGTACACTTTCTGCGTCACGAACTCGATAAAGAAGTCATACGTGCCGGAGTCAGTTCCGGGAACGTAGCGGTGAATGGCCTCAGCCGGCCAGGTCGGGTTGACATCCGACCACTTCTGGGCTTCATTTGAGAAAAGTTTGGCAAGTTCTTCCGTGGTCACATTCGTGGCAAAGGTATTCCCTTTGTTGATGACCACTGCCAGGGCATCGGTGCCGACGCGGAATTCAATCGGGGTGCGGTTGATCGCCTGGCAGGCTTCTATTTCCGACTCTTTGATGCCGCGGGAGGCATTCGAGATGTCGGTTTCGCCGGTGGTGCAGAAACGCTCAAAACCAGCGCCAGAACCGATCGAGTCAAGTTTGATGTTACCCATGCCTTCGTAACCGTCGGCTTTGAAGAGCTCAACGATTTTTTCGCTAACCGGGTAAACGGTGGACGAACCCGCCATGGTGATGTCACCCGTGTAGTCAGCCGGGTTGATGTCAAAGGGATCGGTCGGAGCCTGAACAGCGTCAGTCGGCGCAGGCTGCGGGACAGTTTCGGTGGGAACAACAGCGGGGGTTGGGGCCGCGGTCGGCGAGCAAGCTGCCATCACGAGACTAAAAACGGTGACAAATAATACGACTGTAAATATACGGCGCATTTTGAATTCTTCTCCTGTAATAGTTTTATTCATGTGCTCATAATACATAACCGGGATTAACCCTTCGCGAAGGACAAGTTAACGTTTTGTGAACGAATGGTAAATAAAGCGCCATGAGTCACGTGTCACTCACGATCCCGTCCGTTCTGGTATAATTCACCCGCGAAACGTTAAAAGAAAGCGATTAGAAATCATTTTTTATGCTTGACAAACTTGCCCAAATTGAAACGCGGTTCAGCGACTTGAACCGGATGTTAGAAGAATCTTTCAACGATTATCAGCGCTCGGCCGAACTGGCGAAAGAACGCTCCGACCTGGAAGAAATCGTCTCCAAAGCAGAAATCTACCGCTCGATGTCTGAACGCATCGAGCAGGCGCACCAACTCGAATATTCCGATGATCCCGAACTGCGTGAGCTAGCGCAGCTCGATCTGGCTGACTTGTCGCCAAAGTTGGAGGAGTTGGAGCAGCAGCTGCGGGCGTTGTTGGTGCCAAAGGACAAACGCGATGACCGCAACGTCATCGTTGAGGTGCGCGCTGGCACCGGCGGTGACGAAGCCGCCCTGTTTGCCGCTGACCTGTTCCGTATGTACTCGCGTTACGCCGAACGCCGCAACTGGCAGGTCGAAATGTTGTCTGAAAGCGAAATTGGCATCGGCGGTTACAAGGAAGTAATCTTCACTGTTAAAGGCAAAGGCGCTTATTCGCGCATGAAGTACGAATCAGGCGTTCACCGCGTCCAACGCGTTCCGCAGACTGAATCTTCCGGCCGGATCCACACCTCGACTGTGACTGTGGCTGTCCTGGCTGAGGTCGACGAGATCGATATTCAGATCCCGGACTCGGACATCAAAATTGATATCTACCGCTCGGCTGGCGCCGGCGGACAAAATGTGCAAAAAAACTCCACCGCTGTACGCATCACCCATCTACCTACCGGGATCGTGGTAGCCTGCCAGGATGAACGCTCTCAGCTGCAGAACCGGCTGCGCGCCATGAGCATCTTGCGCGCCCACCTGTTTGAATTGGAGGAAGCCAAACGCCAGACGGAGCTGGAAGTGACCCGCCGTTCGCAGGTGGGGTCCGGCGAGCGCTCGGAAAAAATCCGCACCTATAATTACCCGCAAAACCGGGTGACCGATCACCGCATCAATGTTTCCTCGTTCAACCTCCCGAACGTGATGGACGGCGACCTGGAAATCTTCATTGATGAACTTTCCATCCGTTCTGAAGCGGAACGCCTGTCCGCCCATGGAGAGTTTGACGACTGACGCCGGTGAGTGGCTGAAAACTGCCCGCCAGCGGCTGACCGGCGTAGAACATCCCGGGCTGGAGGCGCAGCTCATCCTTGGGTCGGTGCTGAACCGGTCGCGCGCTGCACTTTTGGCGCACCCGGAACAAAGTCTTACCCTGGCCCAACTCGAGCAGCTCGAGCGGCTTCTAACCCGTAGAGTAAATGGTGAACCCTTGCCGTACCTCCTCGGTCACTGGGAGTTTTTTGGTCTGGACCTGGCGGTCACACCCGCGGTATTGATCCCCCGGCCAGAGACGGAATTGCTGGTCGAGGAAGCGCTGGGCTGGTTGAAACATCATCCCAACCGCCGCCGGGCTGCCGACGTCGGGATTGGGTCTGGCGCGATCAGTGCCGCCCTTGCGACCCATCTCGTGGATCTGCGGATCTGCGCCACCGACCAGTCGCGCCCAGCGCTGCGGGTTGCACAGGAAAATATGCGCCGCTTGGGATTGATTGACCGGGTCTCCTTGGTGGAAATGGATTTATTATCCGCCTGCAGTGGACCCTTTGACCTGGTGTGCGCCAACTTGCCGTACATCCCGTCAAAAATGCTGGCGAGCCTGGAGGTTGCCCGATCTGAGCCAGCAGCGGCTCTAGACGGGGGAGCTGACGGTCTGAGGTTGATCGAACGCCTGTTGGCTGACCAACAGCGCTGGTTGGCTGCGGGAGGTCTGATGCTGTTCGAAATCGAAGCCGGGCAGGGTCAGTCTGCGCCGACCCTGGCACGCAAAATATTGCCTTCAGCTAAAGTGGACCTGCTGCTTGATCTGGCGGGGTTGCCGCGTTTACTGCGCATAGCCAATTAATATAACATTGAAATTGAGGATCTCGAATGGAAACCACTATCCTACCAACCACCGACCCCCAGGCGATACAAGCTGCGTTACGGGTGCTGCAGGCAGGCGGATTAGTGGCCTTCCCCACCGATACCGTGTACGGGTTGGCGGTGGATCCATTCAACCCGGCAGCCATTGAACGGTTGTACGCCGCCAAAGAACGCGATATGAGCAAAGCCATTGCTGTCTTGGTCGGGGCGGTGGAGCAGTTGGCGCAGATTACCTCCGGGTTTTCCACCCAGGCTGAAGCACTGGCAGCCCGTTTTTGGCCTGGAGCTTTGACCCTGGTCGTCTCGCGCCGGGCAGAACTACCGGCTCAATTGTCAGCGCTGGCGACTATCGGTGTGCGCATGCCTGACCATCCTTTTGCTTTGAATTTGCTGCGAGCCAGCGGACCGCTGGCGACCACCTCTGCCAACCGGTCCGGGGCAGAGAACCCGTTAACTGCTGAAGATGTGCTTGACCAACTGGGCGGGCGCATCGAACTGGTGTTGGACGGCGGATCATGCCCCGGCGGGGTGCCCTCGAGCGTGGTGGATTGCACCATCCCGGATGTGCGCGTCCTCCGTCAAGGGGCTATTTCATCCGAAGACATTCGCGCAGTGCTCGGGAGGTAAAATGCTTCGCTCTTTTGTGAAATTGTCATCCTGAATGCCCTGCATCTAATTCATGCTACAATTACCAAATGAATTCCGCGCCCGCCTCAGGCCGAATTAAGCCCACCCCGCGCCACCGCCGGCAGGTTTTTTGGCAGATCCTGCTACCTGTCATTCTGGCTGGTGCAGGTGTGATCGCCCTGGTCGTGTTGGCAACCATCGCCACCACTCGCGGATCGAGTGTCACCGGGATGTGGGCAAATCTCGCCACAGTCTGGTTGATCATCCCCCTGATTGTTGGCGGGATGATCTTTGCTATTGTTACAGCAGGCATGATATTCTTAATGGCGCGCCTTTTACGGTTTGTTCCGGTCTACACCCGGTTGGCTCAACTTTATTTGCAAATCTTCAGCGTCCGGGTGGATACGGTTCTGGACCGGGTTGCCCAGCCACAGATCAATATGCTAAGCCGCTGGGCAGCCTGGCGAGCTTTTTGGAAAAAATTTGGCCTGAAAAGGTCACGAATTTGAACTTGGTAAACCACACAGGAGGATCACACATCCATGTTTAATCAGAGAAAAGACTTGATCATCATTGGAGCGCTGCTCGGTGCAGTAGCAGGCGTAATGGCCGCGGTGATCCTGGTTCAGCGCGCGGAAGAGGCGAACCAATCGCCAAAATTAACCGCGGGTGACGGGGTAAAAGTTGGCATTGGCGTGCTTGGCCTGCTCCGGTTAATTTCGGAAGTCGGCAGCAAAAAGTAAAAATCTGAGCAGCCAATCCGTTCTTTTTATAGTTTCAACTGGTTCTGCCTCGAACTGAATGCCCAACAGGGGGTGAATTCGTCTGTCTGCATTTATCCGAAACCGGTTTACAGACACTTGTTTCGATACACCAACTATTCACGCTCCACAAGATGGGTGGAATTTAATCAATGGAAAGCCCTTCAATGCTGCGGTTTATCATCGCCGGGAAACTCCAAAGGGACTATATCCTACCGGTCACCGGACGTGAAGCGCTGGATGTCCCCGGCGGAAGCCTGTTGTATGCCGGCTTTGGATTGAAGTTGTGGCAAAATCAAGTCGGGCTGATCGGCCGGGTGGGCGAAGATTACCCGCAGGATTGGTTGGAACAGCTCTCCCAGCTTGGCTTCGACCGGCGCGGCATCCGCATTCTGCCCAAGGCGGTTGACCTACGCTATTTTGCCGCTTATCCCGACGCTGAAACCCGTTCACTCAGCAACCCGGTGGCTCATTTTGCCCGCCTGGGGCTAAAGTATCCCAAGTCCTTGCTGGGGTATGTGGATCCCGGGCAGGTGGTTGACAGCCGCTTGCAGCCAAGTGACATTACCACGCGCATCACCGACTTCCCGGAAGATTATTTGGACGCAACCGCTGCACATATTGCTCCCATCGATTTTCTCAGCCACACGCTGCTGCCGTCGGCCTTCCGGCAGGGGCACATCACCACCATTACGCTCGATCCATCGGCCAGTTATATGACCCCCATCTTTTGGGATGAAATCCCAGGGGTGCTGCGCGGAATCACTGTTTTTCACGCTTCCGAAGGGAAAATGCGCTCGCTTTTCCAGGGACGCAGCACGGATTTGTGGGAGATGGCAGATACCATTGCCAGTTATGGTTGCGAGCTGGTGGTGATCAAACGCGGGATCCTGGGGCAGTATGTCCTGGATCATGCCCGTCATACTCGCTGGATGATCCCGGCATATCCGGCACGCGTGGTCGACCCAACCGGGGCAGGCGATGCCTTTTGCGGGGGTTTTCTGGCAGGATTCCGCGAAACCTACGACCCATTGGAAGCTGCTTTACGAGGAAATATCTCGGCGTCGGTCGTGATCGAAGGCGTGACGCCATTCTATGCTCAGGACACGCTGCCTTCGTTGGTCCAGATGCGGCTGGAGTCGCTGCGCCCGCTGGTGCGTCGGACATGAACCCGTTTTCTGCAGCCGAGCTCGACCAGCTTGTGGATTGGATCTGCAAAATCCAGCAGATCCCTGCCCCGACCTTCCATGAAGACCAGCGGGCAGCCTATATGCTGTCAGAATTCGGCCGACTGGGATTTACGGATGTCCAGCAGGACGATATTGGAAATGTGCTGGCTCGCTGGCCTGGGGGTAACGCCAAACCGCTGGTGATCAGCGCCCACCTGGATACCGTTCATAGCGAAATTGCGACTCATCCGCTGGAGCGCAATGATATTCGGCTCACCGGGCCCGGGGTCGCGGACAATTCCACCAGTCTGGCAGCACTGCTGGCATTGGCAAATAAGCTTGCACTTGAGAATATTCCATACCCAGGCGATATATGGCTGGCAGCTGACGTCTGCGAGGAAGGCCTTGGAAATTTAGCCGGGATGCAGGCACTGGTGCACCGGTTTCAGGGAGAGGTTCAAGCTTATCTCATTCTTGAGGGTCTTGGGCTGGGGCAGGTGTGCCACCGTGGACTGGGCGTCATGCGGTACCGGATCACTGCCGAGACTGCTGGGGGGCATTCGTGGGTGGATTATGGCTCGCCATCCGCCATTCATGAATTAGCCCGGGTTATGGCAGCCCTGACGGACTTGACCATATCCCGCCGGCCGCGGTCAAGCCTGAACATCGGCATCATCCAGGGCGGGACATCGGTGAACACCATTGCGCCGCAGGCTCATTTTGACCTTGACCTACGTGCTGAAGACCAGAATACGCTTTCACGCCTGAATGATCGAGTCCGCCGGGCGGTTCAAGCGCAGGAAAAAACAGGTGTGCAATACACCCTCGAATCGATTGGTAACCGCCCCGCAGGCGAAATTCCAGCCGGCCATCCGCTGGTCCAGCTGACTCTCGACATACTCCAGGCGCTCAATGTTCCTGCCACGCTGGAAATTGGTTCAACGGATGCGAATGTCCCGCTCAGTCGTGGTTATCCCGCTATTTGTATTGGCCTGACCCGCGGCGGGTTTCCGCACACGCCCCGCGAGACCATCGAAATCGAGCCATTGAAATTGGGGCTGAACCAATTATGGAGTCTCGTTGCAAGAATCTGGCAGCTAGAGGTGTGACGCCAGCTCAGCGCAACCGAGTGAAATTCACGTTTTCGACGGGTTTATGAGTACCTGAAATCCGATCGCTTGCTGCACGCAGGCGATTCAGTACGGCGAATTTCCACAACACTTTCACGGCGTCCCGTGCTGCCGCATAATCGGACGGATATGGGCTGTAAGCCGCTTTTTGGTACTCGTCCAACACCGTTCGACCATGCGAAGCACCAGCGGGTAGTGCTGCAACTAAACGGGTAATTTGCTCCGAGGGGGTGGAACCGGCGCGAGTTGGTTCGCGTACCAATTTGAGCATCCAGCTCACCTGGATGAAGATGCGCTCGATCGGTGATAAGCGCGTGAAACTCGACCACCCTCTCAGCCAGCCCGGCACTTTCAAGCCGCGTTTGCGCAGCGTTTTTTCAATCATGACCGGTATGGCACGATTAGGATTGCGCCGGCCTAACAAGTACATTAAAAAGGCAAACAGCGGGATGAACAGCACTCCCCCGATTGTGGCGATGATGCGCAGTATTGCCCAGCCATTGGCGGCAAGGTCCGAGCGAGTGCCAAACCGTCCAGCGTTTGGATCTTCATCCGTTGTCCGGTCAAGGCCGGCATTTCCCTCGTCGATCTGGATGCTGGATTCGGGCCGAAAACCACCCGGTGTGGTGTCAGTTAGCCCAGACGGGCGGGTAATGACGTCTAGAGATGCCGTCGGTTCAAATTCGACCCAGCCGAATTTCGGAAAAAAAACCTCCGGCCAGGCGTGTGCATCTCGTTCGCGTACAATGTAAACCCGGGCGTTCGGATCGTATTCACCCTGAGCATAGCCGACCACCCAGCGAGCCGGGATACCCAGACTGCGCAGCATCAATATTTCGGCGGTAGCGTAATAGTTACAGAACGCCTGTTTTTGTTCAAAAAGCATCCATTCGATAGGATCTGCGCCATGCGGCACCTGCGGCAGAACCTGACTGTACTCGATGTTTTCACGCAGCCAGTTCGTAACCGCAACCACCTGGTCGTAAGGATTATCAATTCCACTGGTGATTTCGCGCGCCAGATTGGAAATCGAAGCGGGCAGATTCTCTGGCAGCTGGAGATATTTATTCGCCACCCACTCAGGGTACTCGACCCCTGCGCCGCGTAATGCCGCTACGGTCGGGGCGGCGATCATCGAGACGACCTCGTAAGTCTCGCCAGCCCGCACCATGGGATCGACAGAAACTACAGTGACATCCACCAGGTTGCCGAAATTGGTGTCATACATCAACGAAACCGGCCGGCTGACGGTCAGCGGGATGGAGGGAGCGTACAACATGCTAAGATTACGGTCTGGATGGAATTTAAAACCAATATTGATGCGGCTGGTATAGCGCTCAAATGAAGCAACTGCTGTGTTGGCGTTCAGCGGCTCGACATTGTTGACGGACGTCGCCCAGAGGCCATTATCATAGCGGTCGTAACTGCGCACACGCCAGTAATACGGCACGCCAATCCGACCGGTAATCGTAGGGTCAACGGTGAAGACCAGGGCGTCAGACAATTGCGACCCTTGTCCGAGGGAGAAATTATCGCCAAAGAATTCACGCGGGACGACGGTGGTACCGCGCAGCGGCCTGACCGCGTTCTCGAAACGCAGGCGGATGTCATTCCACAGGGTGAAACCCCGGTGGCGCTCCGGAGCGTTGGGGTTGACCGCTTTCACCACCGAGCTGACATTCCATGCAAGTAATACCAAAACGAAGGCGGTAATCAAGGCGCCGCGCGACCAGGAAAAACCGGTATCGGTATCCACCGATACATCTTCGCCATCCCACTCACGCTTACGGTGCAAAAAATGCATGCGGGTGACCAGCACCAGCATCAGAATGATGTAAAGTGCCATGGCGATTCCCCGGCTGCCAACCGCCGGGTGGTAAATGTCGATAATAATGATGGCGACTCCGACAATCATCATTGACAGCCAGGGTTTGCCATAACGCGTTAGCGAGTAACCGCCAATGATTGCCACCAGCCAGAATAGAAGGGCCATGTTGGCCAGGAACAAGGCCGGGTCGGTCAGCGGTTGGTTACGCAGAAACAGATTGAAACTGGTCCACAGCCGGCCGCCCAGGCTGGCAAGCTTCTCGGCATAGGCCACATCGCCGGGGATAATATTAACCAGCTGCCAGGGGAGGATCACGATCGAGTAACCCAACCCGATCAAGGTTGCCACCCAGCGCTGGAACCGGCTGATTCCCAACAGCAGTCCGATCGCCGCGCCTAAAATGGTCAGCGAGGTGACCAGGTTGAGATCTTCTGTCCATCTTGTGTCGCTCAACCGGTAAGAAACGATGATCAGGGCAGCCAAGAATAACAAGACGGCTGTCCAGTCCCACCAACGGTTTGGTGCAATTTTCATATCTTCGAGTGTACAATAAAACAATCTGAGTCGTCAACCGCTCGATCGAATCCTAAACTACTTTTAATTTTGCCCGGAGTTCAATAGGATGGACGCACTTACACAGTGGGAAATTACGGTTAATCTTTTTCTGCAAGATCTTGGTCCCTGGCTGCAGCAAGTGATGTCTGCGGTTACCTGGCTGGGCAGCGAGAATTTCTATATCCTGCTGCTAACCCTGCTCTACTGGTGTGTTGATACTGGTCTTGGGCTGCGCGTGGCCATCATCCTGATGCTTTCCAACAGCACCAACTCCATCTTTAAGATTTTATTCCATAGCCCGCGGCCATATTGGATCGATTCTCGGGTGCAGGCTTACTCTTCCGAACCCAGCTTTGGATTGCCGTCAGGACATTCTCAAAACGCCATGAGCGTCTGGGGGATTATGGCAGCCAGCCTCAAACGCAAGTCGGGCTGGGGGGCTGCGCTAATTATTTTGTCGATGGGTATTTCCCGGATGTATCTGGGGGTTCATTTTCTACGGGATGTGCTGCTTGGCTGGATCATTGGCGCGCTGCTGTTGGTCCTGGTGCTCACTTTCGAGAAACCTGTGGTCAGGTGGTTTGAATCTCTAAATTTAGTCAGCCGGCTGGGGTTTGCCTTGACCACTGCCCTGGTCATGATTGCCGCTGGTTTGGCGGTACATGCCGGGCAGTCGGACTGGATTCTTCCCGAAGCCTGGTACGCGACCGCCTTGAAAGCAGCACCTGACAATCCCATCCGCCCATTTGCTTTTGAAGGTATTTTCACTGCCACCGGGACCTGGTTTGGCATGCTGGCAGGCGCAGCCCTGTTGGTAGGCGGCAGCGGCATGCACGACCCGCATGGACCGCTGTTCCAACGTGCCCTGCGCTACCTGGTTGGCATCACCGGGTTACTGATCCTTTATCTTGGTCTGGGAGCAGTCTTCCCACGTACTCCCGATCTGTTAGGATATGGGTTGCGATTTCTACGGTACACCCTGATTGGCTTGTGGGCCATATGGTTAGCGCCACTGGTGTTTATTAAGCTTGGTTTGGCAAAGCCGCGCAGCGCGGTATAATTATTCCAGAATAATGATTAACACCCATCCAATAGAGTAGATATAGGAGGAACGATGCGCCGATTTGTTGCATTATTTGCGGGTTTGTTGACAGGGGCTTTGGTTGGCGGCGTTATGGCGCTTTTGTTTGCCCCTAATTCCGGAAAAGCCTTACAGCAGCAAATTGCCGATACGGTTGACCGCCTGGCCGGTGAAGTGCGTCAGGCTGCCGATGAACGCCGTATTGACCTGGAAAATGAGCTGGATAAGCTGCGCCAGAGGCAAGTAAAATTGGAGTAGTTGAAATCAAAAAAGCGGAGATTTCTCCGCTTTTTTGATTCTTGGCTGTGACTCACTGCGATTGGGTTACGCTGAAACCGTAAATGGCTTTTTCACGGGTGAAGCGGGTTGTCCCGCTGACGATCACCATTAGGTAATTGCCGCGGGGATTGTCCAGCAGCAATTCTACTCTGCCAGAGGTATCGAGTTCCACATACTGCACGGACGGTTCGCGCCCATTCTGCACCAGTGTCACCCGGAAGGTTTGCGGAATACGGTTTTCGATGCGCACGAACCCTTCGGCGGTCCACCCGCCATCATCCTGCTCAAAGTCGCTGGCATAGCCGATTTCCGGGATGGCGACATCGTCGAGCAGCAGCCCTTCGGCGGTGATGGCGGCATCGGTGACGTAATCGAAGCGCAGCGTCACCTGCTTGCCAGCGTACTGGGAGAGATCCACCGACTCGTTGCGGTAGCTGCCGGATGTTCCGTTGAAGCCGCAGCCGTAGCTGTTACCCGAGGGGTTATCCAAAGTGCAGGATGGCGTTTGTAATATTTCCCAAGTCTTGCCGTCGGTGGAGGCTGACAGGTAGGCGTAATCGTAATCTACTTCCAGGTTGTACCAAACCGAATATTCGAAGGTCAGCGGAGCGCTTACGCCAGTAAAATCGAAGGTGCGTGTCAGGCTCATATCGGATTCATCACTGCTGTTCGACCAGAAGGCAAAGTCGCCGGAATGAGCGCCCATTGAAAGCACGCCCACCTCGGACGCGCCCTGGAAGGTTAATTTGACCTGACCCGGGCAGTCGATGGCAATATAGTCGGCGCCGTACTGGCTGACCGTGCGCGACTCCCATGTCCCGTCACAAGTCGATATGGTTTCCGTCTCGTGGAATTTGGGTAGATCGGTATAACGGTGGTAAGCGTAGCGCTCGCCCTGGAATTCGGGGTCGTTGAGGTAATTGGTGACTGTCCAATCGGCAAACAAATCGTCGGCACTCCCGGCTTGCGGATCGATTAACTCTTGCGATCGCAAATCCTGCAGTACGGCATCCACGCTATCCATGCTGTTCTCGCCATTGGCGACCAGTGACTGGGTGGCTTGCTCGCCGTAACGGTCTAAGAAGTAGGAGACGAAGAGGAATGAGGATCCGTAATTGGCTGAGCGCGAATCGGGGTCTAATGGCCAATCGGTCAGTTGCATGTCGGGATTCAATGAAAACAGGTAATCGAACCCTCCCAGGTCATATCCATTGAGGAAGGCTGCCAGTTCAGAAAAGCCTTCGTTCAGCCATGAATCCTCATTGCGATCGTTATTCCAGTGGATCATGTGTTGGAATTCGTGCGCCAACACCCCATAGGTGTATTCTTCGTCCAGGCTGACCGCATCAGCGTTGACCATGAACATTTCGTGGGCGTTGGAGTAGGGGTGTGCCAGCGGATTGACTGAGTCGATGCTGGAGTAGTAAGCGGCAGTCCCGCTGCCCAGGTTGTGGGCGTACAAAATAAATAAATGCGGATCACCGTCAATACCGGGTGACCATTCACTGCCAAAGAACGCCCGGTTGACCGGGTAGATCTCGTCGTTGAAGGTGGTTGCCAGGCGGTTCAGATCCGCGTCACGGTAGGTGATACCCTCTTCTATCCAAAAATAGGCGCTGTCTACCACCTGTCGCAGCACGGCATTGACCTGGAAAGTCTCATTGGACTCTGTGTTGGAGACCCAGAAGAGCTGCCGGTCACCGACTTGATAGGGGCCGGTCGGGGTAACCGTCTCAGGGATATCGGGCGCGCCAAGCAACCTTTTTGCCAGGTCAAGCGGGTTGTTAACCGGCACCTGTGCCGCCTGCAAATTTTCCAGCGTCTGGAACGCCCCCTCACTGGCGGGCTTCGGCACTTCGTCCGGGTTTATTGGGTTTGGGATTACCTCTTCAGGTTTAGGCTGATCCTGGAAGGGGGCTGGGGCATTAAACCCGCCCTGGGTGTCGATAACGCGCCAGGCGAGTACCCCGGTAAGCAGCAGAACGGTGGTCAGGCACAGGCAAAAAATGATCGTGACCGCGATGACGATAATCCAGATATTTTTCGATTCCATCCAAGCTCCTGAGCCCCGGCCGTATCCCCAGCGGCAGATACGGTTAATATTGGCCCATTATACCGGATTAAAAAGCGCCCTTGCCGCGCAGCACCGACCAGGCGGTCAGCGAAGGGATTGAGATTTCATTTGCATCAGCCGTGACCCGGGATTATTCATTAAAACTCGCTTCATAGATATCCCAGTTTCCAATAATTCCTTTGAATTCGTAATTTGCTTTGATCTCGTCAATCCGATCACCTATGGCTTTGGATTGCATTGAAAAATCGAGGAACGGCGTTTCCGGGTTTCTGGTGTCAATAATCAATGCTGGTTTAGTTTGGAGAACATCATCCAGGAATTCAATTATTAATACCTCATCTGTATACCCGTTTTTAAATAACGGATATTGATACGGAAAACGGGTTGGGCTTGCCCTGAGGGTAGCAAAATTCACAGATGATTCGGCGCCCCATAATAGAACCGTCTCATCGGCACGGGTATTGGCTTCAATGTATTCAACCACCTGCTCATTGCCTTGAAGCCTGTACTCATTTGAATGTAATGCGGATTCTTTGATCGAAGCGAGGACCAAAACCATAATTAAAAATATTGTCATCCGGGTCTTTCCAATTTGAGGAATTTCCCAGGCTGAAAGCTGCCTGTCCAGCATCCAGAACACGACGCCGGTAAATATGGTTAATACCGGAAGCAAGGTCATAAAATAGTGTGAAAACATATTTCCGGACGTGCTAACCAGCAGCAGTTCGAGCGGCAAATCGATAACCGCGATGGTTAATAACGCCAACTGTTTGTCAATTGCGGTCCTCTTGTGGAACAATAAAACCACAGTAAGCGCAAAACCGATGAACGAAACTTGGATCAGACCGAAGGTTGCAAGGTGTTGCAATCCCACCAGTATTGGCGCCAATCGATAAACAAAGGAAGTTACCGATGCAACATATATGAAGTTATATCGAAAAGCTGCATCCCAAAAATCCAACAGGGCCTGGTTCAGTCCAAAATAGGCAGCTAAAAATATTGTTATGGCAATCCCGCCGGCGGCCAACAAGACCAGCTCATATCCCAACCGTTTATAATTTCGGCTCGCTAGCTGCTTAATCGATACAAACACCAGGATCGCCAGCCAGACCCCGATGGATGTTTGTTTGGTAAAAAATGCAATCGCGCCGAGGAGGCCGATGAGGATGATTTTCCATTTCCTGCCTTCCTTGCGGTCAACGTCATAAATCAGCCATAGAGAAGCGAACTGCAAAGGCAGCGTGTATTCGGTTGTGAAATTGCCCCCGTTGATCACGGAAATGAGGGTTAACAGCCCCAGAACGATACTGAAAACAGCAGCGGTTGTTCCGAATGCTTTTTTAATTAATTTGTACCCGAAATAAGCCGCGATAAAAAGCGCAATAAATTCAATTACCCAGACGCCCCACCGGGAGTTATTCGTCAAGCCCAATCCCAAAGCATTTAGAAAATAAATTAAAGGGGGTTTGTGGTCCCAGACATCCCGGTAGGGGATTTCGCCATTCAATATCCTCCACCCCATATATAAAAAAACGCCTGAATCTCTGCCCGGAATGGGCATATTGATTGGACTTGTGGGGAGTAACACGTACAAGACCCCGGTGAAGATTAATACTTTGTCCCACAGAACCGAAATCAACCGATTAACACGCGTAAAGCTGACGCCGGGGGTCATTGTCCACTCTTTCCGAAAATCAGGTTTTTGGAGGATTTCAGTCGCATCAGGGCCTGGTTGGGTCTCAGAGACGGGATGGGATCATTATACAGCCGGGAGGTAAGTCGGCAGTTTACAAAAAGGTAATGAACTCAAAAGGGTGCAAGGTTCCAGCCAATATCCTGGCACATGCCCCATACCCCCCCCTTGTTCCGGTATCAATATTGCAACTAACGTGGGATAGCAAGGGGATCTCTGTGTATCAACCTTCACCCATCACTCGAACCGGACCTTTAAGCCAGGAAGCCCTGGCGCAAAAGGTGGACGCTTACCTGCGTACGGCTGAACTATTTTCCGGTTCAGACCCGCATCACGCGCTATCATTGGCGCGCCAGGCGTTGACCATGCTGAGCGAGAATGCCGCCAAGGGCAAGCTGGCTGAACTGAATCCGGCGGAATATTCGGGCATTGGAGAAGGCCGGCGTACGCTCGGCCGGGCGTTGCTGTTGGAAGGCCGCGCCAGTATCCAGCTTGAAGCCTATGACCAGGCCATCCCGGCGTTCCTGAAAGCGCTGGAGTGTTTTGCCCCGGGCGACGATGACGCACTGATCGCCACCGCACTCAACGGGTTGGGCGGCGGCTACCTGGTCATGGGGGCTTATCCTGAGGCGCTGCAGCACCTGCTGCGCGCACTGACCATCTACCGCAATCTGGGCGATCAGACCGGCGAAGCAGCCACCCGCTCCAACGTTGGCCGCTTGTACCTGCTGCTGGACGACGCTCTCAAGGCGCTCACGCACCTGGAGCAGGCCCTCGACCTGGCCCAGGCGACCACCAACCGCCGCCTCGAGGCGGAAATCCACGACAATTTGTGCAATGCGCTGCGCATGACCGGTCAGACCAAACTGGCCGGCACCCACGGACTGCGCAGCATCGAAATGTATCAGGAACTCGACAATCATGCCGGGGAGGCCGAGGCGCTCAGTTCGGTCGGCGACCTGTATTTGGAGATGGGCGACTATACCCAGGCACTCAACTTCCTGCAGCTGACTGCCGAGGTTTCGCAGAAGATCGGCCGGCGGCACGAAGTGGCGCGCGCACTGCGGCGCATTGGCACGCTGCATGCCCGCGAAGGCCGCATGGAGATGGCGCTCACCTACCTGCAGCGCGGCCTGGATGCAGCCGAGGAAAGCGGCGCCAAGCGCGAGTCGGTCCGCTGCCATGCCGAGTTGACCGAAGTCTATAAACAAATGGGGGAAGCCCAGACCGCGCTGGAGCACTTTGAACAGTTTTACCGCAGCGAACGCCTGCTTTTTGATGAAGAGTCGGACCGCCGCCTGAAAACGATCGAGATTGTTCACCAGGTGGAGAACACGCGCAAAGACGCTGAAATCTACCAGCTGCGCAATGTTGAACTGCAGCGCGAGGTGGAGGAGCGCAAGCAGGCTCAGGCCGCGCTGGAACTGCTGGCGACCATCGACACACTGACCGGGCTGGCTAACCGCCGCTATTTCCTCGAGCTGGCCGAGCGCGCCTTTTACCAGGCGCAGCGCTACAACCGTCCGCTGTCGGTGGTGATGATCGACGTGGACAATTTCAAAAACATTAATGACACTTTTGGCCACGCCGCCGGCGACCAGGTGCTGACCAGCATTGCGCGCCGCATGCAGGAAGTGCTGCGCCGGTCGGATATTCTGGGACGCTACGGTGGGGACGAGTTCGTGGTGCTGCTGCCCGAGACCGGGCAGGAAGGTGCCCGGCGGATGACCGAGCGGCTGCGGGCGGCAGTGGCTCAAATGACCGAAAAAATGGGGGAGATCGATTTGCCGGTCAGTTTGAGCGTGGGGGTGTCGTCCAGTTTTGGCATGAGCGATATTACCCTGGATGTGCTGCTTCAGCGCGCTGACAAAGCGCTGTACACCTCCAAGCAAAGCGGCCGCGACCGGGTGACAAGTTTTGAGGTGGAGTAATCTTTTTCGGATCGACACATACATCAGCCCTTATGGTAGGGGCGGACCCGCGTGTCCGCCCGCTCCTTCGTTGTCATCCGGAACACCCCAGCATTGTCATCCTGAACGAAGTGAAGGATCTCTCCGATTCATTCAGATCCTTCGGTCGCTTCGCTCCTCAGGATGACAACCAGCTACTCCCGGGGAATTCCCTTCCCTGAACCGCGCATTCTTCACTATAATGGATGTACCGCGAAAGGAGCCTTCATGATGGATGATGATTCCCGCTCGAATGTCCCCTACGGCGCTTTCACCGCGCTGATTCTCTTCCTGGCAGGTGTTTTAACCTTAGTCCTGCGCTGCCGGCGCTGGCCAACGTATGGCGTACGCCTTCCGCCGGCTCCGGCGGGTACCGACCGGACGCCTGAGCGCGCCATCCTGCTGCCGGACACCCTGCCGACCGGCACCCTGCCCGCCCCGGATGATCTGACTGTGATCGAGGGCATTGGGACCAAGGTCGCGGGGGTGCTCAAGTCTGCCGGCATCCACCGCCTGGAGCAGCTTGCCAAAGCCACCCCCGACGAGCTCAAGCGCGCCCTGACCGCTGCCGGGAACCGCATCTCCAATCCGGGAAGCTGGCCCGAGCAGGCCAAACTGGCCGCAGCCGGTCAATGGGATGCGCTGCAGGCGCTGCAGGCGCAGCTCAAGGCTGGAAGAGCTGGCAGCGGGTAAAATAACCGATCCTGTACCCTGTATATCCGCAATGCGCCTGACTACGTAGAAAAATAGTGACAAAAAATAGGTATTCGTACGTATTGCCAAACCAGTGGCAAACCGGGTATTATATATTCATCTGAGATAAGGGGAGAACTGCCTCTCGGAAGATAATTATTTCCTCGTCTACGCAAACATCGAAAGAAGTGGGGATGCGATGATCCGATGGGTCTTGCCAAAGACCCTGGTCGCCGAGCCTGGACAGCCAGGCTGACCTATCGGGGAGCAAGTGGCGAAACCGGCCCTCAATTGGGCTGGTTTTTGTTTAAGGAGGAAACCAAAAACAAACAATTTCTAACCACTTTCAAACTGATCCCACATTCAAACGGAATCTAAAGCCATTCAAAGAAAATTGCATCGGTGACTCAGGGAAAGGAGACAGGCGG